>NZ_JBEGHU010000011.1:0-58745 GCF_040676415.1 Sphingobium sp. LSP13-1-1.1 | reverse complement strand
CCGCAATCTCGTCGAAAGGGTTCATCGACATCTTGACGTTCGCCAGATCGACGCCCGTCCCATCCGCCTTCACGCGCGGCTTCACATTATAGTCAATCACCCGCTTCACGGGCACAAGGATCTTCATCTCCAACATCCTTCCTTCATTCACGCCAAGCTCGCAAATGCGAACGCGGACGCGGGCAGCCCGTTACCGGACCACCCGCACCCCTTGGTGTCTTGTTCAGGCGAAAAGCTGCGTCAGGCTGCCTTCCTCACTTCCGCCACGATCTTCTTCGCCGCGTCGCCCAGATCGTCCGCCGGGACGATGGCCAGACCCGAAGCGGCCAGAATGTCCTTGCCCTGCTGGACGTTCGTGCCTTCCAGGCGGACAACCAGCGGAACCGACAGGTTCACTTCCTTGGCGGCGGCGACGATGCCCTCGGCAATGATGTCGCACTTCATGATGCCACCGAAGATGTTGACGAGAATGCCCTTCACCGCCGGGTCCTTCAGGATGATCTTGAAGGCCGCAGTCACCTTTTCCTTGTTGGCGCCGCCACCGACGTCCAGGAAGTTGGCGGGGAATTCGCCGTTCAGCTTGATGATGTCCATGGTCGCCATGGCCAGGCCCGCGCCGTTCACCATGCAGCCGATATTGCCGTCGAGCTTGATGTAGGCGAGGTCATATTCGGACGCTTCGACTTCCGCCGGATCTTCCTCGGTCAGGTCGCGCAGTTCGGCGATGTCCTTGTGACGGAACATCGCGTTGCCGTCGAAACCGACCTTGGCGTCGAGGACCAACAGATTGCCCTGCTCGGTCAGCGCCAGCGGATTGACTTCGATCTGCTCGGCGTCGGTGTCGAGGAACGCGGCGTAGAGCGAGGCAGCCACCTTGGCAGCCTGCTTAGCCTGATCGCCGCTCAGGCCCAGGGCGGCGGCGATCGAACGACCGTGATGCGGCTGGAAACCGGCGGCCGGATCGACAGAGAAGCTGTGGATCTTTTCCGGGGTCGAGTGGGCGACCTCTTCAATGTCCATGCCGCCTTCGGTCGACACTACGAAAGCGACCCGGCTGCTGGCGCGGTCGACCAGCAGGGCAAGGTAGAATTCCTTCGCAATGTCGGCGCCGTCGGTGATGTAGAGGCGGTTGACCTGCTTGCCCGCTTCGCCGGTCTGGATGGTGACCAGCGTGTTGCCGAGCATGTCGGTGGCGTGGGCCTTGACCTCATCCAGGTTGAAGGCGAGGCGGACACCGCCCTTCGCTTCAGGAGCGAGTTCCTTGAACTTGCCCTTGCCGCGGCCGCCGGCGTGGATCTGCGACTTCACGACATAGAGCGGCCCGGGCAGTTTCTTCGCCGCTTCGACAGCTTCCTCGACGGAGAAGGCGGCATAACCGGCAGCGATCGGCGCGCCGTATTTGGCCAGCAATTCCTTCGCCTGATATTCGTGGATGTTCATGGGGCTCGCCCGTCCTTTCCGCTGAAACTCTTCTGGACAGCGGCTAAGCACAGGCAGGGAGCCAGCGCCAGAAAATTTCGCAAAATGACTTTGCAAAATTGCAAAACCTTTGCGAAGCGACAGCGCGGTTATTGCGAAATCAGCGGTCGATGGCGCAGACGATCGCCGCCTTGCTCGTCACGGCAAATATCTCTGGATCCTCCAGCGCGCGGACCTTGAAGAGGAACCGGTCCACCGTCATGTCGCCCATGTGAGATTTGCGGAGCGAGGCCAGCGACTGGAGCCTGCGGAGCTGCGCCAAACTCAGCCGATCGACCATCCTTTCCGCCATGCAGCCCGCCATGCGGGGAGACACGCCCGCATCGATCAAGCCCGTTCGCAGGCGTGATTCGGGCGAAACCGTCGCACAGGACATCAGGAAGAGAGAAGCGCCAAGCCCGCAGGCCAGCGCACGGAAAGGGATGGCTGTCATCCCGCCTTCATGGCAAGCATGGCCTGAACAGGGGCTAAATATTTGCTATGGCCAGCGGAGAAAAAGAAAGATGGACCGGATTTTCACAGCCTTTGCCCACCGTATCGCAAGTTGGTCTGGCCAGCCTGCCGCTTTCATCCTGGCGGCGCTGATCATCCTGGCCTGGATCGTGACCGGCCCGATCTTTCATTATTCCGACACATGGCAGCTCATCATCAACACCGGCACGACGATCGTCACCTTCCTGATGGTGTTCCTGATCCAGAATGCGCAAAATCGGGATGGCTCAGCCATTCAGGCGAAAATGGACGAACTGATACGCGCCCTTTCGACAGCACGGAACGAGTTCATCGGTATCGAACATCTGACCGAAGCAGAACTGGAGCAGATAAAGTCCATGCTGGAAAAGGAATGCGGTGACGATGCAACGCATCATGAATCGATAGCGCGACTGATCAACCGGCTTTGACAGAGGGGTCGTCACGACCAGAGTATCGTGGGGAAATGCGGGGACGCTTAATGGGTCAGATCGACCAGATTTTCATTCTGACGCCTGTAGGCATCGATCTGATCCGTATAGCCGCGCGCAAGACCCTCATAGGCTTCCCGGCCCTTCGCCGACCGGCTCATCTGCGCACGGATCAAGGCGACCTGCTGCCTGTGCAGCAGATAATTTACATCCATCTCCCTATTCATATTCACCCTCCTACCTGATCGTTGAAAAGATTGGCTGGAGTTCGCATCAAGTGCGATTCGCTCTGCGGCAGCGTCAGGATAACACCGGCCCAGTAGCTATACGATTCCGTCCGACGCATGGGAAAGGCGGCTGGACGAGTAAATCAGGATCTTCAGCGGTATTTGGCACGTCGCAGGACAAGATATCCCGTCACGGCCGAAAGCCGCAAGCCAGCGAGAATGCTGCCGAAGATGCCGATCTGCTTGCCCAGACCGCGCTTCAATTCCGGCCCGGCCTCCGCATGAACAAAGGCATGATGGAGATGCCCCGCAGGCCCCGGCAAATTGGCGAACAGCATGGCCAGGGCGACAGCCCCCATCAGCAGGAGGCGGCCGCCCGCCCCGCTTCGCTTTTCAGAAAATCACGCAGCGCCGAGGAGCGCCGATTGATCATGCTGCTTGCTCCTGTGGGAGTGGGCTGGAAGAGGGCTGAAGATCGATGTTCATTCCGATGTCGCAACCAATAAATGTTTGAGAATCAATTCTTTGCTGCCATAGCGCGTCCGGGGAATACAGGGAGCCGCATTCCGTGGGGGAGACCATCTTCGTTATTCTGGGGAGGGTTCATCATGAAATTCTGCTGTTCGCGGTTGTGGGACTGGCGATTGGCGGGATCGATGATTTCATTATAGACTCAGTTTTCCTGTGTCGTCGGCTGTGGCGCAAGCTGATTGTCTATTCGCGCCACGAGCGAATGACGACGGCGACCCTGCCGGCTTCGCGGCAGCCGGGCCGCATCGCCATCTTCATTCCCGCCTGGCAGGAGGCCGATGTGATCGGCCGAATGTTGCGCAATGCGCTGAACCGCTGGGGTAATCAGGACTACCGCATCTTTGTCGGCATCTATCCCAATGACCGAGCCACTCTGGATATACTGACGCCCCTCGCTTCCGGCGAAGAGCGGCTGATCCTGTGCATCAACGAACGCGACGGGCCGACCACGAAGGCCGATTGCCTGAACCGTGTCTGGCGCGCCATGCTTCAGGAGGAAAGACGTACCGGATCGCGCTTCAAGGCGATCGCCCTGCATGACGCGGAAGACGTGGTTCACCGCGATGAAATCCGACTGTTCGACGTGATGACGGACCGATTCCAGCTCGTTCAGCTTCCGGTCCTGCCCCTGCCCGGCAATGGCGGCTGGTGGTCGAAGCTTATCGCCAATCATTATTGCGATGAATTTGCGGAGAGCCACGGCAAGTTCCTGACCGTGCGTGAAGCCATGGGCGCCTCCATGCCCTCGGCTGGCGTAGCGTGCGCATTTGAACGGCAGATGCTGGAGCGGCTGGCGAATGCCGGCCCCGGCGGACCATTTGATCCGGAATCGCTAACGGAGGATTATGAGGTCGGCCTGCGCATCAGCAACATGGGCGGACGGGGCATCTTCGTACGTATGCGCGACGGAAATGGCGATCTCGTCGCCACCAGGGAATATTTTCCCGACAATCTGAAGGCAGCCGTCAAGCAGAAGGCGCGCTGGATGGTCGGCATCTCACTTGCTGGCTGGGACCGCATGGGCTGGCAGGGCGGCCCTGCCGAATGGTGGATGCGCATGCGGGACCGCGCCGCCGCCCTTTCCGCCTTCGTCCTGTTTACCGCCTATCTCGCGCTTCTGCTCTGGGGCGTGCTGCTCGTCGCAGGCCTGTTCAGCGATGTCACTTTCGCCAGGATCTCCCCCGTCATCGAAGTCCTGCTGTGGATCAATTTCGGGTTCATGAGCTGGCGAATGGCGATGCGGGCGATTTTTTCCGGCATGGCTTATGGATGGGTTTTCGGACTGGGCGCCATACCGCGCACGCTGATCGCCAATATCATTGCCATGATGGCCGCCAGACGGGCCATGCTCCTCTATCTTCGGTCGCTCATCGGCAGGCCGCTGACCTGGGACAAGACACAGCATCGTTTTCCGGATCTGGAATCCCAGGCATGAACAAGGCGGCCAGCGGACGCCCGGTCCGCTTCTTCACGCTTGTTATAGCCGATTGGGTCGCCATCCGTCTGGCGGGGACCGGCTTCGACCTTCTCGGCGGCGCAATGGGCGGTCCCGGTGAGGGTCCATTCCGTCCTACGACTTATGCGACCAACGTAGGAATCACAGCCGAAGGGCATGGTCCGCCAGTTCGGCAGAGCGGGCCGCCGCAAAGGCTGACATCTGCCGCCGCAGCGCCGGGACTGGCGCTCATGGCATCGTCACCATGGGCCAGAGCAACAAGGATCAAAGCAGCCTTGGCACCCGCCGCACCCGCTACAAGGGAAGCGGCGTCGACCGAGGAGGTTTCGGGCAAGGTCATGGGAGCCGCTCCATCGATCAACCCTTCACCTGCCTTGCCCATGGCCTACCCGCCAGCCGCTGGCACCAGCCGTTGGCATGGCAGTGCCTGGCTGCTGTGGCGCGACGACAGTGCCCCCCGCGCCGATGCCGCGACCGGCGGACGGCTGGGCGGATCACAGGCGGGTTTCCGCCTCGATTTCGACCTGACCCCGCGCGCCTCCAGCCGAGCGACCGCTTATGCTCGCGCCAGTGCTGCATTGAACAAGCCGGTCTCTCCCGAAGGCGCGCTGGGCTTGGCATGGCAGCCAGCGCGCACCGTCCCCGTCAGCTTCGCCGCTGAACGACGGTTTGCCCTGGGCCAGGGCGGACGCAACGCCAATGCCGTGCTGGCGGTCGGCGGTTTCGGCCCGACGCGGGTCGCGCCGTCCCTGGAAGTCGAAGCCTATGCGCAGAGCGGCATGGTCGGTTTCCGGTCACGCGACCTGTTCGTGGACGGCAAGATCTCGCTGCTGTCGCCCCTCGGCAACGCGCCCGTGCGGCTTGGCGCAAGCCTTTCCGGCGGGGCGCAGCCGCAGGTGGAGCGACTGGACATCGGCCCGGAACTTCAGATCCGCCTGCCCATAAAGCCTGTCGGCACCAGGCTGAGCGTCGAATGGCGGGAACGGATCGCGGGGCGTGCCGCGCCGGCTTCCGGTCCGGCAGTAACGCTTGGGGCTGATTTTTAAGGCAGAGCGCCTTTATCTCTCCGCATATTGGGCTTAACCCAGGGATTGCATGGATCTCTATCTGCCCATCGCCAACCTGTCGGTGAATGCGCTGGTCATCATTGCCCTGGGCGGCGTGGTGGGCCTGCTTTCCGGCATGTTCGGGGTGGGCGGCGGATTCCTGACCACGCCTTTGTTGATCTTCTACGGCATTCCTCCGACCGTCGCCGCGGCTTCGGCGGCCAGCCAGGTGACAGGCGCCAGCGTATCCGGCGTCTTCACCCATATGTCGCGCGGCACGGTCGACTTCCGCATGGGCGGCGTGCTGATCGCCGGCGGCGTGGTGGGCGCGGGCCTGGGCGTGCTGATCTTCCGTCTGCTGCAGGCCATAGGACAGATCGATACGGTGATCGGCATTCTTTACGTGCTGATGCTGGGCGGCATCGGATCGTTGATGGCAAAGGAATCGATACAGGCGCTGATAGCGCTGAAGACCGGCAGGAAGATCCAAGCGCGCAAAAGGCGGCACCATCCGCTTGTCGCGGCCTTGCCAATGCGGTGGCGCTTCTATCGGTCCGGGCTGTATATTTCGCCGCTGGCACCACTACTGCTGGGCATGGCGACCGGCATACTCACCATGTTGCTCGGCGTCGGCGGCGGGTTCATCCTGGTTCCGGCGATGCTCTACCTGCTGGGGATGACGACCCAGTCCGTGGTTGGCACGTCGCTGTTCCAGATATTGTTCGTGACCATGGCGACGACGATGATGCACGCCATGACCACGCATGCGGTTGACCTTGTCCTGGCCCTGCTGCTGCTGATCGGCAGCGTGACCGGCGCGCAGGTCGGAACGCGCATCTCGATGACGATCCGGCCGGAATATCTGCGCATCCTGCTTGCCGCCATCGTGCTGCTGGTGGCGGCGCGGATGGCGCTGGGCCTGGGGTTCCGACCGGACGAAATCTATACGGTGGAGCTGCGGTGAGGCGCCGGGCGCTTCTGGCCCTTCTCCCCGCCCTGCTGCTGCTGACGGCGGCAGACGAACCCATGCTCGTGCCCGACGTGTCCCAGCGCGAGGTGGAAATACAATATAGCTTCACGGGTGCGGACCTGCTGCTGTTCGGCGCGATCGTCTATCCCGACGGGCGTCGGCCCAGCAAGCCGCCGGACATCATGGTCGTTCTGAAGGGGCCGGATCAATCGATCACGATGCGCGAAAAGCAGAAGGTCGCCGGCATATGGATCAACGCCGACAGCGCGCGTTTCCGCTCCGCTCCCAGCTTCTACGCCATCGCATCGTCCCGCCCGATCGACAGGATGGTCGATGAACGGACGGCGGCGATCTATGAAATGGGCGTGGACAAGCTCCAGCTTTCGCCCTCTTCGCTCAATGAAAGCGCGGAGCTGGATCGGTTCCAGAAGGGTTTGATCGACCTCAGGGAAAGGGCCGGTCTCTATGTCGAGCGCCCCGGAACGGTAGAGATCACGGACGGCGTGTTATACCGGGCGCGACTGCCGCTTTCGGCCCGGGTAATCGTCGGCGATTACACGGCGGAAACCTTCCTCGTGCAGGACGGCCGCGTGGTGGCCGCCGCCGTGCGCGACATCACCGTCCGAAAGTCGGGGTTCGAGCGGTTCATGGCCGTCTCTGCCGAACAATGGCCCTTCGCCTATGGGCTGGCGGCGATCATGCTGGCGGTCGGCATGGGATGGGCGGCGGGCGCCATTGCCAGACGGGTCTAGCTCGCACCGTTCGAATGTCGTTCAGCCGCGCTTCCCCCTATGCACGCCAGGCGCGGCGTCGTGCCCGTCATCGCCGTGCCGCTTTCCTGGGCCGCAGCGCATCGCGCATCGCGATGCTGCTGTTGATCCGGGTGACGCCGGGCATGCGGGAGAGGATCTCGCTATGGATCGCCTCATAGGCCGCCACGCTCTCCGTTTCCACTCGAAGCCAATAATCGACGCCACCGGTCATCAGGAAACATTCCCGGATTTCCGGGCATTGCCGCACGGCATGCTCGAAACGGGCAAGATAATCCTCCGTCTGCCGATCGAGCGTCACCTGCACCAGCACATCGACGGCGCGGCCTTCCTTTTCCATAGGCGTCGTCACGATAGTATAGCCGCGGATCACGCCGGCATCCTCCAACATCCGGATACGCCGGTGACAGGCCGAAGGCGAAAGACCGACCTCCGCCGCGATTTCCGAATTGGGCCGCCGTGCATTCAGCCGGAGCAGGCGGATGATCGATCGGTCGATGGCGTCCAGCGATTCTGACATTTTATTGCATTTCCTACGAATAACCTTCGAAATATTTGCTCTTATTAGACGATCCTTCTGTCATTTGAGAGCATTTTCGCAAGGAGGCACGCTACTTTCCCCTTGAAGGGGGAAGGATATGCCGTCCATCGATACCGCCGCAGCCGTGCTCCGCATCGATCTCGACGCGCTGGTCGAGAATTACCGGATGATCCAACGGCAGGTAGCCCCCGCCGCCGTTGCCGGCGTGGTCAAGGCGAATGGCTACGGCCTGGGTGCGGACATCGTCGCGTGCAGTCTGCAAGAGGCGGGATGCCGCCACTTCTTCGTCGCGCATCTCGGCGAAGCCATGGCGCTCCGGACCATGCTCGACAACGGCACCGCCCTGTTCATCCTCAACGGGCTGCAGCCCGGCATGGAAAGCGATTGCGCGGCCATCGGCGCCATTCCGGTTCTGAACTCGCTCGATCAGATCGCGCGCTGGTCGGAAATGGCCCGGACCCTGAATCGACGCTTGCCCGCAGCGTTGCAGGCAGACAGCGGCATGTCGCGGCTCGGCCTGCCCCCGGAGGAGGTCGCCATCCTGCGCGCGGAGCCGGAACGCCTGGCGGGCATCGACCTCCGCCTGCTGATGAGCCACTTGGCCTGCGCCGACGATCCCGATGCCCCTTCCAACAACAAACAGCGCCAAAGTTTCGAGACATTCAGCAAGGATTTCCCGGATGTGCCCCGCTCGCTGGACAATAGCGGCGGCAGCTTCCTGCATGCGAGGCATTTCGACATGGTGCGTGCCGGCATCGCCCTTTATGGCGGGGCCCCCCAGGGCGATGGCCCGATAATGCAACCGGTCGTCTCGCTGAATGCCGGGATCATCCAGTTGCGGACCGTTCCGGCCGGCGCGGCCGTGGGCTATGGCCTGACCCATGTTTGCGAGCGGGCGACGCGCATCGCCACGATTGCGGTGGGCTATGCCGATGGCTGGCCGCGCCATCTCAGCAACAGGGGCTCGGCCTATATTGGCGGCCATCGCGCGTCGATCGTGGGACGGGTGTCGATGGACAGCATCACGCTGGACGTGACCGACATACCCGACGCCCTCCTTTATCCGGGTGCGCCAGCTGAACTGCTGGGCCCCCATCAAACGGTGGATCAGGTGGCGGCCGACGCCGGCACCATCGCCTATGAAATCCTGACACAACTCGGACATCGCTATCACCGCACCATCCAGGGCGCGGCGACGATCCGGCACCAGCGGAGCATGAAGGCATGAAGATCGCCATTCTGGGGAGCGGCGTCATCGGCGTCACCTCTGCCTGGTATCTGTCGCAGGCAGGGCATGAAGTGACGGTGATCGACCGTCAGGACGGCCCGGCGTTGGAGACCAGCTTCGCCAATGCCGGCGAGATTTCGCCCGGCTATGCCTCACCCTGGGCGGCGCCGGGGATACCGATGAAGGCACTGCGCTGGCTGTTCATGAAGCACGCCCCTTTGATCCTGCGGCCCCAGATGGACATGGCCATGCTGCGCTGGATGGCGGCGATGTTGGGCAATTGCAACGAACGCGCCTATGCGATCAACAAGAGCCGGATGGTGCGGCTGGCCGAATATAGCCGTGACCGGCTGATCGACCTGCGGCGCGAAACCGGCATTTCCTATGACGAACGGTCGCAGGGCACCTTGCAGCTTTTCCGCGAGCAAAAACAACTCGACGGCATCGCCAAGGACATCGCTGTTCTGCAGGCGGACGGCGTGCCCTTCGAAGTGCTCGACGCAGCAGGATGCATCGCGGCGGAACCGGGCCTGGCGGGCAGCGGCGTGCCTCTCGCCGGGGGCCTGAGGCTCCCCAATGATGAAACCGGCGACTGCTTCAAATTCACCAATGCGCTGGCGGAGATGGCGAAGGCGAAGGGCGTGACCTTCCTCAACGGACGCACCATCGGCCGGATCGCCGTCACGGACGGGAAGGTCAGCCATGTCGAGACCGATAGCGGCCCTGTCCGGGCCGATGCCTATCTGGTCGCCATGGGCAGCTATTCCCCGCTGTTGCTGGCGCCCTTGGGGATCAGGCTACCGGTCTATCCGGTGAAGGGATATTCGATCACCGTCCCGATCGTCGATGAAGCGCGGGCGCCGGTATCGACGCTGCTGGATGAAAGCTACAAGGTCGCGATCACGCGGCTGGGCGACCGTATCCGGGTGGGCGGCATGGCGGAACTGTCGGGCTATTCCAAAGGACTGCCCAGGGCGCGGCGGGATACGCTGGAATATTCGGTGGGTTCGCTGTTCCCGGGCGCAGGCGATCTGGGCCGCGCCAGCTTCTGGTCCGGACTCCGTCCGATGACGCCGGACAGCACGCCGGTGATCGGCGCCACCAAAATCCCCAACCTCTTCCTCAACACCGGCCATGGCACATTGGGTTGGACCATGGCATGCGGGTCGGGGCATGTGATCGCGGACATCATCGGCGGGCGCGAGCCCCGGATCGAGACCGCAGATCTTGCAATCAGCCGCTATTCATAACCAGAAAAGGAACCTTCCTGCATGACCATCTCCCGCATCGGCCGCGGCCCGCGCATGAGCGAAGCCGTCATTCATGGCGACACCATCTATCTGGCAGGGCAGATCGGCGCGCCCGGCGAAAACGTCACCGCCCAGACCCGCGCCGTGCTGGCAGAGATCGACGCGCTGCTCGAACAGACGGGCAGCAGCAAGAATCATATGCTGATGGCGCAGATCTGGCTTGCCGACATGAATGATTTTGCCGAGATGAACGCGGTGTGGGACGCATGGATCGCCGATGCCGAGGCACCCGCCCGCGCCACGGGCGAGGCAAAGCTCGCCAGCCCCGACTACAAGGTCGAGATCATCGTCACCGCTGCCAGGGCCAGGTGAACCATATGGGGATTGCCGTGCCTAAGGGCATGGCAATCCTCACAAGGCCCCGCAAGATGCAAACGGTAATTTGGAGATTCGGCACGTGGTCGGATGCCGCCATCTGCCCGGCCTCTGATGCAGCACCGGAGGCTGCGGGCCCCGTCTCGCCAACTGTTGCGCCATACCCTCCTTCGACCGCCTGCGCCTCCGACGACCTTTAGCCCGCCTGGGCCTACGCCATGGCCGCGACCGGAGCCTTGCAATCCTCCTGCCTGGTGAGCAATGCCCGGGCGGCAGGAAAGGCGATCATTCCCGGCGGCGAAGTCATCGTGCTGCAGGCGATCGAGCAATTCGCGCTCTACACCGGCATCCGCCCGACACCGGAACAGCTGCGCGAGGCCGCGCTGTTCGCACATGGACCGGCGTGGCGGCCAGTCTGGAACCGTGAACGGATCGTCCCGCGTCCCGGGAGTACCACGAATTGGCGCTTTGCCGATGCGCGCGGGACCGCTACGGCATCGCTGGTCCCATGCATGGCGAGCGTCCGCGCGCCATATTTTCTTGAGCGAGTAACCCGCCCTATGCAGTCTGTAACCCTCACCCGCTTCCTGATCGAGCAGCAGCGCCAGGCGAACGCCATCCCGCCGCAATTGCGCCTGCTGATCGAAACCGTCGCGCGCACCTGCAAGACGATCAGCCATAGCGTGTCCAAGGGCGCGCTGGGCGAAGTGCTGGGCAGCCTGGGCAGCGAGAATGTGCAGGGCGAGGTGCAGAAGAAGCTGGACGTCATCGCCAATGAACTGCTGCTGGACGCCAATGAATGGGGCGGACATCTGGCCGCAATGGCTTCGGAGGAGATGGAGACGCTCCATCGCATCCCCAACCGCTATCCGAAGGGGGAATATCTGCTGCTGTTCGATCCGATCGACGGGTCCAGCAATATCGACGTCGACCTGAGCGTGGGCACCATCTTCTCCGTGCTCAAGGCGCCGGAGGAATGTTCCGGTCGCGAGGTGATCGAACAGGACTTCCTCCAGCCCGGCACGCAGCAGGTGGCGGCCGGCTATGCGATCTACGGGCCGCAGACGCTGCTGGTGCTGACCATCGGCACGGGCGTCTTTGAATTCACGCTCGATCGGGAAATCGGGTCCTGGCGAATGACCGACGGCCCGATGCAGATGCCGCAGGGCAATGCCGAATTCGCCATCAACATCGCGCGGCGGCGGCAATGGTCGCCCGGCATCGCGCGCTATGTAGAGGAGCGGATCCAGGGCACGGAGGGGCCGCTGGGCAAGGATTACAACATGCGCTGGACCGCTTCGATGGTAGCCGACGTCCACCGTATCCTGAAGCGCGGCGGCATCTTCCTGTATCCCGCCGATCACCGCCAATCGGGCAAGGCCCGGCTGCGGCTGATGTATGAGGCGAATCCGATGTCCTTCCTGATCGAGCAGGCGGGCGGGGCCGCCAGCGACGGCCATCAGCGGATCATGGAGGTGACGCCCACCGGCCTGCACCAGCGCGTCGGGGTCGTGCTGGGCGACAAGGCCGAGGTGGAGACTGTCACCGCCTATGGAAGGGCCGCGTAGAGCAACGCTCCCGCGACCCGTAGAATTCCGCCATTTTTCGTCGAAGTTCACACCATATGCGCGCGCGTGCCGGGGCGCGCGTATGCGTGTGAGCGCGATATGCCTGACGTTTCAAAGAGGAGCGCGGGATAGAACCGCGAACGCGGAATAGGACAGAGCGATTTCACGCCTGTTCAGGAAATAGGATGTTTTTTGAGGGACCTGTTGCTGCTGGGTCACATGATGCTGATGGAGCCATGCCGTCCGGGCCGGGATGTTAGGGGGACGGTCTGGAAGCGACCATTTTTGGACATTTGGCTGCGTCGTTGAATCGCCCAAAAGCTGACATGCAGCGGTTTCAGGTGCTATCGTAAATCTTCAGCGCGCACGCGGATTACGCTCGTGCCAGGCGCGGGCGCCCAGCGAACTGGAGGCAAATTAAGCCAATGAAAAATTGCCCTGCCATTCCGCTCGAAAGGAGCAACCTTGTTGAGCAGGGATGGCGTGAATATCTTCAATGTAGCAAATGCCATCCGAAAGCGCGAAATCTGAGGATCGGGTACCTCGGTATATAGTATGGTTCCGGTTGGATCGACAAGCGCCCGTGCTGTCACCACGCCTCTTATTGCATCCAACTCTTCTTTCTGGCCTGCGAGAAGAAGCTTCTTTCCTCCTAACTCGTCCAGTGTGACTTGTTGGGGAGAAGTCGGGATGTCTTGCTCCGGGGCGTTATATTGCCGGGCGGCTCGCAGCATCAGATCGTAATAGGGTCGACTGAGGCGCTGAAAATGAGCCATCGCCCTGACTGCCTCTTCGGGATGAGGGGATCCAAATTTGCCCTCCATCTCGAATTCTGCGAATTTCCGTGCCGCGAATATATCGTCTGGTTGCGCCGACAGAAGAGAGCGTGCCCGTGCAGGTTCGCGATCAACGACCATCTCAGCCAACAGCACGATACTGCCCTGCTTTCCGGCAGCAGCGGCCGCTTCAATCCATCGGAAGTTTTCCGGCTTACGCGCTACAGTGAGCAGTTGGTCGTTGGGAGATGTGCCCCAGTCTTCCGCAGTCAGGTTCCAGATGCCCAAAGCCCTTGCTTGCAAAAAATATTGCCTCGCGCGCACCGCGTCGGCGGAGACACCGACACCACGACGATTTGCAATACCGAGCCAATAATAAGCGTTGTTTGGCCCCTTATTCCGCCCTGGCTCATCCCCTATCAAAAATTCCATCAGTTTTACCCCTAGGGCGGGGTTGGGCGGGCATTTCACAAGTGAGGACGGATCGAGGGCGCGTTCGGGGTTTGCTATGCTCGGCTTTAGGAGCGCGCCCGCATAGAGGTACACATCGTGTGCCCGTTTCTTGTCCAGTAGGTTTGCCTCCTCGCCTGCCCTTGGCAAAGATGCGGCAATCATTTGCGCAGTTCGCGTTTCTCCATCACTATATTCACCCCCTGAACAGCTTGACGCGATTTCAGATAGGAGGCGGGCATCCTCGGTACTCCATGGCGCTCCTGCAATGGCGTTTGTCGGGATGGCTAAAGCCAAAAAAGAAACCAGAATAGTCCTGATGGTCATCAGCCGCCCGCATTCATATTCTACTATCGGCCATGTCGGCTATTCAGGAACAAAGCTCAATAGCCGACCGTCCCATAACCACCCAAATCAGCCGTTCCCGCGACGGCCGAAATCGCGTGTCAAAAGAAGCACCCTCCCCTGAGATCCAGCCTTCACTGGCGCGGCCAGTTGTGGGGGGATACTCCCTTCCCCATCGTCCAGGCGGCGTCGTCAGGAGCCGGTCAGCACGCCGTCATAGGCGCGGTCTTCCAGAGCGCGACCTGCTCCCATGGCGACGCAGATCAGGGGCTTTTCGGCGACCGTGACGGGCAGGCCGGTCGCGTCGGAAAGCGCCTCGTCCAGACGCTGGAGCAGCGCGCCGCCGCCGGTGAGCGTGATGCCTTCCTCGATGATGTCGGCGGACAGTTCCGGCGCGGTCTGTTCCAGCGCGGTCATCACCGCCATCTTGATCTGGCCCACCGGCTCCGACAGGGCATCGGCGATCTCCGCCTCGCTGATGGACATTTCGGACGGGCGGCCGTTCACCAGGTCGCGGCCCTTCACCACCATGCGGCGGCCCTCGCCCTCCGGCGGGGTGGCGGCGCCGAGCGCGCATTTCACCCGTTCCGACGTGGCTTCGCCGATCATCAGATTGTGGGTGCGGCGGATGTGGGAGGCGATTGCGTCGTCCAGCCGATCGCCGCCGACGCGCGCGCTGTTGCTATAGGCGATGCCGTTGAGGGAGAGGACCGCCACCTCCGTCGTTCCCCCGCCAATATCGACCACCATCGCCCCGCGCGGTTCGGTGACGGGCAGTCCGGCGCCGATCGCAGCGGCCATGGGTTCCTCGATCAGCTGAACGCGATAGGCGCCTGCATTGGAGGCCGCGTCGCGCAGCGCACGCCGCTCCACCATGGTGGAGCCTGTCGGCACGCAGATCACCACTTCATGGCGGCGGCCGAAGCGGCTGTGGCCGTCCAGCGCCTTGTCCATGAAATGCTTGATCATCTGCTCCGCAACGTCGATGTCCGCGATCACGCCATCGCGCAGCGGGCGGATCGCCTGGATGCCATTGGGGGTCTTGCCCATCATCAGCTTGGCTTCGTTGCCGACGACCTTCACCTTGCGGATGCCGTCGCGCGTCTCGATCGCAATGACCGAGGGCTCGTTGAGCACGATGCCCCGGTCACGCACATAGATGACCGTGTTGACGGTGCCCAGGTCGATGGCCATGTCGCAGGCGGACGAGGAAAAGAAGCGCGGCAGTTTCATGCGGATGATGGACATTCTGTGCAGGGGGAGCGGGATGGCTCCCCCTGCACAGCCCCCTTGTCAAGCAGAAGCAGGGTGCGACAACACGTCCGGTATCCGGGTCCAGTTGAGGTTAATAGGACCGGCGGGTATAGCTGATCGACAAGGCCGGCGTCTGATACACAATGAAGTTCAGCGGCCGGGAATAGGTCATGGTGATTTCGGTATAGGGCAGGCCATATTGCGTGCCGTGGGTAATCGTCGGATCGTTGGTATAGGCCGGGTCCAGACCGAATTCGCGCGCATTGACCTTGGCGATGATGGCGGCATCGGAGGGCGTGGGATAGATGCTGGCATAGCGGGCACCTTCATCCACCGCATGTTGCAGGCCAGTGCGCGCGCAGGCGATGATGCCCATTTGCAGCGCACCCATAAGCAGAATGATGAAAGGCGGCACGGCAAGGACGAATTCGATCGCCGCGGCCCCCCGCTCGTCGCGTACCAGCCGGATCATTGCAGCCGCACCGATGCGGAGCCGGTGAGCGCGATTCCCTGCGACGACCATCGGCTGTTGGGCGCGAGTTGGGCGAACATCGGCGTGTAGCTTCCCGAAATGTTGATCGCGACATAGCGCTTGGTCTGCTGACCATCGGGGCATGGCACTTCGGGACTGGCGGTCTGGACGGTGGCGTCGCAGAGCAGCGTAGGCGTGATGGTGACGTTGCTGGTCGAAACGCCCGCCGCCGCCGCCGCGTCGGCGGCCAGATTGTTATAGGCCGCCTGCGTCCTTGTGGTATCGTTGGTGTAGCCGCCCGCCGCCGCCAGTTGCGCCGTGCGCTCCGCCGCGCGCTGAAGCCCGATCTTCGCCTTGAACGCCATGGCGACATCCCCCGCCAGGCAGGTCAGCAGCACCAGGACCGGCATGATGATCGCCAGTTCGATGGTGCTGTTCCCGGCTCGGTCCGAAATCAGGCGCATCATCATCCCACCAGCCTCACCAGCGTGGCGGTGATCTTGTCGACGCCCTTGTTGGTGCATTGATTGACGATATTGCTGTTGCCGATGAAGGTCACCCGCTTGCTCACCATCTTCACGCAGTCAGTGGTCATTCCCGACGTGCCGCTGAAGGACAGGGCCTGGCCGGGGAAATAGAAGGCGCCCTGCAGTACCGAACTCGCATTGCCGTTGATGGTGTTGGTTCCCGAATCCACGGCGCGCCGATCCTGGTAGAAGAGGACGCCATGATAGGGGTTGGTGGTGTCCGTCGGCGCCTTCAGGTTGAGCGTCGCGCCGCCGTTGATATTGACCGTCGCGATGGAGCTGGGGTTGGTCACCGCGTTGCTGCTGGTCAGGATGATGGTGACGTCCGTACCGTTGATGACCGCCTGCGAACCGGCGTTGAAGGTGCCGCCGTCGATATAATATACGCCGGGCGCCAGGTTGAGCGTGCCCTTGACGTCGAAATTCTTGTAGCAGCCAGCCGTGATGGAAGTCGTGTCGCCGGGTTTGTCATTATAATTCTTGCAACCCGTCAGCTCCACCGCAGTGGGTGTGGGTAATCCAGCATAGGGATCCTGTACGGGCAGGCTGTAGGGCAGCAGGGTGGTCGGGGAGACATAGTTGGAACTGGATGAGAGCCCGCCCACCGCCGCCACGGGCGTTGCCGTCACAACGCTGCTGCCGCCTGCATAGACCGCGTTGGATGCCCGCGAGTTGGTGGCGATGCCGCAGCCCAGATTGACCGTGGCACTGCCCTGAAGCGTGATGCCGACCGTGCTCGTCTTTTCCAGCGCAACGACGCAATAGTCGCCGCTGCCCACCACGGCCGCGGTCGCTTCGCCATAGATGACCGGCGCCTTCACCCCCAATATCTTCGAAAAGGGCAGTTCCGCCCATGTTTGCAGCACCACCCGCACAGCCTTGTTGTTGCCGGCATAGGCACCTGTCGTGGGAGCATTTTCGATCGTGGGCGTCTGCGTCAGCGTGACAAGCGACATGCGGTTGATATCCGATGTCGCGCTGTCGGAGGCGCTGAAGCCCTGCGCCACCGCATAAGCGCCAGCGAGCGCGGCGCTGTCCGCCTGACGCTGGATCTGCCGCTTCCACAGGGTCCATTGCACCGTATCGGTGGCCAGTCCCGCCGCCCCGATGAATATGGGCATGGAGGCCGCAGCCATCATCAGGACATTGCCCGTCCTGTCACGCAGCAAACGCCCCACTGCTCCGCCCAACATTCCCATATCCCTTTCGAGAAGCATTGCTCCGGACCGAGGCAGGAATTTAAATAATGTGGGTTAATAAAATATGATCTTGTCACAAAAATTGACTATAATATTAAATATATATCTTTTGATATAAATGTATATTACTCTTAATGATACAATATATTGTGAATATATATCTCGAATTTTCCATTATAAATTCAATTATAATGCATCCATTAGATCTACATTTATAGATTTTTTGCACGCAAACATTATAGTTGATCACAATATTGCGGAAATCGTCCTTCCGATCACACGGATCGTTTCAAGGCAAATTTCAAAGCGACTGACGCGCCATGGATTTACCGATCGCTCATGCTGTCGGAAAAGGCGACGGGCTGCGATGCATCCGACAGGCTTTCAGCCAGGGATACGGCCCGGCAATGCCATCGACCTGCCAGCGCAATATGTCACTGCGCGAAACAGCGCCTAACGGTCCTTCACCGTTTCCATCGCGACGAAAGTCGAGGTGCTGGCGACATGCGGAAGGCTCGATATCTTTTCGCCAAGCACGAAGCGGTAGCGGCGGATGTCGGCGGTGCGGACTTTCAACAGATAGTCGAAACTGCTCGCGATCATATGGCATTCCTCCACCTCGGGAATGCGGCGCACAGCAGCATTGAATTCGCTCAGAGCATCTTCCCGCGTGTCCGACAGTTTCACTTCGGTGAAGGCGACATGGTCCAGCCCCATCTTTGCCGGATCCAGGGCAGCATGAAAGCCCTTGATCACGCCGGAATCGATCAATCTGCGCATCCGAACCTGGCAAGGCGTCTTGGAGAGACCGACGCGCTGGGCGAGATCGGTCACGCTGATGCGGCCGTCCTCCATCAGAACGGCGACGATCTTATGATCGAACCCATCCATTTCGACTTCCGATCCGCTATTTCTTGTCACTATTTCCTCCTGATCTGACCATCATAAGTCAAATAACCAGAAGTTTCACAATATTTCGGTCGGATCGACAAGCCGTTGGTTGCTATATTGCCAGCATGACAGAGCAGACTCCATTCGCCGCTTTCGCCCCCGCCATTCGAGAGCAGACCGTGCTCCGCAAGCATATCACCGCTGCTTACCGGCGCGATGAGGCGGAATGCATGGCGCCCTTGCTCGCTGCAGCGACGCTGGATGACGCGACGAAACTCGCCATCCACGATACCGCCCATAATCTGGTCGCAACGCTTCGCGCCAATCACAAGGGGACCGGCGTCGAGGGCTTGGTCCAGGAATATTCCCTGTCGAGCGAGGAAGGCGTGGCGCTCATGTGCCTTGCCGAGGCGCTGTTGCGGATTCCCGACGCGGCAACCCGCGATGCGCTGATCCGCGACAAGATCGCAGAGGGCGATTGGGGTTCGCATCTGGGCGGTGGCAAATCGATGTTCGTCAATGCCGCGACCTGGGGTCTGGTCGTCACCGGCAAGCTGGTCGGCAGCGTGGACGATCGCGGCCTGGGTGCGGCGCTGGCCCGGTTGGTGGCGCGCGCCGGTGAGCCCGTGATCCGCCGCGGCGTCGATCTCGCGATGCGCATGATGGGCGAGCAGTTCGTCACCGGCGAGACGATCGGCGAGGCGTTGAAGCGCGCCCGCGAGCTGGAGGCGAAGGGCTTTCGCTACAGTTACGACATGCTCGGCGAGGCTGCCACCACAATGGCCGACGCAGAGCGTTACCATGGTGATTATGAACGCGCGATCCATGCGATCGGCAGGGCGTCGAACGGGCGCGGCGTCTATGCGGGGCCCGGCATCTCCATCAAGCTGTCGGCCCTCCACCCCCGTTATGTCCGTGCCCAGGCCGATCGCGTGATGGGCGAACTGCTGCCGCGCGTGCGCGCGCTCGCGCTACTCGCCAGGGACTATGATATCGGGTTCAATATCGATGCTGAGGAGGCCGACCGGCTCGAACTGTCGCTCGACCTGCTGGAGGACCTGGCGCTCGACGCCAAGCTTGCCGACTGGGACGGACTAGGCTTCGTGGTTCAAGGCTATGGCAAGCGCTGCCCCTTCGTGATCGACTGGATCGTCGATCTCGCGCGCCGGGCGAAGCGGCGGATAATGGTGCGGCTGGTGAAGGGCGCCTATTGGGACGCCGAGATCAAGCGCGCGCAGGTGGACGGACTGGCCGACTTCCCTGTCTACACGCGGAAGGTCCACACCGACGTCGCCTATATCGCGTGCGCGCGCAAGCTCCTTGCCGCCCCCGACGCGGTGTTCCCGCAGTTCGCGACCCACAATGCGCAGACGCTGGCCACCATCTATCATCTCGCCGGGCCGGATTTCGCGGTGGGGCGATATGAATTCCAGTGTCTGCACGGCATGGGGGAGCCCCTCTACGAGCAGGTGGTCGGCCGGTCGAAGCTCGATCGGCCCTGCCGCATCTATGCGCCGGTGGGTACGCATGAGACCTTGCTCGCCTATCTCGTGCGCCGGCTTCTGGAGAACGGCGCCAATTCCTCCTTCGTCAACCGCATCGCGAACCCGGCGGTGCCGATCGACGAGATGGTGATCGACCCGGCCGACCAGGTGCGCGCAATGCCGCACCCGGGCGCTCGGCACGATCAAATCGCGCTTCCCGCAAATCTCTATCCGGATCGCCGCAATTCGGACGGTATCGATCTCAGCGACGAAACCGCGCTCGCCGCACTCAGCAGGGCGCTTCGCGAGAGCGCCACGCTCGCCTGGAAGGCGGCGCCGGCCGACGGGGTGGGCCAAGAACGGCCGGTGCTCAATCCGGCGGATCATCGCGATCTGGTCGGCCGCGTTGTCGAGGCATCCCCCGACCAGGCGACCGCCGCCGTCGCTGCCGCCGCGCGCTCATCCTGGGGCCGGACGCCGGTTGGCCAACGTGCTGAGATACTCGATCGCGCGGCCAACGCGATGCAGGCGCGCATGCCGACCCTGCTTGGGCTGATCGTGCGGGAAGCCGGGAAGTCGCTGCCCAATGCCATTGCCGAGGTGCGCGAGGCGATCGACTTCCTGCGCTATTATGCCGCTCAGGCCCGCTCGACCTTCGGCAGCGACCAGCAGCCTCTCGGCCCGATCGTCTGCATCAGCCCCTGGAATTTCCCGCTCGCGATCTTCACGGGCCAGATCGCCGCCGCGCTCGTCGCCGGCAATCCGGTCTTGGCCAAGCCGGCCGAGGAAACGCCGCTGATCGCCGCCGAGGGGGTGCGCCTGCTGCACGAGGCCGGCATTCCCGCCGATGCGCTCCAACTGCTGCCGGGTGACGGCGCCATCGGCGCGGCGCTGGTGGCGGCGCCGGAGACGGCCGGGGTGATGTTCACCGGATCCACCGAAGTCGCCCGCCTGATCCAGCGCCAGCTTTCCACGCGCCTCGCCCAGGGCCGACCTGTTCCGCTGATCGCCGAGACAGGCGGCCAGAATGCGATGATCGTGGATTCCTCCGCGCTGGCGGAGCAGGTCGTCGCCGACGTCATCGCCTCCGCCTTCGACAGCGCCGGCCAGCGCTGTTCGGCGTTACGCATCCTCTGCCTGCAGGAGGATGTCGCCGATCGCACCCTGATCATGTTGAAGGGCGCGCTCAAGGAGCTGCGGATCGGCCGCACCGATGCACTCAGGGTCGATATCGGCCCCGTCATCACGGCCGAGGCCAGGGAAACGATAGAGAAGCATATCGCCGCGATGCGGAACGCGAGCGCACCCGTCGAACAGCAGGCGCTTCCGACCGAAGCGGCCCACGGCACCTTCGTCGCGCCAACGATCATCGAGATCAGGGATATTTCCGAACTGAAGCGGGAGGTGTTCGGACCGGTCCTGCATGTCATCCGCTACAGGCGGGAACATCTCGACACGTTGATCGACGCCATCAACGCAACGGGCTACGGCCTGACCTTCGGCCTCCACACCCGGCTCGACGAGACGATCGCGCATGTGACCGGGCGCGTGAAGGCAGGCAATGTCTATGTGAACCGCAACGTGATCGGCGCCATTGTCGGCGTGCAGCCATTCGGCGGCCGCGGCCTGTCCGGAACGGGTCCGAAGGCGGGCGGACCGCTCTATCTCGGCCGCCTGGTCGCGCGGCCGCCCATGTTCAGCGCGCGAGCAGGCCAAATTGATACGCCGCTCCACGCATTCGCCGACTGGCTGGAGGCGGAAGGCGAAATGGAGAGCGCCTCCATCGCGCGGCGCTATGGCGAGGCTTCGGCCCTCGGCCTTGCCCTCACCCTTCCCGGCCCGGTCGGCGAGCGCAATCTCTATGCCCTGCACCCGCGCGGCCTGATCCTGATGGCGCCGGCGACCCGGACCGGACTTTTCGAGCAGATGGCCGCCGTGCTCGCGACAGGCAATCGCGGCGCGGTGGAGGACATGCCGCTCCCGACGGGCCTGCCGGCCAGCGTCGCGGCCTGCTTCCCGGCAAGGACGAACGAACCGTTCGCCGCGGCACTGGTCGAGGGCGACGCGAGCGCAGTCAACCGGCTGGTGGCGAAGGTGGCGGCCTTGGCTGGTCCAATCGTCTCCGTTCACGCCGCGCAGACGGGCGAGCCGCTCGCCTACCCGCTGGATATGTTGCTGGAAGAGGTATCGACCTCTATCAACACCACGGCGGCGGGCGGCAATGCCAGCCTGATGATGATAAGTTGATATGGGTCAGACGTTCAGTTTCCAAATATGGAGGGATAGCTTGCCATGCGGGAATCTCCACGGAACGGGGACACCGCAATCCGGCGCCGCATCCGCTACGACGAGACGAGTGTCCCCCGACCTTAGTTCGGATTGAGGACCATCGGCTCGCGCTGCGGCATCATATCCGTCCGATCCTCCCCACCTACCTGCGGCACGCATGCGCGAAGGAACCGAAAGAGACCAATAACCGGGGCCAATCTTGGCCAGGTTTCGCGATAGAATGGCCGATTTTTGACATGTCAGCACGACCCGTATCCGGCAGTGTCCGGCCCAACATCATTGCAGGCTCGGCAGGTTTGCGCGCCGGCTGAGCTGAACTCGTCCACTCGGCTTTTCCGATCGCCGCGGCTGAAAAGGCCATCGCGATTATGGTGCCGGTGAGTTGAATTTCGGTTGATCGTTACAATCGAAAACTCGGGACAGTTTTGAATTTGAACGGAGCCAAGCCATGGCCGAAATGCGCCATCGTGGATTTTGTACGCTTTGCCGGTCCCGCTGCGGCGCCATTTTCGTCACCCGGGATGGGCTGCTCAAGGAAGTACTGCCCGATCCGGAGCATCCGACCGGCGGCGCCTTGTGCGCCAAGGGTCGCGCCGCGCCCGAAATCCTGGCCGACCGTGGCAGGCTGACCCGACCCCTGCGCCGCACGCGGCCCAAGGGCGACCCGGATCCCGGATGGGAGCCCGTATCCTGGGACGAGGCGCTGGCGGATATCGCGCGACGATTGTCGGAGATACGCGATACGCATGGGCCGAACGCCATGCTGTTCACCAGCACGACGCCAAGCGGCACGGCAATCGGCGATTCGTTCGAATGGATAGAGGGCTTCGTACGCGCCTACGGATCGGCGAATTTCGTCGCGGCGATGGAGATCTGCAATTTCCAGAAGGACTTCGGTACGACGCTGACGACGGGCGGCTCGCTGGGAACTCCGGACTATCTCCATGCGGACGCGATCGTCCTGTGGGGCCATAATCCCGCGCGGACCTGGCTCGCGGCATCGTCGCAGATCAGCGCGCGCCCCGCCGGCGTGCCGCTGGTCGTCATCGACCCGCAAAAGCAGGGCAGCGGCACCGACGCCGATCTCTGGCTCGGACTAAGGCCCGGAAGCGACGGCGCCCTGGCATTGGGGGGCATCCGTCACCTGCTGGCCAGCGGAACTTTCGACAAGGACTTTGCGAGAGATTGGACCGACGCGGCGCTGCTCGTGAATCGCGCCACTGGCCGGAAAGTCGTTCCCCGGGACATCGGCATCGATGCCGATGGATTTCTGGCGATGACCAAGGCCGGGCCAATCGTCGTGGACACCAACCAGCCGCCGGCGCCGGACCTGGCGCCCGAACTCTTCTTCAGCGGCACGGTTGCAGGCATGGAATGCGACAGCGCGCTGGAGTTGCTGCGGCAGTGCGCCCAGCCGTGGACCTTGCCCGCCACCGCCGAAGCCACGGGATTGTCTGAAGCAGCCATTTCCCGCTTCAATGATCTGCTCTCAAGCGATGCGCGCATAGCGCTGGCGCATTGGTCGGGCCTGTCGCAAAGCGCCGCTTCGAGCCAGACGGTCCGGGCGATCTCCTGCCTGTTCGCCCTGCGCGGCGATGTCGATCGCGCGGGCAGCAACCGCTGGTTCCCTGGGCCGCCGCTCCGCCCCTTCGCCGCGGCGTCGCGCGCCGATCCGCTGGGCACCGAGCGGATTCCGCTGGGGCCTCCACGGTTCGGCTATGTCGTGACGCGCGACGCGATCGAGGCGATCGAGACGGGGATTCCCTATCGCCCGCGCGGGCTGTTCAGTCTGGGAACCAATCCCGCGGCGTCCTATCCCGATTGGGCGCGCGCCGCAGCCGCGCTCGCCAGCCTCAACTTCCGGGTCCATTGCGACGTGCGCATGACCCCGATGGCGGACAGTGCGGACTATCTGCTCCCGGTGACCTTGCCGTGGGAACATGCTTCGCTCCGGCCGGGGTTCGAACTGGACGCCGAAAGCGCGCTGCACGTGCAGTATCGCCCGGCCATGGTGGAGCCGACCGGCGACCAGCGGCCCGACTATGCCATATTGCGGGAGATCGCGCAGCGAATGCAGTTCGCCGATCCGCTCTGGCACGGTTCGATAGATGAAGCCTGGGAGATGCGACTGGCGCCGAGCGGGCTTGATCTCGCGACGCTCAAACAGAATCCGGGTGGCCTGACCCTTCCGGTAGCTCAAGTCGACCGGAGCTACGCCGCCGTTGCCGCGGACGGCCGGGTCAAGGGTTTCAACACGCCATCCCGCCGTGTCGAATTCCATTCCAGCCTTCTGGCAAATGTCGGTGAACCAGCAATTCCGCTGTGGACGCAGCCGCCGGCCGATCCCGCCTTCCCGCTCCTGCTGACCACCGCCAAGCGGGGGGTCTATACCCAATCCTCGCTGCGCTATGTTCCCTCGCTGGCCAGGCGCGCGCCCGCGCCCGAACTCGCCATGTCGCCAGCGACGGCAGATGCAGCATCGCTGGTGCCCGGCGACTGGGCAAGGATAGTGATCGCCACCGGCAGCGTCAGCATGAAGGTGCGGGTGGACGACACCCTGGCTGACGGCGTGCTGGTGGGCGAACATGGCTGGTGGCAGCAGGCCGATGCCGGTGACCGGCTGACCAGTGGAACGAACCTCAACAGCATTTTGCGCAACGGCGACGATGATCCCGTCAGCGGCGCGGTCGAATTGCGGCGCATAGCGTGCCGTGTCGAACGCGACGAGGAACGCTCGCGCGGCAACTGGAACGGCAAGCGCGATTTCCGCGTCGTCACGCGGCGCGACCATCCGGGCGACATCGTGGAACTGGTGATGGAGCCAGAGCATGGCGACTGGGTGCCGACCTTCATCCCAGGTCAGCATGTCGCCTTCTCGATTCCGGGCGTCGAACTCGAACGCCATTATTCTCTGGTCTCGCCGGGGCGGCAAAGTGCAACGTCGCTGGCCGTGGCAATCCGGCGTTCCGGGGCGGGCGGCCTTTCCGACCACATATTCGCGAACATGCGCGAAGGCGAAAAAGTGCAGTTGACCGTCCCGTCGGGGCGGTTCCGCCTGCCGCTGGAAGCCACCCGGCCCGTACTGCTCCTGGCGGGTGGAATCGGGATAACGCCGTTTCTCGGCTATTTGCGCGCCCTGGCTGGCGGAGTGGGCCACCCACCCCCTTCCGTCACGCTGGTCTACGCCACCCGCGACAGGGCTTTCGATCCTGAACTTCGATCTCTCGACATCCCGAACTTTGCCTATCGGCAAGTGGATTCGGGACGAAATCTCGCCGCATTGCTCGATGGGGTTGCCCCAGGCACGCGGGCGTTCCTATGCGGCTCGGAACCCTTCATGGGCGCGGCGCGGGAGATCCTGCTCGAACGAGGTGTCGACGCGCAGTCGATCCAGCAGGAGCACTTCACAGCCCATACCCCAGTCACGACTGGCCTCGCGCCGGCCATCGTGACCCTGGCCACGTCCGGCGAGAGCTTCGTCTGGCAACCGGACCAGCCTTCGATCCTGGCGGCCGCGGAATCGGCGGGTTTCCGGCTGGCTGCGGGATGCCGCGCAGGCGAATGCGAAAGCTGCGCTCTTCGTTTGATCGCCGGCACGGTCAGCCATGCGCGCGAGGTCGAGGAGGGCAACTGCCTGACCTGCTGCGCCATTCCGATCGGAGACATCACGCTGGACGCCTGAGCGCGAAGCCATTGGCGTCTCACCGCGCTCGACAATAATGATGTGCAAGCCTAATCTGGGTGAGCAGTCGCTCAACAAGTTGCAGGGAAGGAGCAACGGAGCGGGCACCCGGAGAAATGGCGTGACGTCGAACTCTTTTGATCTGCATTACCCTGACACCATTGCCAGGCCGGTTTTGGGATTTCAGGTCAGGACCGACGAATCCCGCGCCGACCGCTCGCACAGTCATGCGAAAGCGCAACTGCTTTATACGGTGTCAGGCTTTGTGGAGATCGAGTCCGACGCCGGCAATCTGGTCGTCCCGCCCGGATCCGTAACCTGGATACCCAGCGGAGTCGCGCACTGCGTGCGTGCCGGCGTGCTCGCGCGATTCGGGTGCGTGTATCTGGATCCTGACCTGTCATCGGACCTGCCGGACAGGACCGAATTGTTTCAGATCAACCCCCTGGTGCGGGAACTGCTTCTGCGGTTCAGCGGTGGCCCTTCGCAAGATGAAGGAGACGAAGGCAAGCAAGCCCGCATGGCCGGGGTGCTTGTCGATGAGCTTGCATCCTCTCGTTCACCCGCAAACGCCTCGCCCCTTCCGCGAGACCCCCGATTGTTGCGCCTCGTCAATGCATTGCTCGCCGAGCCGGAACGCCGCCTGACGATAGAGCAATGGGGCAAGCAAGTGGGCGCGAGCCACCGAACGCTGAGCCGCCTGTTCCAGAAGGAAGTCGGCAAGTCCTTCTCAGCCTGGCGACAGGAACTGCACGTGGATCTCGCGGTTCGCGCGCTGGAGGCGGGCACGCCAGTCGCCACCATCGCGTTTCAGCTCGGATATGACAGTCCGAGCGCGTTCATCGCCATGTTCAAGAAGAACACGGGGCACACGCCAGGCAATTATGCCGGCGCAAGGCTTGGTGGGGTGCGGCGTCCGTAGACGGATTTCGTCGCGATTTCATGTGAGCAGTTAACCCACCCCGGCGTGGGCGGAGACCCGACTCCCGAGAGGAAGGGCCAATGTACGCGAAATCAGCGCGAGCGACGACCCGATCCCGTCTCCCACCTTAGTGGCAGCATTTCGATGCCGTTCACTTGCGCGGTCTGATGAATGACAGGATATTTGGAATCCACCTCGAAGTCAGGAATGCGCGACAGCCATTCCTGAAGGAGAATACGCATTTCCATCCGAGCCAGATTGGCCCCGGCGCAGCGATGGGGGCCAAAACCGAACGTACCCGTCAGCCCAGGCTTGCGGGTAAAATCGATCTCCTCCGGATTGGGAAAGAGGTTTTCATCCAGCCCGTGAACACAATTGGGAAGCAGAACATGCTCGCCCTTGTGGACCATGACTCCATCGATCTCGACATCCTGAGTGGCGGTACGGGTGTTGTTGGCCACTCCGTGCCTGCGCATCAACTCTTCTGTCGCAACCGACACCTGGCTGGGGTTTTCCACGATCCAGCGCCGAACTGCGGGGTGCCGCGCGAGATAGTGCATCACGAAGGACATCATGGCCGCCACTGTATCCAACCCCGCGGCCATAAGCAGCACGCTGGTGCCGAGTTGCTCCTCCTCGGAAAGTGGACGGCCATCCACCTCCGCCCGTATCACCTGAGATAAGATGTCGTCGCCCGGCTTCGCCCTGCGTTCTGCCAGGCGCTGAGACACATAACCGAACATGCTGATATTGGCTTCTTCGATTGCCTGTCGGGTCTTGCCGCGCGTGGCGGCATGCACCCAGCGCTGGAGCATGGCCCGGTCCTCCATGGGCAAATCCACCATCCACAGGAAGACTGACAGCGGCATGACCAGCGCGAAATCGGCCACGAACTCGCATTCGCCGGTCGGCCAAAACCCCTCTATCAGGTCGATGGCAAGTTTCCGCGCGCGCACGGCGTAGCTTTGCACCGCTGCCGGCCTGAGCGCCGGATCAATGATGGCGCGAAAAACGCGGTGTTCGTGACCATCCAGTTGCAACGGTCGGAACTTGAACGGAAGCGGTTCCGGCGGCAGGTTCGGCACGCTGCTGGAAAACAGATCGGGCGAACGGTAAATCTGCTCAACCACCGCTCCGTTCGTCGCGATCCAGTGACCCTTTTGCCGCGGCGTCCAGATTAGCCCATATTTGCTGCCAAGCGCCCGCCAGGCCTTTTGCGCGTCCTGGGCGCCACCCGGCACAGCCAGCATGTCCACGTCCACGATCCGGTCGGCTGGCACCTGCTCCTGCGGGAGCGCTACGGTTGAGTTCATACTTGCCTTCCTGCTTGCAACTGGCTCCGGCTCGGCGGCGCGCTTCCCGCAGCAACTCTTCGGCCAAATGACTGGCTGTTCGAAGCGCGGCACATGGGCCTCTACCAGCGTGCGATGGCTTGTAAGAGTAGCATTATGTAAAGGGGTTAAGTAGTTTCAGGCATTCCGGGTGTAATTATCCGGTCGAGTTCATGGTGCAGCCTGCCGATGATACGGGTGAAGGCGCCAAGATCATCCGCAGAAAGCCGCGAAAGCGCGTGTACGAGTTTGGCATCCCGCAAGAAGGTGTCGACGGACATGTCCGCAATGCGCTCTCCCGTCTCGGTCAGGCGGAGCGCGAAGGCCCGCTTGTCGTCTGACAGCCGAGACTTTGTGAGGAGCCCTGCACGGACGAGCCGTTCGATCCGGGCGGACAAGGTGGCCTGCGACACATTGAGGACACGCGCGAGATCGATCGCGCGCAACGGCTGCGCCTGGTCGATGCGGACCGTCCCAAGCAAGTGAATATCTGCGATGCTCAGTTCAAACCGCCGCGCAATACGGTCCAGATCCGTCGCCACGATATGGCCAAGCGTGAAGATGTGCCACATCGGTGCGATCATGCGCGCATCGATGTGAGGAAGCAGATTGCCGTAGAACTCCGTGCCCGCTTCGACGGCCTTGGCAGGTGTATCATTCATCATCGCTGGTCCGGAATAGTTCTGATCCATTCGGGATCATAATCAATCCGATGGGCGGAACGCACGCGCCCATTCATTCACCAGACGGAACTGACGAGATCACTACACCCCTCTGAACCCCGGCGCTCTAATCGAAATCATATCCGAATTTCAGCCCGAAAAATTGTGGCTTGGTGGGATAGGTCCGTGCAGAGAAGCCGCAAATCTCCGTCGCGCAGATGGTGTTCTTGCCAAGCGCGCCATGGCTGGAGAAGGCATTCTGGATGAAGGCCTCGATCCGCATATGGTCCCAATGGGTGCCGATCGAAAAATCCGCCGTGGTGAAGGGCCTGGTCGGACCCACCGCCGCATAATCCGCATCGGTCAGGAAGGTGCGCGTGCCGCCCTGATGGGACACAGATCCCTGCACGAAGGCTGTCATCGACCCCAGCGGCCATTCATAACGCGCGGTTGCCGATCCCTTGAAACGGGGCATGATCGGCAAACGCGTGCCCTTGGCGGCCGCCGGCGGCGTGCCGGGGACGCAAATGATATTCTTGGTGACGGGGTCGACCTGGCAAAAATCGCTGGTCAGTTGCGCATCGACATAGGTGGCGCTGGTCGACAGGGTCAGGCCGCCCCAGCGCGCGGACAGGTCGCCCTCCACGCCATAGATGCGCGCATTACCCGCATTATAGGTGTTGGTGACGCCATTCTGCCCCACCGGCACCAGCCCGAACTGAAGGTCACGCCATTTCTGGTAGAAGGCGGCGCCGTTGAAATAAATCCGCCCGAAATGGGTTTTCCAGCCCAGTTCGAAATTGTCGAGCTTGTCCGACTTGAACGGATTGACCCCCGGTCGCCGGTTGTTGCCGCCGGGCCGGTAGCCGCGCGACACGGTGCCGTAAAGCATGACATCGGGGCTAACCTGCCATTTGATGCCGCCGCGCCAGATGACGCCGTTCTCGACCTGTTTCTTGTGAACGTTGGCGCAGGGCACGTCCGGGATGTTCGTGGGCAGGCAAAAGGCGGGATCGGTGTTGCCGGCGCTGTTGGTCCCGGAAAAACCGTAGATCGTGTTGTCCGCGATATAGCCGCGCACGCCTGCGATCAGCGTGACGTGAGGCAGGATGTCATATTCGCCCTGCGCGAACATCGCATAGTCGCGATCCTTGCGCTTGACGCGGGTCAGGAACACGGTGTCGCTATTGGGAAAGGGGGTCAGCCAGATCGGCGTCGGAATCTGGCTGATGCCCACGGTCTGATAGTCGGCGCGGATCTTGTCCGTCTGGACCTGCATGAACATGCCCGTGGCCAGGCGGAAGGGCATGTCTGTGGGCGAGTTGACCCGCAATTCCTGGGTGAACTTGGTATATTTGTCATTTTGGTGCGCGGTTTGCGTCGGGTCGAGGAAACCGCCATTGCCGTCGGGGAAATAGGTGGCAAAACCCGGCTGTGTCACGCCATTGTCGTCGACATAGGTGTAACTGTCGTACGCCACCGAATAATAGGAATAGTCGGCGATATTATCGACCTTGCGCTCGAAATAGCCGCCCGAATAGGTGACATCCCAATCGCTGAGCTTGCCCTGGATGGTCAGCGCCGCCTGCCACCAGCGATCCTTGTTGCGGCTGGGCAGATAATCGGTGACCTTCAGATAGCCCTTTCTGGGATCATAGAAGAAGCCGCCATGGGCGATCTGGCTCTGATAGAGAAATTGCGGCGTGACCGTCCAGTTGTCGTCAAGGTCGACGCGCAGCGCGGCGCGGCCACCATAGGTTTCGACGTCGTTATAATCGTTTTTGACGAGTTTGCTGTTGTTGACGGTGAGATTCGTCGCCGGGTCGTTATCGTCCAACGTGAAGGTGCGCGTGCCGGGAATATTGTCGATATAGCCGCCGGTCCGGTCATAGAAGCCGACGACGCGCAACGCGGCATTGTCGCTGACCGGCAGGTTGATATAGCCTTCCGCCGATCCGCCGAAATCGCCCTTGCCGAACTTGTTGACCTGCAGGTCGATGCTGCCGGTCGTCTTGCCCAGTTCGGGGCGGTTGGTGATGATGCGCAGCGTCCCCGACAGCGAGCTTGCGCCGAACAGCGTGCCCTGCGGCCCGGCCAGCGCCTCGATCCGCGAAATGTCGTAGAGATGGACGTCGACCATGCCACCGATCGTCGTGACGGGGATTTCATCGACATAAGTGCTGCTGGTCGGCAGCGGCCCGATATGCAGCGGCGGCCCGCCAGAGCCCGTCGCCACGCCGCGGAAGAAGACCTGCGCCTGGCTGGGGCCGAAGGACTGGATGGACACGCTGGGCAACAGCTTGGCATAATCGTCCAGCGCCTTGGCATTGGCCTGTTCCAGCTTGGCCTGCCCCAGCGCGTTGATGCTGATCGGCACGTCCTGCAATCGCTCTTCGCGGCGCTGGGCGGTGACGACGATCACATCGCTGTCCGCACCCGCCCCCTGCGCGCTTTCCTGTGCCCATGCTGGAAATGCGATGGCCGTCGTGGCCAGAAGCGCAGACGAAAATTCGATCAACCGAACATATTTTGACATCGGCTACCTCCCCACAGGTGCACGAGTTTCTGGAGCGAAACTGTCATCATCTGTCGGGCGGGCGCAACGAAAAATCATTGCGCTCCGGCAATCATGCGCTTTTTCAGTCGATTGTTACCCGAAAGCCACGATCAGGGCGCATCGGGATAGCTGTCCAGCACCGGACCAAGCGCCGCGACCAGCGGTTGGAGCCGCGCTTCGACGGCGCGCCACTGGCCCTCTCCATCGCGATTGATCGGCCGGCGCACCTGCTCGCTGCTCGCGGTCCGCACGGCGCGGCGGTTCTCATGGAAGCGCAGGCACGCCTCCTCGAACGGCAGGCCCAGCGCGGCGAGCAGCGCGCGGACTTCCCCTTCCGGATCGTCCAGCAGCTGCTCATGGACGACACGATGGATGCGTCCGGGCAGCACCATGTCGAAATGCGCCATCAGCCGGACATAATCGGCATAATATTGGCCGATATCGCCAAGATCATAGCTGAATGCCTGTCCCCGCGCGAAATGTTGGCGGAAATTGGAATAACCGCAGTCGAGCGGATGGCGACGCGCATCGATGATCCGCGCATGGGGCAGGATCAACTGGATCAGGCCGACATGCAGCCAGTTATTGGGCAGCTTGTCGATGAAATAGGGAAGCCCTTCGCGTCGCTGGATGCGGGTGCGCTCCATATAGGCCTCCCCCAGCGCGCGCAGGCGTGCGGGGTTGAGGTCGCCCATCATGGTCGGCCAGTCGCCCTCCTGCCGCAGCTCCGCGACAAGGGCCGGCAAATCGGGCAGCTCCATCGTCCCTTCCACCTGACTGTGACTGGAGAGGATCTGTTCGATCAGCGTGGAGCCGGTGCGGGGCAGCCCGATGATGAAGATCGGATCGGGCGCCGGACAGCCCATGTCCCGCCGCTCGGCAAAGAAATCCGGCGTCGACAGGCCGATCACCGCATCGACCATCCGGCTGGTGCGCGCCGCCTCATAAGGCTGGGCGGTACGGCGCAGCCTGTTTGCCTCCGCATAATGGGTGAAGGCATTTTCGGCTTCGCTTCGGTCGCTCAACGCCTTGCCCAACGCGAAATGCAGGTGGAAGCGATCCTCGACGCTGGCCTGCGCATCATGCAGCGCGCCTTCCATGGCGGCCAGGTCGGCCGCATCAAATGGCTCCGTTTTCAGATTGGCTATGCTCCACCAGGCTTCGCCAAAGGCCGGTCGCAGTGCCGTGGCGCGGCGATAGGCGGCAACGCTGTCCGCCGTGCGCCCCACCGTCTTGAGCGCATGGCCATAGCTCATCCAGATTTTCGGCTGGCCTGGAACCCGGCGCACCATATCCTCGTAGAGCGCGATGGCTTCATCGAAATCACCCAGCCGTCCCAGCACCGCCGCGCGCAGATTGGCATAAGCGGGATTGACCCGGCCCTGCAGCGCATCCTGCAGCCGGTCCAGTTCCGCCAGCGCCTCCGCCGTCTTGTTCTGGCGGTGCAGGGCCGTCGCCAGATTGACGCGGGCGGCGGTGAAGCCGGGAGCCAGTTCCAGCGCGCGGCGCAGCAGATTTTCCGCATCGGCGTTGCGCCCGATCCGGCCGGCCAGTTCCGCCAGCATGCGGATCGCCGCAACATCGAACGGATTGTCCTTGAGCCGCCCGCGCAGGATCGGTTCGGCCAGATGCAGCCGGTTGTCCAGCAGGGCGATCGCCGCCTGCTGCAACGCATCGTCAGCCGCAGCGGCGTCGATCGCCGCAAGTTCGTGCCGTTCAGCCTCGCCGTCCCGCTTCAGCGCACGCAGGGCGCGAGCGGCCAGGCGGTGCGCCTCGGCATCCTGGGGATCGTCCTTCAGCAATTCCCCGCAGCGCGCCAACGCCTGTACAGCGTCCTGCGCCAGCAATCGCCGCACAGCATGATAGGTTTCGCCCCGCATCGCATATAGAAATGTCAAGCCGGCCGCGACTTAGCAAGCAGCTAGTGAATTGGCCGACAAGCTGTTCTGGCAAGCAGGGCCACCCTCGTTGCCGATCCACAAGAACCGGAAGATCAACAGAATCGGCCGCGTCCGGAATTCCATCATTCGAATAAATCGAACGCTGGGGCATATTTTATCAGGATACGCAGCAGAAATCTCTCCCGCTAAACCTCCAATCACACTGGAACGACCCGAGTGTAGGAAATTTCGATTGGAGACCGACATGACCATCAAAGCGACCCCGACCCCCGGAAAATCCCTGATCAACCCCAGCGACCACACCCTTGTCATGATTGATTTTCAGTCGCAGATGGCTTTTGCCACCAAGTCGATCCCGACCGAACTGCTGCGCAACAACGCCGCCCTGGTCGCGAATGCAGCCGCCGGCTTCAACGTCTCGACAATCCTGACCACGGTTGCCGTCGACAGCTTCTCCGGCCCGATGTTCAGCGAGATCACCGACGCTTTCCCGAACCAGCCGCTGCTCGACCGCACTTCGATGAACAGTTGGGAAGATGCCGCCGTCATCGACGAGGTCAACCGGATCGGCAAGGAGCGCATCATCTTTGCAGGGCTGTGGACCTCGGTCTGCATTGTCGGCCCCGTCGCCTCGGCGATCGATCAGGGCTTCGACGTCTACTTCATCTCCGACGCCTGCGGTGACATCTCCGAAGAGGCGCATGAGCGCGCCGTCGAGCGGATGATCCAGCTGGGCGCCAAGCCGATGACCTCCCTCCAATATCTTCTCGAGCTGCAGCGCGACTGGGCCCGGACGGAAACCTACGACATGACGACCGGCTTCGCGAAGAAGTGGGGCGGCGCCTATGGCCTGGGCATCACCTACGCCAAGACCATGTTCAACGCTTCCGAGGGCGCCCACTAAGGCCCCGGCCTCCCGGCGGCCGGGCACATCCCCCCTTCCCCGCGTTCGGCCGCCATCCCGCTACCCTTACCGTATAAAGGAACCCGCCATGACCAGCTTCATCACCACGGCCGACGGCACGCAAATCTTCTACAAGGACTGGGGCAGCAAGGACGCTCAGCCCATCATGTTCCATCACGGTTGGCCACTCTCATCCGATGACTGGGACGCGCAGATGCTGTTCTTCCTGTCGAAGGGCTATCGCGTCGTTGCCCATGACCGCCGCGGCCATGGCCGTTCGGCTCAGGTCGATTTCGGACATGACATGGACCATTATGCCGCAGACGCTGCTGCGGTTGCCGAGCATCTCGACCTGCGCAACGCCATCCACATCGGTCACTCGACCGGCGGCGGCGAAGTCGCGGCCTATGTCGCCCGCTTCGGCATTCCGCAGGGCCGCGTCGCCAAGGCGGTGCTGGTGAGCGCTGTCCCCCCGATCATGCTGAAGACCGATCGCTATCCCGGTGGCCTTCCCATGGATGTTTTCGATGGCCTGCGCGCCGGCCTTGCCGCCAACCGCTCGCAATTCTTCCGCGACGTCGCCTCGGGGCCCTTTTACGGCTTCAACCGTGAGGGCGCGGACGTGAAGCCCGCCGTCATCGACAATTGGTGGCGCCAGGGCATGATGGGCAGCGCGCTCGCCCATTATCAGGGCATCAAGGCCTTTTCCGAAACCGACCAGACCGATGACCTGAAGGCGATCAGCGTGCCCACGCTGGTGCTGCATGGAGACGACGACCAGGTCGTGCCCTACAGGAACGCCGGCCTGCTCCAGGCTGAAATCCTGCCAGACGCCACGCTCAAAATCTATGAAGGCTTTTCGCACGGCATGCTGACGGTGAACGCCGACGTGCTGAACGCCGACATCCTCGCCTTCATCCAGGCCTGACCCAGCCAACGCCGGAGAACCGACATGAAAGCCTATATCCTCTCCCTGGGCGCCGGCCTGATCGTCGGGATCGTCTACAGCCTCATGGGCGTCCGTTCTCCGGCGCCGCCGGTCATTGCGCTCGTGGGGCTGACGGGAATCCTGCTGGGTGAACAGCTGCTCCCGGTCGCCAGGCGCATGGCCAGCCTTCCCGAACTGACCCGCTTCGTGCGACAGGACTGCGTCCATCATGTGCTGGGCGAACTTCCCATGCACGGAAAGCGCGACGCATGATGAACCGCCGCCAGTTGCTCGCCGGCGCCGCAGCCGCGACCGCCCTTCCCCTTGTCACGGAAAGCTTCGCCATGACCCAGACCGACCTCATCCTTACCAACGCCAAGGTCACGACCCTTGACCGCGAGAACCCTCAGGCGGAGGCAGTGGCGATCCGGGGCGGGAAATTTCTCGCTGTCGGTACGGAACAGGAAGTCCGCGCCGCTGCCGCACCCAATGCCCGCGTCATCGACGCCGGCGGCCGGCGCCTCATCCCCGGCCTCATCGACAGCCACATCCACGTCATCCGCGGCGGGCTGAACTATAATATGGAATTGCGCTGGGAAGGCGTGCCCACGCTCGCCGACGCCATGGCCATGCTGAAGAAGCAGGCAGAAAATACGCCGCCGCCGCAGTGGGTACGCGTGGTGGGGGGCTTTACCGAACATCAGTTCGCGGAAAAGCGCCTGCCCACCATCGCGGAGATCAACGCCGCCGCGCCGGACACGCCCGTCTTCATCCTCCACCTCTACGACCGCGCCCTGCTCAACGCGGCTGCGCTGCGGGCGGTCGGCTATACGAAGGACACGCCCAATCCACCGGGCGGCGAGATCGTCCGCGATGCGCAGGGCAACCCCACGGGGCTGCTGCTCGCCCAGCCCAATGCCACCATCCTCTATTCGACGCTGGCGAAGGGGCCGAAGCTGCCGCAGGACTATCAGCTCAATTCGACGAAGCATTTCATGCGCGAGCTGAACTCGCTGGGCGTCACCAGCGTGATCGATGCGGGCGGCGGATCGCAAAATTATCCCGACGATTATGAAGTGATCGAAAAGCTGCACGAGGATGGCGATCTGACCCTGCGCATCGCCTACAACCTCTTCACGCAAAAGCCGAAGGAGGAGCTCAAGGATTTCGCGACCTGGTCGACGCAGATCAAGCCGGGCGATGGCGACGACAGCTACCGCCACAATGGCGCGGGCGAGATGCTGGTCTATTCGGCCGCCGACTTCGAGGACTTCCGCGTCGCCCGTCCCGACATGCCGCCGGAGATGGAAGGCGATCTCGAACCCGTCATCCGCCTGCTTGCCGAGCGCCGCTGGCCCTGGCGTCTCCACGCCACTTATGACCAGACCATCTCCCGCGCGCTCGACGTGTTCGAGAAGGTGAACCGCGACATTCCCCTGAAGGGCCTCAACTGGTTCTTCGACCATGCCGAAACGATCAGCGATCGCAACATCGACCGGATCGCCGCGCTGGGCGGCGGCATCGCGGTGCAGCACCGCATGGCGTTCCAGGGCGAATATTTCGTCGAGCGCTACGGCGCCAAGGCCGCCGAGGCGACGCCTCCGATCAAACGGATGATGGATGCCGGCCTGCCCGTGGGTGCGGGCACCGATGCCACCCGCGTCGCCAGCTACAATCCCTGGGTGTCGCTCAGCTGGCTGGTGACCTCGAAAACCGTGGGCGGCCTGGCGCTCTATCCGACCCGCAACCGGCTCGACCGCGAGACGGCGCTGCGCCTCTGGACCGAGAAGAACACATGGTTCTCGAACGAGGTCGGCAAGAAGGGGCAGATCAAGGCGGGCCAACTGGCCGATCTGGCCCTGCTTTCCGACGATTATTTCAGCGTACCGGAAAGCGAGATTGCGCATCTCCGTTCGGTGCTCACCGTGCTGGGCGGCAGGATCGTCTATGGCGAAGGCACCTTCGGCCCGCTCGCGCCGCAAGCGCCAAAGGCCATGCCTGACTGGTCGCCGGTCGCGACATTCGGCGGCCACTGGCGGCGGGATGAAAGCGCCAGGACGATGGCGTCGGCCTGCGGCTGCGCCTCGTCCTGCAACGTTCATGGCCATGATCATGCCGCGGCACTGGGCGCGAACGTACCGGCCTCGGACGTCCAGAGCTTTTGGGGCGTCATGGGCTGCGGCTGCTGGGCCGTCTGATTGCAACAGCGCCCCTCCCCGACCAGAGGGGCGCCATTTTTTTTCGATATTCTGGAACACGATGTCCGATTTTATTCGGATAGTTCGGATATCAACGAGTGCGTAGACAGTCTTCGCGACCTCATCGCACGCCGAACAACACTCTACGGAGATACTGATATGACCCGCATCGCCCTCATGGTGGCAACCGCCCTGGTCGCCATCAGCCCTGTCGCCGCGCCTGGACAAACCACGGCACCCTCACCGCAATCCACCACCGACTTCGCCGTCGGTCCGCAATATGACACCACCCATGTTTATGTCGCGCCGGAGGATTTCGACCGCTTCGTCACCAGCTTCACCGCCACCTTCGGCGGCACGACGAGCAAACAGGGCGTCTTTCAGGTCACGCCGACCGACAGCAAGACGAAGTCGCAGCTCGCACTGACACCGGCCGGCACGGTTTCCGTCTTCGGCTTCCTCACTCCGATCCCCGCGCCGTTCGGCGCCGAGCGTACCGGCTATCTCGTGACCGACCTGGATGCCGCGGTCGCCTCCGCGATGCGGCATGGCGCGACGCGCCTCATCACCAGCTTTCCCGACCCCATCGGCCGCGACGTCGTGGTGCAGTGGGCGGGCGGCGTGAACATGCAGCTCTACTGGCACACGACCAGGCCAAGCTATCCCGCCCTCGCCACCGTGCCGGAAAACCGCATCTACCTGACCGCCGATGCCGCAGACCAGTTCGTGAAGCAGTGGCGCGGCTTTGCCCATGCGACGGTGACCTCCGACGACAAGACGGCGCCGGGCGCGGAGATCGGCCAGCCGGGCAAGAGCTATCGCCGCATCCGCATGACGTCGGGCTATGGCAAGATGAGCGTGATCATATCGGACGGGCAGCTTCCCTGGCCCTATGGCCGCGACATGACAGGTTATGAGGTCGGCGATCTGCCCGCGACCCTTGCCAGGGCGACGGCGGCTGGTGTCGAAACGCTCGTTCCCGCGCATGGCGAGGGTGACCGCCAGGCCGCGATCGTCCGCTTCCCCGGCGGTTATATTGCCGAGATCCACGCGCCGGTGAAGCCATGATCGGCGTGCAGGAACCCCGCTTCGTCGATGCCATCCTCGATTGGCCCCCCACATGGTTCCTGGCCCGTCTGGCGCTGGTCGGGGCCTATCTTCTGGGCGGCATCGTCAAAGCGACCGATTGGCCGTCCGCCGTCGCCGAACAGGCGCATTTCGGCATGAGCCCGCCTGCTTTCTGGGCAGCGCTGACCATTGGCGTAGAGATTGCGGGGCCGATCCTGATCCTGACCGGGCGCTTCATCTGGCTGGGCGCAGGCATGCTGGGCGTCTTCACGCTGCTGGCCGCCTTCACCGCCAACGCCTTCTGGGCGATGCCCCCGGGTCAGGAACGCTTCATGGCGACCAATGCGTTCTTCGAACATATCGGCCTGATCGGCGGCTTCGTCCTCGTTGCACTTGTCGCCGAGCGGGACCGACGCCGTGCTTAGGTTGATCATCGCGGCGGGGCTGCTGGCGGGAGCCACCGTGGCGCCCGCCAGCGCCCAGCAACGCGAAGCATGGCAGGCACCCACGCTCAGCATCACGCGCTATGATGAGGACTGGTCCGACCTCGCCGATGCGGAGAAGCGCGCGCATCACTGGAGCGGTCCGTTCAAATATATCCCGTTGGGCCAGGACAGCTGGGTCACGACCGGCATCGAATTGCGCGCCCGCAGCGAGGATTATCACGACAATCTCTGGGGCGGGACGAGCTCCCCTGACGACCAGTATCTATGGCTGCGCGCATTGCCCTATGCCGATCTGCATCTGGGCAAGGCGCGCGCCTTCGTTCAGCCGATCCTCGCCTACGCCGTCGGCGTCTCGCCATCCGCCAGCCCGATCGATCAGACGCGGGCCGATCTGCTTCAGGGATTTGGCGAACTCGATCTCGGCCCGGTCAGGCTGCGCGCCGGGCGCCAGATGCTGTCGCTCGGCACGGAGCGGTTGGTCGGGACGCGATATGGCCCCAACGTGCCGCTCTCCTTCGATGGTGCACGCGCAGACGTGACGATCGGGCGCGCCAAGATCAGCCTTCTGACCATGCGGCCCGTCCAGCCCGGTCCCGGCAGCTTCGACGACGCGACCTCCCGGAACAAGGCGTTGTGGGGCGCCTATGCGACCCTGCCTGAACTGGACATCTACTATCTCGGCTATCGAAACCGGCTTGCACGCTTTGGTGGGCTGGAGGGGAGCGAAGTTCGCCACAGCATCGGTCTGCGCTCCCATGGGGTGCGGGGCGACTGGCACTGGAATATCGAGGGTGTGGCGCAATTCGGCCATTTCGAGGGGCAGCGGATCGCCGCCTGGACGCTCGGCACTGAGATCGGGCACAGTTTTCCAACGCTCCCCACCGCGCCGGACGCCACCCTGCGCGTCAATGTCGTCAGCGGCGATGGCAAAGCCCATGACGGCAAGATCGGCACCTTCAACGCGCTGTTTCCCAAGGGCAAATATTTCGGCGAGCTTTCGCCAGTCGGACCGACCAATATCATCAACGTCAATCCCCGCGTCAGCGGCACATTGGGCGGCGGCGTTTCGTTCAGCCTCGCCGCGACGGCCTATTGGCGGTACAGCATTGCGGATGGCGTCTACGACATTCCCGGCAAGCTGATCCGCCCCGCAAACGGGAGCGCGGCGCGATTTATCGGCAAGGAAGCCGAAGCGACGATCGCATGGCAGGCAACGGCTGAGTGGGAATTGTCGGCATCCCTGTCGGCCTTTGCGCCGGGGGATTTCATCCGCGAAACCGGTCCCGACAGGACGATCAGGATGCTTGGCCTGGAAAGCAATTTCCGGTTCTGATCTTTTCCATTTTATCGAACGACGGCATCTATCTTATTCGACTGCATCAACAGCGCGGTTGCCGGTAGACGCAGCCATGGACATCCAAGGGAGACAGTCATGACCGCCGACAAAACCGCCACATTGCCTTTGCCCTGGCTGCTGCTGCTCCTCTCCGTGACGACGGGGCTCGTCGACGCCATATCGGTGCTCGGCCTTGGCAAGGTCTTCACGGCGAACATGACAGGCAACATCGTCTTCCTCGGCTTCGCCGCGAGCGGCACGCCAGGGTTCAGGGTTGCCCCCTATGTCTTCGCCATTGCAGCGTTCATGGTCGGCGCCCTGATCGCCGGACGCGTGGGCAAACACCATATGGGCTCGCCCCTTCGCCGGTGGCTGTTCATCGCCGCCTCCATCGAGGCCGCGCTGCTCTGGATTGCAGCCGCTGTCGCCATCGGCTTCGACGTGGCGACACAGTCCCCCGGCTCCAGCGTCAACATCATCATCGCGCTGACCGGGCTCGCCATGGGCTTTCGCAATGCGACCATCCGTCAGCTCAAGGTGCCGGACCTCACCACGACCGTCCTCACGCTCACTATCACCGGCCTGGCGGCTGATTCCGGCCTTGCTGGCGGAACCAATCCGAACTGGGCACGGCGCATCGGCAGTGTGGCGGCGATCTTCCTTGGCGCCGCCATCGGTGCCTATCTCGTCACCCATGGCGGACTGGTTGCCCCGCTCATTCTTGCCGGCACGCTGATCTTCGCAGGCACGATCGCCTGCATGCTTCACCCCGCCGCCGCCAGGCCACTCTGATCCGCTAACACGCGCTCGGCCCAGCGTCAGGCCGCGCTTCGGTGTGATCAGATATCGCCCATCCCCTCTAGTTCCATGTCGTCCGCGCCCAGAGCGACGAACTGGTCGAGCAGCCAGGAGGCCGCCGGTCCCGGCGGAGCATCTCGACGCCACACGCCCGCAAAGCGATATGTTCCGCCGACATGATCGGGCATGGCAAGCCGCACCAGCGTGCCGGCGAGAAGGTCCGGTTCGATCATCGACAGTGGCATGTTGCCCCACCCGATCCCTTCACGCAGCAGCGCATGTTTGGCGCCCAGATCCGCGAGGCGCCATGTCTTGGGACTCGTGACTGAATAATCCTGCCCCTCCGTGAACCGGGAACGGTCCGTCAGCACCAATTGGGTATGCTCCCGCCCAGCGCCTGGGGGTATCCGCTCCATGCGGCCAAGCGGATGGTCGGGCGCCGCAACCGGTACCATCGGAACCGATCCGGCCGCGATGCACTCGACGCCTTCCACGCCCGCCGCCAACGGCCCGGAGATCCCGATTGCGGCGCCGCGATCCAGCACCATGGCCGTGATCGCGCCCAGAGCCTCGACATGCAGGCGCAGTTGCACCGTCGGAAACTCGACCGCGAAATTGCGGAGGATTTTGCCAAGGCGTTCTGACGGCACCATGACATCCACGGCCAGGTCAACCTCCGCCTCCAACCCGTCGAGCAGGCCTTTTACCTTCGCGCGCAGTCCATCAAAACCATGCGATATGCTGCGAGCCTCGGCCAGCAGGGCACGGCCCTCCACCGTCAGTTGCGGCTTGCGCGTGCCCTCCCGGTCGAACAATGTCAGCCCGAGCTGCGCTTCCAGATTGGCGATGCCATAGCTGATCACCGACACGGCACGATTGAGCTTCCGTGCGGCGGCCGCAAAGCTTCCCGTGTCGACGATACTCAGGAAGATGCGGAGTTGGTCGAAGGTCGGCGTGCCGGGCGTATTCATTGCTCCACTTTCTCGAACGAATAGGCCGGCATTTATCCATGCAGGCCGAAGGGTTCGCAAGGCAAAACAGGCCTCCATCGACGGTTCGAGGCCGTCCAACGGAGACATGTCGGCGAACAGGGACCGATCCGCCTGACCGGCTGTCACGCCATGGCTGGCAAAGCGCCTTCGGACCATGATCGCGCTTCCGCCATGGCCTCATCCAGCAGCCAGCGCCGAAATGACCGCATGGCGTCGCTTTCCCTGCGCGATAAAAGGCGCGTCAGCCAGTAGCGGCCGGCATCGACCGCAATGTCGAATGGCTGGACCAGGCGTTCCGCCATCAGTTCGCTGGTGAACATCGCGGCCGGCGCCAGCGCCACCCCCAGTCCATTTGCTGCCGCCGCGACCATCAACGCGGAACTGTCGAATACCGGGCCGCGCAGCACGGGTTGAGGGGTACCCGCTGCCTCGAACCAGCGGCGCCATTCGTCCGGCCGGTACGAACGCAGCAAGGGTTCCTGGCTCAGGTCGCGGGGGCTGCTCAGGCGGTTGGCGACCGATGGCGCGCAGAGCGGCGTCAACCTCGCTTCGAACAAGGGTTCGGCAAGGACCCCGTGCCAGGCGCCGTCCCCGAACCGTATCGCGAAGTCGAGCGCTTCCGCCGCCATGTCGACGCGATTATTGTTGGTCGAAACGCGCAGGTCGATGTGAGGACAGGCGCGCGCGAACCCATCAAGTCGAGGAAGCAGCCAGCCGGTCGCGAACGTGCCGACAACACCGATGTTCAGTACCTCGCGAAACCGTCCATCGGCATATTGGTCGAGCATCGCGCCCAGCCGATCGAACATGTCGGCCAGCACGGGCGCCAGCGCCTGTCCGTCGTCGGTGAGTGCCAGACCACGCGGCAGCCGATGGAACAGGCGCGTGCCGAGCCGCCGTTCGAGCTGCGCAACCTGATGGCTGACCGCCCCTTGGCTGACGCACAGTTCGATCGCCGCGCGCGTGAAGTTGAGATGGCGCGCCGCCGCGTCGAAAGCGCGCAGGGCATTAAGAGGAATCTGGGCACGATCCATCGATCATCCATGAACTCAACTCATGGCTCTGTCGAGAAATGATGCTTTGTTTCCGCGTCACTCCTGCCGCAATCCTGCCCGTGAAGGAGATTTGCGAATGTTGAAGATGCGACTTGCAACGGCCGCCGCCCTGGCCGCGCTATCGAGTTCGATCAACGGTTTGGCGCAAACGGGGGAGGATCCGCTGACAAAGCCCATCATCGGCTCTCGAACCGCAGAATGGCTTTCTCCGGCGCCGCCACAGAAGATCTTCGGTAATAGCTATCTTGTTGGCTTCGGCGGCCTGAGTGTCGCCCTGATCGACACGGGTGCGGGCCTGATCCTGATTGATGGCGCGCTGCCACAGGCTGCACCCGCCATCCTCGACAATGTCAGGCGCCTGGGCTTTCGCCCGCGCGACATCAAATATATTCTCAGCACCGAACCCCATTTCGACCATGCCGGCGGCATTGCGGCGCTGGCGCGCGACACAGGCGCGACTGTCGTCGCCAGTCCGCGGGGCGCGGAAGGGCTGCTGGCCGGTCGCCATGCAGCCGACGATCCGCAACACGGCTATGGCGGCTCCTGGCCAGCGGTCGCAAAGGTGCAGACGATCCGCGGCAACCAGAGCTTGCGGCTGGGCAATATGACAGTCACCGCATTGGCGACGCCAGGTCATACGATGGGCAGCATGAGCTGGCGCTGGCAGTCGTGCGAACAGAAGTTGTGCCGGACGATCATATTTGCCGCCAGCCTGAACCCGGTATCGACCGACGACTTTCGCTACACCGCGCCGACCGCCCGCCCGATCGTCACCGGCTTCCGTAAAAGCTATGCCACGATGAGCGAAACGCGCTGCGACATCCTGATTTCGGCTCACCCCGACAATGCCGGCCCGGGTCGGTACAACGCCCGGCCAGGGGCCTGCCGCGCTTATGCGGAACGCTCCCGCAAGGCGCTGGATCAGCGCATGAAATCAGAGCGGCGCCAGGGTCAGGACTCACCGATCAGAGTCAGAAGATAACGGTTGCGGCGCCTGTAGCGGCGCTTGTCATATTTGACGGGCGCGTTGTGCGATCTTCGACCGGGGATGCAGGGTTTGACGCCCTTTGCCTGCAAGACATCCCGGAACCTGTCGGCGTCACGGCCCATGCCGCCCGCGCCCAACCTCTGTCAGGGACCTTTGCTACCACCCTCATTGGCCTTCGCCAGCGCGATTGCGACCTCAATCTCGCGAGCGGTTGCCATCAGTTGCGAAAGCTCCTTGAGATTGAAGGGACCGGGCGACGAACTGTTTCTGGATGCGGAAATGGCCGCCAGCACCCGGCCGTCCGGCATAACCACGGGAACCGCCACGCATGAAAGCCCCTCGGCGGTCTCCTCATGATCGAATGCTACGCGTTCGCTGGCGATGCAAACCAGTTCATCGCGCAGCTGGGCCGGGTCGGTGATCGTGCGATCGGTGAGTGCCGGGAATGGGCCCGTGGCAAGATAGGCTTCACGCTGGGCTTCGGGCAGATAAGCAAGAAGCACCTTGCCAATCCCCGTGCAATAGGCCTCCAGCTGCAGGCCGACTTGCGTAAACAGGTCGTCCGCGCGGGGGCCGGTCTTGAGACGGTACGTCACCATCTCGTTCTCGAGCGTGCCAAGCTGTACAACGCAATCGAGCTTGTTCGCCAGGCGCGAAAGCTTGCCTACGGCCGCGGCGGCGATGATCTGCTTCTCATCGATCAGTTCGAGAAGGCGCAGCAACCGCGCACCCGGACCCAACTGGCGCCCCGAAATACGGGCGAGAAATCCATCGGCAACGAGGGTCGCCACCTGCCGATGCGCCGTTGCGATAGGCATATCAAGCGATGCGGCTATCGCGGCGACGCTCCGCCCTTCCCTGTCCACAAGCACCGCCTCCAGCATCTGGAGGCTGCGCGAGAGCGCGTTGATCGTAGGCGTTCCGGGCGTGCGCATCAGGCGTCCAGCTTTATGTCTCCGATGGATACGGAACAGTGGGTCAGGCAGACGTCGTCGTCAACTTCACGGGCGTGACTGACGACGCCCCCACGAGCCGGAGCGCACAGCTTTCGCATTCGCCTGTCCAAAACTTCGGGTTCTGGCTGCGACACCCGCAAGCGCCATTTCTCTTTTTTAGTCGAGCGATAGCATTCGGCTCTGTCGAGCCGTAAAAATCAAGCAACCTTCAGAAAAAAGGAGTTATTTCATCGCCCCGCGATCAAATATTATCTCCAGATGCTCGATTTTCCCCAAGGTTTCATCGAACGTAAAAAGATCTACAAGACTGGATGCCAGTGACTGGCTGTCCTTCCGCGTCCACTTATAGTCAAAATGTGCGGCCCAAGCATTCTCATTGGCCACTGAACCGTAGATATTGATAATATCCACTTTCGCGCTGGTCGTATCACCGTAGAGCCGTTCGTAAAACGGCTCGACCGGCATGCTGCCATAGACCGGTGACTTGACAGTCGCGCCCAAGGCGAAACAGGCAAGCGTCGCTGCCATGTCGCCATTCTCCATCGCCTGGAGATAGGACCTGATGACCTCTTCGCGTCCCATCTGAAACCTCCTCTCGGCTTTGCCGCATGGCTCACCGGAAAATGCAATCTGGCAAAGACCGGACGATCATGTTCCGGTCTTTGCCACCTCAGTTCACTTCGGGTCGAAGGCGATCGCCTTCATCTCGACCAGCAGCAGCGGGTGCGGCAGCTGGTGGACGGCAACGGTCGTCCGGGTCGGCCCATTCTCGCTGAAAAATTCCGCCCAAACTTCGTTGAAACCACCAAAATCGTTCATGTTGACAAGGAACACGCTGACCTCGACGACGTCGCTCAGCGCAAGGCCGGCATGCTTGAGGATCTCGCCGATGTTCCGGATCACGGCACGGCTTTGCTCCTTGATATCCAGCTTCGTGACGCCCATTGCGTCAACTTCGGCTCCTTCGAAGGTACCGTCCTGGCGGCGCGAGCTTGTGCCGGACACGAAGACCAGATCGCCGGCCCGCCGGTAGTGCGGAAAGGCACCGCGAGGTACAGCGAGTTCGCTGATGACAGCTGCCTCAGGCGCTTTTACACCGGCAACAGCGGCTGCCTTGCTCTTGATAGTTTCTACAGTCATTTTGCTACCTGGAATTCGGCAGTACCGAGGTTCTGCACGCCAAGGGAAACGCTTACACCGGGCCGCAGGGCCTCGGCCGAGGTCGCTGCGCCAGCCAATACGATGTCGCCGGGCATCAGGCGCTCTCCGGCCAGGGCCACGAGGCGCGAGGCATCAGCCAATGCGCGATAGGGCTGGCCAAGGATCGCAGCGCTCGAACCGACCTGCACCGGCTTGCCATCGAAGCGCATCACCATGCCCAGGTTGGTGATGTCGTCGATCCGGCGATGCCACGACCCCACGACAAAGCCTGAGGAAGAGGCGTTATCGGCCACGACGTCAGTCCAGGTAAACTTGAACCCTTCGTAGCGTGAATCGATGATCTCGATTGCGGGCGCGATCGCCTCAACCGCATTCTGGGCTTCCAGAAGTGTGATCGGGCCAGCAATTTCCTTGCCGATCAGGAACGCGATTTCCGGCTCGCAGCGCGGGTGCACGTAGCGCTCCATTTCGATGGTGCCGCCGTCGTCCACGCGCATCGCATCGGTCAGGCGGCCCCAGATGAGGTCGGACACGCCCATCTGAACCATCTTCGCGCGGCTGGTGAAGCCCATCTTCACGCCGACCCGGCGTTCGCCACGAGCGATGCGACGCTCGATCGAGCGGGCCTGGATGCGGTAGGCATCTTCGACGCTCAACGCATCGCCAAGCTGACCGATGGGTCGAGCATGAAGCGCGGCAGTGTCCACTGCCTCGGCCATTGCATCAATATCGACCAAAACTCTGCTCCTCAAAACACTGCAACTTCATTTCCCCGCTCGACACCTTCTCAGGAGCGCTGGCTGGAGGGAAGCACTCAAACATTGTCATCCAGTGGCCGGCAGGAAATTCACCGAAACGCTGCCCAAGCCGTTGATGTCGGCTTCGTAAGTCTCGCCGGCCTTTACCGGCACCATCGGCCCCAGAGCACCGGTAAGCACGACGTCTCCGGGCTGGAGCGGCTGCTCGACCTTCGCCATGGTCCTTGCCAACCACAGAGCGGCGTTCAGTGGGTGACCCAAGCATGCGAGCCCTGCTCCGACGGAAACCGGCTCGCCGCGATTGGACAGTGCCATCCCGCACATTCCGAGGTCCACATCTGCCAGCTTCACGGGCCGGTGCCCAAGGACATATGCGCCGCATGAAGCGTTGTCGGCAATGGTGTCGACGATCGAGATATCCCAGTTGGCGATGCGGCTGCCGACGATTTCCAGAGCCGGAAGAACGAATTCCACCGCACCGATCAGTTCCGCCAGCGTCGTATCCGCATGACGAAGTTCCTTGCCGATCACCAAAGCGACTTCCGCCTCGACCTTGGGCTGAAGAACCTGCTCAAAAGCAATGCTCGCGCCGCTGGGCGCTTCCATGTCGGCAAAGAGCACGCCATAGTCGGGCTGGTTCACGCCAAGCTGCCTCTGCACCGCAGCCGAAGTCAGACCGATTTTCTTGCCCGAAATCCGGCGCCCGGCGGACACGGCAAGCTGGGCATTGATCTTCTGCACTTCGTAGGCAGCGGCAAGATCGTCCGCAGGAAGGAACGTCCTCACCGGCGCGCACGGGCTCTTTGCCGCCTCGGCATTGCGCAGCAATTCTGCGGCTTTTTCAATCATGTTGGTCATAGCTTCACGCAAATATTCTTGAGTTCGGAGTAGAAGTCGAGCGAATGATGCCCGCCTTCGCGGCCGAGGCCGGACAGCTTCGTGCCGCCGAAAGGAGTCCTCAGGTCACGCAGGAACCAGGCGTTCAGCCAGACGATCCCGACGTCGATCTGCGCCGCAACGCGATGCCCACGCTTGAGGTTCGAAGTCCACACGGCCGAGACGAGGCCATATTTGCTGTCATTGGCGAGCATGACGGCTTCTTCTTCGGTGTCGAACGGCAGCACGTTGCAGACCGGCCCAAAGACTTCTTCCTGCATGCAGCGCGAATCCTGCGCGAGGCCGGTCCACACGGTCGGCTCGATGAACCACCCACCAAGGCTTTCGCTCGCAGCGTGGATACCGCCCCCGGTCATCACTTCTGCCCCTTCCTCGCGGGCGAGAGCCATGTAACCGAGAATCTTCTCGCGGTGCTTCTGCGAGATCACCGGGCCAAGCTGGGTATCCTTGGCCCACGGATCGCCAATGCGCATCCCCTTGGCATGCGCGGTCAGGGCAGCCACAAACTTCTCGTAGATCGGCCGCTCGACATACACGCGCTCGGTGCACATGCAGACTTGCCCGGTATTCAGGAAGCTCGACCGCGCAACGCCAGCGACCGTCTCTTCGAAATCGCAGTCCGCGAAAACGATGGCCGCATTCTTGCCGCCCAGTTCGAACGATACGGGACGCACGCCCTCGGCAGCCTGCCGCATGATCGTTGCACCGGTCCCGGATTCGCCGGTAAAGGTAATGCCATTGACCTTCGACGACCTGACGATCGCTTCGCCCGCGGAGTTCGCACCGAAGCCGTGGACGAGGTTGAACACGCCGTCCGGCACACCCGCTTCGGCAATGACCTCAGCCAGCAACGTTGCCGTGCCCGGCGTTTCTTCGGAAGGCTTGGCAATGATCGCATTGCCGCAGGCGAGCGCCGGAGCGACCTTCCACGAAAACAGCAGCAGCGGCAGGTTCCATGGCGAAATGACGCCGACGGTGCCGAGCGGACGACGCTGGGTGTAGTTCAGCGCAATCGATCCATCCGGCGTCGGGGTCTCGAAAACCTCGCCGCCGGTGGTGCGGATCATCGAGGAAAACGCGCGGAAGTTTGCAGCGCCCCGTGGCACGTCCAGCGTGGATGCCAGCGATGCCGGCTTGCCGGTGTCATGAACCTCGGCTTCAAGGAAGTCCTGGAAGCGGCGCTCGATCCCGTCAGCGATCTTGTCCAGCAACGCGGCACGCTGCTCGGGAGTGGTCTTGCCCCAATCCCCCTTGAGCGCCTTCCGGGCATGGTCGGCGGCTTCGTCCACGAGGTCGGCTCCGGCCTCGTGAACTTCAGCGTAGACCTTGCCTGTCGCCGGATTGATATCTTCGAAGCTGCGGTTGGTTGCCACGAACTGGCCACCAACGAAGTTTCGATATTGGGTATTAGACATCCGATGCACCGATTCAGCTTATCAAGTTGCAAAAAGGCTTATAGTTCGAATTGAACCACCGCAGCGCCCGCACCATAGGTCGGCCCATAGGCCAGCGTTTTGGCCCCGCGGAAGCCGCCCGTGGCTCCGAGAATCCACGCAAGATGCTTCATGCCCATGTCGGCGCCCGTCGCCTTGGCATAGTCGGGCAGCCAGGCTCGCAACGCTGCCACGTCCCCCGCTTCCATGAGCGACAGAAGTTTCCGGTTGTGTACGTCGTCATTCTCGCCGCCGAAATGGTCAGCAGCGATGTCGATCTTTTCGTCGATATATTTGCCTGACAACCCGCCGACGGCAAGCACCGCCACCCGCTTGCCCTGCAATTCGGCTTGCTCGGCGGCCAGCTTTGCCAGTTTTTCGGTCATGGCAAAATCGTGATAGAGATTGTTCGCTGCGGCCACTGCCTTGATCTCGCCGGTCGGGTTGACGAAACCGGTGGCGACGATAGTTCCCGTATCGATCGGGAAACCGTCATAATCTACAGCCTTCGACTTGATACCTGCAGCAACGGCGGCCTCGACGCAGGCGTGGACCAGGTCCACATCGGCCCTGAGATTGGCCTGCAGATCGCCAAAGGCGTACCAGTTCTCATCCACATGGATATCGGTGCTGTGTTCGCGTGCCTGCCAAAGCTGATCCAGCACCGCCATCCATTGGGTTGAATAGATGAGCAGAACATCAGGCCTGGATTCAGCCAGTGCCTTGCCGGCTGCCCGCGCGCCCTCTGCCAGGGCCGCCCACGGCGGATTGTCGGGACGAAGGAACGGCAATGGGTTACCCGGGATGAGAAACGCGGAAACAATGCTCATTTCATAAACCTCCAAGGAACCAGGGGTCAGGCGGCGAGACGCCATTCCATGACCGCGTTGCCTGTCCCGATGACCGAACCATATCCGTGCAGCACGGCCGGGATGGTGGGGTAATCCATCGCTGACATCATCCACGGGAACGCGCCGGATTTCACTTCGGCGAAGGCCTCATCGACCCACTGCGGGAAGAGGTCCATGACTTCGCGGATCTTGCCCTCGCGCATCAGGTTGATCATGCGGACGTCCCACTTGTACCCGTCATATCTTTCCGGGTGTTCGCGGCTCATATCTTCCGGCGGAACCGGCTCTTCCTTGAAGTGATAGTGTGAGAAGGTATTCGAGGCGAGCAACACGGCCCGCTTTCCGCTCTTCCGAATAGCCTCACGCGTTGCCACGCCCAGGCGCTCCATCTGCTCCATGCCTTCGCCAAGCTGCAGATAATAAGGCGAATTGTTCGCCGAGATGCCGACGACAGGAATATCCCACTGTGGGCGAACCATGTGCAGCGTGGTGATCGTGCCATAGTCGACGCGAAAATTGGGATTGCGCATCATCTGAGACACCAGGCCGGCCGCTTCGGCTTCCGCACAGCAAGCCTCGGCCAGATCCACATCGATCTGCATGTCGAAATTGTAGCGGAACAGGTTCGGGAAGATCGGATCGACCGATTTCCCCTTCAGATCCTTAACGCCCAGGAAATGATGGCCGACCTGCGTAATCCAGTGCGGTGAATGGACCAGCAGGACATCGGGCTTCAGTTCGTCGATTGCGCGGCGAACGTGGTCATATGCCCAACGAAGCGTTTCCCAGCCACCTTCCGAGCGGGGCTCGTTCTGCGGCGGATTTTCAGCATAGACCAGATGGGGCGGATGAGGTGCAACAAACCCCGCGACAATCTTGCCTTCTCCCGACATAACCACTGGCTCCTTACAAATCTCAAAGAATGAGAGAATGAACTCGTAATCTGTGAGAACAACCTTACACGGCTTTGGCCGGCAGTCAACAGGGCCGGCCCGCGCTTTTGGCGATCCGATGGGTCACGATGCCATTTGGAGAGTGAGGTCAGGCAACAGAGCGTCACCTTCATTTCCTACTGAAATCTCAGCATTTTTGACACTTTCAGGTCCGCTTGACGCCAGATTGCAACATCATTATATCCCATCAAAGAAAATTTATATCTTAATATTGAAGATTTAAAACCGAAGCTGCAAGGGCGCGAGCAAGGCCGGGAAAGTCCGGTTGCAAGGCTCTCAGGCCGATTCTTCCGGGAGTGGAGTCATCGACCCTCGGCCGGGTCTGGTCACGCCAGTCTACCGCGAGATTGCAGCAGCGGCTCGAAACGATTGCTTGCCCCGCACGATGCACCGCAACGTGCGATCCCTGTCCGCCCGTCCCAGAGACGCATCGCGAGAGGCGAATTAGACATGACCCACGAAAGTGTTTCGGAACAGATTGAGGACCACGCCCTGGAACCGGTCCCGGTGGAACTGCGCCAGGGATGGTTGTCGCTCACATGGAACACGACCGGCATGGTGGTCTCCCTGGTCCAGATCTTCTTCGGCGCCCTGGTGACCTTTGTGGCGGGCATCAAGATCGGCCTGATCGCCGGAGCGATCGTGACGATACTCGGCGCGCTGCTTGGCTGGGCCTGCGGTCACATCGCCTATCGCTCGGGCCTGTCCAGCACGGTCCTTTCGCGCTTCTACGGCTTCGGTCGGCAAGGTTCGGTGATCTCATCGCTCATTTACGCGTTCATGATCATCGGCTTTCTCGCCCTCGAAAATGCGCTGCTCTATCACGGCTTCGTGTTCTACTTCCAACTCGAGGACACGGTCACGACCAAGATCCTGATCTATGGCGGCATGACGCTGCTGTGGATCCTGCTTACGGCCTATGGCTTCAAGCTCGTGGCCAAGGTCTCCTCGATCTCGCTGATCCTCTCGCTGCTGGTCCTCGCCTACGTCATGTATGTGGCGGTTGCGGGCAGCCATTACACCGTCGGCGAACTGCTTTCCTTCGGCTCGCAGTTCCCGCCCGAGGCGCTTGAGAAGATGGGCGCGGCCACGGACAAGGCAAAGTTCATCTTCGCCATCAACGTCCTGATCGGCTCGGCCGGAGCGCTCTCCCTGTTCGATGCCGACCTTGGCCGCTATGCGCGTCGCTCGGTCGACATCGGCATTGCCGCCCTGATGGGCAACATCGCGATGGACCTTCTGATGATGGTGACCGGCGGCGTGATCCTTTATGCTGGCGGCCCTGCCCTGATCCAGTTCTACACCCAGGTTCAGGGACTGACGGTCGAAGCTGCGCGGCATGCCGCTCTCCAGAGCCCGGATAGCATCACAGCAGCCTTCGTCGTGCTCGGCGGGACGATGGGCGCGCTCCTGCTCGTTCTCGCCCAGGGCAAGACGCAGGTGCTCAACACCTACAGCGCCTCGCTTTCGCTTTCGAACCTGTTCGACGCCCTCAGCTTCCGCCCCGGCCGCCTCGCCTTCGTGATCCTCGGCAACATCATGGGCCTGCTCATGATCTATGGCAATCTGCTCGAACTGATCAATTCATGGGTGACGATGCTGGGCGTGCTGACCACGGCCTTTGCCGGGATCATCGTCGCAGATTTCTACATCGTCCGCCGCATGTTCGACAACGATCTGGCGACGAAGGTGGCAAACGCGGAAGCCGTCAACTGGTCGGGTGTCGCCACCCTCATCGCAGCCGTATTCATGTCGCATTATGTGCTGTCGGGCATCCTGCCGATCGAGGGTTTCACGACCCTGGCAATGTGCCTGATCATCTATCCGCCGCTGCGCCTGCGACAGCTGAACTCGCTGGTGCCGGCTCACGCCTGAAGGCATTCCTCGTTCAAATCCCGATTTTGCAAAGGTATATCAATGGCAGGACGCAGTATCACTCTCGCTCAGGCACAAGCCCTGGTCGAAGCAACGCTGAAGGATGGCCGCGCGCGCAACCTTCAGCCGCTGACGGTCGCCGTGCTCGATCCCGGTGGCCATCTGCTTGCCCTGGCGCGCGAAGACAATTCCTCCAACCTGCGTCCGCAGATCGCGATCGGCAAGGCCAATGGGGCGCTCGCCCTTGGCCTGTCCTCGCGTGCCCTGAACGAAATGGCAGCCGAGCGGCCCACTTTCGTCAATTCGCTGGGCATGATCAGCCCGGGCGGCATCGTCCCTGCTGCGGGTGGCCTGCTGATCCGCAACGCCGACAAGGAAGTCGTCGGCGCGGTCGGGGTTACCGGCGACCTCAGCGACAATGATGAGTTGGCCGCCATGGCTGGCATAGCTGCCATCGGTTTCTGACCATCAAGGCCCGGAAAGCAGAAACGCTTTCCGGGCCTTTTGCTGTCAGGCAGGGCAACAGGGAAATGCAGGCCGGCAAGGCTGCATTCCGACAGAGCCCCCAAAGCGCCAGGACAAGCCATGCCGATCGCCAGCATCCAGATCCTCAAGGGCAGATCGTCCGAAGACCGCAAACTGCTGATCTCGCGCGTGACGGACGCGATCGTGGCCACGCTTGAGGTCCAACCCGTGCAGGTTCGGGTCATCCTCTCCGAGGTCGAACCCGAAAATTGGGGCGTCGCCGGAGTCACGAAGGCGGAGCCCCCTTTGGCCTGAAGCCCTCCTCCGGCAGTTGTTGCCGGAAGCAGAAAGAGCCCAGGCACGCCATAGCGCCTGGGCTCTTTTTCGGCTTTGATCCGCCAGCGGCCCGGAGCCGCCGTGAACCGCCAATTCTCCTCCCCGCGGCAAACCCGCGAGGAGGAGACCGATCTTAACGCTCGACCAGTGCCAGCACGCGGCACGGGCTGCCCGAACCCTTGATGATCTTCAGCGGCGGCGTGATCAACACGGCGCCGGTCGCCGGGAGCTTGTCCATGTTGGCAAGGCTCGAAAGACCGTAACGGTTGGTGCCGTGCATGTGGTGGTGGCAAGGCCAGCGGGTTTCAAACGAATGGGCCGCACCAGCGTCGGTGCCCACCGGTTCGGTGCCGACGCCGATGACCTTGCGCTCATGCGCGAGGAAGCCCGGAACGTCAGGGTGCTGGCCCGGCCAGCGGCTGTTGTCCAGGAACTTCTCGGTCGGATAGCGAGACTGCCAGCCGGTGCGGACGAGAACCCAGGCACCTTCCGGGATCATGCCGTGTTCGTCTTCCCATTCCTTCACGTCGTCCAGCGTCATCAGATATTCGTCGTCGGCATCGACCTTGGCGGTGACGTCGATGACGATGGCCGGCGCGATCAGCTTCTCGGCGGGGATCTTGTCCACCGAGCCGTCGGGATAGTCGCGGCCGGTGATCCAGTGGATCGGCGCGTCAAAGTGCGTACCGGTATGTTCGCCCAGATGGATGTTGTTCCAGTACCAGTTGGGGCCGCGTTCATCGAAGTTGGAGATTTCCTCGATGCGGAACGGCAGCGTCTGGTTGAACGGTTCCGGCAGTTGGATGACCGGGGTAGCGGGTTGCAGCGTATGGCTCATGTCGATGATCTCGACCTTCCTCGACTTCAACGCCTGGACAAATTCCTGAAGAATTGAACTCATGGTGAACTCCTTTGATTCCAAGTCCGGCATCGGGGGAATTCCCTGGCGATCCTGCAGCACATTTCAGCGTTGCGCCCGGTTGGCCGCTTGCGCCGCGGACGGTCACGTCCGGCTCATGCCTCTTGCTCGGAGACACTCCCAACAAACGACTACTGATGTGCTGACCCGAACCTCAGAAACCCCCAGCTCCCTCCGACTCCAAAAGCATATCTTACTAAATGAGATAATTAGATTATGCATTGAGATCGTGCCATCATGCTTCAGTCATGTCAACGCAACTGTTGGCAGCTTTTCGCGGCGATTCCGGCGTTCCCGCCAGGTGCCTCAGCAACTTGCGCGTCACCTAGCCCGCTGATATGCCGCAGCGGCAGTTTTACGTCCGTTCTTTCAAAGGAAGCACATCATTCGCGGCCCCCTTCTAACCCCCAAAAACAGCTCCGTAGGAAAGGCATTCGCCCTCCTCAGGACCATCGCATCGATGGGCCGGGACGTGTCAGCCACGGAGATCGCGCAGGCCACGGGCTCCAATCTTGCAACCGTGCATCGCTTCCTGCTGACGCTGGAGAGCGAAGGCGCGATCGTGCGGACGCGCAACGGACGGTTTCAGCTTGGTCCGACGCTGTCGGATCTGGGTGGCAAGGTCGATGGCGACACCATTCTACTCGACGCGATCCAGCCGCACCTTGAGGAGCTGGCTCTCGAATTCCGCGAAGCGCTGCATTGCGTAGTCCGCGTCGGCAACGAGGCGATGAATTCCACGATTGCGCTGCCCGACAGATCGCTGCTGATCAATCAGGACGTGGGCCGCCCCTTCCCCCTGCACTGCACTGCCGGGGGCAAAGTGTTCCTTGCGGCAATGGGTGAAACACAGCGCAAGGCCTTTGCCGCCAACCTCGAACTCGTGAAGTTCACTGAACACACGATCACCTCGCCCGAGGCCATGACCGCCGAACTGAACCGGATTGCAGATCGCGGCTACGCGGTCGACGATGGTGAATGGGAAGACGGTCTCCGGTCCGTCGCGGTCCCGTTACACAATTCGAGCGGCAGGGTAATTGCCGCGATCGCGCTTTCGGCGCCCGCCTCACGGCTCGATGACGACCGCGTGATCGAAGTGAAGAATCGCCTGCGCGAAACCTCCAAAAGCGTGGAGCGCCACCTGTTCTCGCAAAGCAAGATCTTCGGAGGCCGTGCAAGGCCGCTCGGCAACTATCCGCACCTCAAGCGCGTGGACAATTTCATCTTCATTTCCGGCACCAGCGCCCGCCGCGAGGACAACAGCTTCGAAGGCGTCCGCTTCAACGAAGATGGCACCTTCGACATCGATTTCCGTGAACAGACCCGCTACATCCTCAATTCGCTCGCCGAGATGCTGAACGATGTGGGCTCCAGCATCTCGGATATCGTCGATCTTCACGCCTATCTGACCGACATGTCGGCCTATGGCGTCTACAACGAAGTTTACGCCACCTTCTTTCCGCCAGACGGCCCGACCCGCACCACGGTCGGCGTCAACGAATTCATGCACCCGCATCAGGGGATCATGATCAGGGCAGTGGCTTACAGCCCGCAATCCTGAGTGATCCGGGCGCGGCTACACTGTGTGACGGGGGTTTCTCATCCAATGAGACGGCGCGTCATTTGGCCGTTGACGAGGTCGTCGCTCTTTCGAACTCTTGATGCCGATCTTTTGCAGGATGCAGGTTTATGACCACTGAAGAAATGATTGCGCTCTGGGAGGAACATTGCAGCTACGAGTTCGATACGCGTGATGTCGACGCGACGATGGCGACGATGGTTGCCGAACCCTATGTCAACCACATCCCCACTCTTGCAGGGGGCGTGGGGCACGATGCACTGAAGCGCTTTTATCGATATCATTTCATTGGCGGCAATCCTGACGACACGAAATTGACCCTCGTCAGCAGGACGGTGGGCGCGAGCCAGATCGTCGACGAGATGATTTTCAGCTTCACGCACAGCTCACAGATCGACTGGATGTTGCCGGGCATTGCACCGACCGGCAAGCCCGTCGAAATTGCCATGGTCGCTATCGTGAACTTCAGGGATGGCAAAGTCGCGCATGAGCACATCTACTGGGATCAAGCATCCGTACTCGTGCAGATCGGCTTGCTTGACCCGGCAAGCCTGCCGATCGCGGGTGTAGAAACTGCCCGCAAGGTTCTGGATAACAGCCTGCCCAGCAACGAACTTTTGGGCGCAGCCTGGACCAGCAGCAAGCACAAGCCTATCTAGTTCCAGATTCTTTGCGACACCTCCTGCTCGCAAACAAGTCGTTGAGGGGACTCCGGGGGCCTGCAAGTCGGCAGGGCCTGGACTCAACCCGCCGCGGTCAAGTCTGAACAATGGATTCAAGCCCCATGTTGAAGTGGTTTCTGCTGATCCTCGCCTGCCAATTTGCCGGTGAGGTCGTCGTGCAAGTCGTCCGCATTTCCTTTCCCGGCCCCGTGCTCGGCATGGTCCTGCTGCTCGGACTTCTCGTTGTCTGGGGCGACCTGCCAGAAGACCTCGAAAAGGCTGGAGATGCGTTGCTGTCCAATCTCTCACTACTGTTCGTGCCCGCAGGCGTCGGCATCATGGGCAGCGTCGCCATCCTGAAGGCAAACCTGCTTCCTCTGGGCGCAGCCATCGTCTGTTCGAGCCTGCTGACAATCGCCGTAACCGCTGCGACGATGGCAAGGCCGAACCGCGGCCGTCGAAAGAATTGCCATGCGTCTCCGCAAACCGCCAACGACGCTGGCGCCAATGACTGACGTGCAAACCATCTGGGACCATCTGGTAAAAGGCCCGCTGCCACATATCGTCCTGACGCTGATCGCATATCAAATCGGCAGCTGGGTCTATGAGAAGTCCGGCCGGAACTCTGCTTGCAATCCTGTCCTTCTGGCAATTGCGATCGTGATTGCTGTTCTGACACTGACCAACACCACCTACCCCGTTTATTTCGATGGCGCCAAATTCATCCATTTCCTGCTGGGGCCGGCTACCGTGGCGCTTGCCATTCCGCTTTATCGCCAGATCGACACGCTTAAACGTTCGGCGCGCGCGATCCTCGTCAGCCTGTTCGTCGGATCAGTGACAGCTTCGGCAAGCGCAGTCATCATTGCCTGGGCTCTCGGTGCCGACAGGGCAACGCTTGTCACGATTTCCCCTAAGTCGGTAACAGCACCTGTCGCAATGGCGATCGTGGAGCAACTCGGGGGAATTGAAGCACTAACAGCTGTGTTGGTAATCCTCACCGGTATCTTTGGCGCAATTGCCGGACCGGTCTTGATGAACCGCATGAAGATCGACGATTGGGAAGCCCGCGGCTTTGCACTGGGCATCGCCAGTCATGGCATTGGCACCGCTCGAGCGCTGCAGGTCAACAAGACCGCCGGAGCATTTGCTGCACTCGCCATGGCGCTCAATGCGATCCTGACATCTGTATTCCTGCCCATCGCCTGGTCGTTGATCGTTTGAGGGACGGTATAGAGCGGGACCGGTGCACATCGCCCTTGTCGACCCGTGCCGACAGCGCTCCCTTTGCATGGCATGGGCAGATGTATTTGATCCGACACCTCGTTCCTTCAACACGTGTCAAATAAACGTGGAAAGAGTGCCAGCTTCCAGCACGACGCGTGTTAAAGCGATTTCCAAGCGATCGGAACCGATCGCTGGTTAAGAAATCGCGGAAAACAAGGAATCCAGAGCGGCGATCTGATTCAATCAGATCGAAACCGCTCTAATCCACGACGATGCTTGTGAAGCCATTTGGCGCAAAACTCCGGATCGTTTCCCACGACGTCGCATCGCAACACAAAAGCGTGGTCCTCGACCGCGTCAGCGGATAGCGGCCTAAATTATACCGCACCTCAAGGGCGAGCCCTGCCCTTCCGTCAGGCGACCAGACGTGCGCTGTGCCGACGCGCTGGGGGCGCCATGGTCATCGCACTGCTATCCCGGCCACCTGGCGAACCCGGCCCCGCATTCAAAATCTGATCTTCACCGATCCCCGTTGCGGGGGCATTTCATGCATATGGCTCACTCCACTTCTGCGGTTTGGTGCCCGACAATCCTGCTGCTCAGGCGCCGGACATTCACGGGGATGGCGGTCATCCGTGGGATGGCGTTGACGCGCTGATAGAATTCATCGGCGACGATGAGGGCGCCGATGGAGACCCCGCCATCCTCGTCCATCTCACCGGTGGCCGGACCAAAGCCGTGCGGGATAGAGATCACGCCCGGACGCATCGTCTCGTCCGCCTCGGCGATCGCGGTGATCTTGCCGACATCGGATTCCAGTTCGATGTGATCGCCATTCTCTATGCCCAGCTCAGCCATGTCGGCCGGATGGATAT
>NZ_JBEGHU010000010.1:0-61151 GCF_040676415.1 Sphingobium sp. LSP13-1-1.1 | reverse complement strand
GATCGCTTCCATCGCCACCTTCGCCTTGAACTCGGCGCTGTAGCGCTTTCTCGTCGTCTTCATTCCCGTCCATTCCTTCAGGTCGGGATGAGCTTATCACCCTGTCCGAATTGCCGACACCACCTCATCCCGCCGTGATCACGGACCAGGAAGTTCAAACCTCGCTGTGCGTGACTGAGACCGTAGTTCCAGGGTATCCGCCCTCGGTTTCGACGGTGGCTTCCAGTTGATTGGCCAGTGCTTCGACAATGCTGGTGCCAAGACCCGGCCTGGCGTCCGCCAGCGACTCCGGTGTGCCCACGCCGTTGTCGCTGACTGACAATGTCCAGTTTGCTTCATGGGAGTGGTAATCGACCAGGATCTTGCCGCTGCGTTCGCCCGGGAAAGCATGCTTAAGCGCGTTAATCACCAGCTCGGTGACAATCAGCCCCAGACTGACCGAGATATCCGCGTTCACACTGCTGCCGTCGGCCGTAACCGCGATCGACAGTTGGCCATGATCGTGGATCATCGAAGCACCGAGGCTTTCGCAGAGTTGGGTGAAATAGCCACGCAGTTCGACATCGCCGAGCCTCGATGCCGCAAGCTGCTGTTGAAGGGTCGCGATCGACATTACCCGGTTGTGGGCGTCGTGGAGATGGCCTCGTGCCTCCTCGGATTGCACCCGCCGCGCGCTCTGCATGAGCACGCTGGCGATGATCTGGAGGCTGTTGGCAACGCGATGCTGGAGTTCCTTGAGCAGGATCGCCTTCTCGCGCAGCAGGTCATCCTTGAGTTTTTCGCTGATGCGCGCTTCGGTCACGTCGGAGATGGTCAGGAGCAGGCGAACCTGTTCGGTGTCGCCATAGTCGAGCTTCTGGGCATTGAGCATCAGCCGCCGTGGAGCGGCACCGCCCTTGAGGTCCATTTCATAAGCCTCGATCCTTGCATGACCGCAGAGCGTTGCGCTGAGCAGCGAGCGAAGCTGCGGTACGTCCCACTCACCGGCGCCGAGTTTGAATACAGGCCGTCCGGCCACGTTTTTCGGCACAAGAGCGAAGGCGGCGTAGAAGGATGAGCTGCCGGCTATCACGGTGAGATCTCCGTCGAGCAGCAGCGCAGGCGCGGTGGATGAGGCGAGGATCGCCAGCGCCAGATTGCGCACGACGTCAGGATGGATAACTCGGTTCACGATGATGCCCCTTTCCGGGGAAACCGGAAAGCTCGCGGGGTGAAAGCCGGGTCCGGGTAATCGCGAAGTGAAGGCTCTCAACGTGAGCGCAGGGATTCGCAGACGCACCTTAGCACGGTTTGCACGACCACCCTGCGTCTATTCGACACCGGTCAATTACCTATTTTTGCCGCCCCTTTATGGGCTGTTGATCAGCCGGTGGCGGCAGGCGGAAGCCGAAAATAGTCTGTCACGCGCCGGCCATAGGCATCGTCGAAGACAGGCGCTGAATCCGGCCGGAAGCTGGGGGCACCCTCCAGCAGCCGTTTGTCGATGGCGGCTGCATATCCACCCTGCGTCTCGTCATAGCGGAACGCCGACCAGGGTATGGGATGATAGCTCTGTCCCAGTCCGAGGAAACCGCCCGTGGACAGGATGACATAGGCCACCTGTCCGGTCCGCTCGTCGAGAATGAGTTGGTCGACGGTACCGAGCTTGTCACCATCGCGGCCATGCACTGTCTTGCCGCGCGCATCGTCGGCGGAAATCAGGATGCGGCTTGCGAAAGGACGGGCAACGGGTATTTCTGTATTGGTGGCCATGGCCATTCTCCGTTCAATAAATCTCCGGGGCGGCAGGCAATTACCCACCGCGCCGAAAATGTGCCTTCTCAGACCAGGCTGTGCTTGAGAGCGCTCGCCTGATCATGGCCGGCCTTAACCGAGGTGAAAGCATCGCGAATGATGGACCTCGTTGCCGGCGCCAGATCGGCATCCTTCAGCGCGATCTCGAACTTCGCCTTGATGTGGTCCTCGCCGCGCTCGACCTCCTCGATGATCGCCTTGTCGTTCTTGCCGGTGAACGCCTGTTTCAGGTCCATGAAGCTACGATGGGCGGCGCCGAGGAAGCTTGCGCTGTCCTGGGGCTTGCCGCCGATCGCGCGCACTTCGGCCTGCATCGAGGAGACGACCTGTCCGCGATCACGCGCGAAATCGGCGAACAGGGCCGCAAAACGGGTGCTCTTCGCATCTTCGGCAGCGTCCTCAAACCCCTTCATGCTGTCGAGGGTCGTGGTGATCAGTCCATTGAGGACGGAGATATCATGCTTGTCGTTCATGTCATGATCCTTGATTTGAAGGCGGCTGGCCGGCCAGGCTTTTTCCTTGGCCGGCCAGACCACTCAGTTCGCAGAGAGCGACGAAGGCAGGAGCGCGCTGCCCTGCTGAAGCTGTTGTTCGATGATCGGCACGCCGTTGCCGGCTACCTGCTTCAGCGACTGGTCGGCGCCATCTTCGGCATAACCCTTGTAGGTCGCCCAGTTGCCCTGCTGCACCTGGGCGGATTGGGTAAGATAAAGATTGTCAAATGACCCGCGCGGCGTACTGCGAAGCATCTTGAGCATCGAGGCGCGCTCGGCCGACAGGCGAGTGCTGGGCCGGGCGATCTTGCGCTGGTCGTTGCTCAGCGACGCCATCAGCGTCTGCTGGGAGGTCTTTGATTCCGAAATGATGCGCCGGGCATAGTCCTTGACATCGCTGCGTTGCGAGCGCGTCAGGCTGAGGCGGCTTGCCGCGATCTGGAACCCATTGGCATCGGAGGCGGCGGCGGAGAAAGCTGGGCCGTCGAGGCCGTGGATGGGAGCGGCGCCCACATTCATGCTCGAATAGCTGCCCGTGGTAGCCGGCGTCGTGGACTGGGCTGCCGCAATAGTCGCGGCGCCAAGTGCTGCCGTCCCGACGAGGACGGCGAAAACGTTATGTTTCATGGTGTTATTCCTTACAGACGCGGCATCCACAGGCTTTTGCCTGTGGAAAATCGGCGTCTGTTGTTGGGCTGGAAACGCACCATCCAGGATGGAAAGGCATCGCTTGGAGCATTCAGACAACGATCCGCACGTGACAATGTTACGGTCGGCAGATTTTATTTTTATTTTTCGCGCTAATATCATGAATAAGCGCCCAAACTATTTCATCTCGTCTGGTGTATCCAAAGTCTTTGGAACGCTTCTGCCAACTGAGGAGTTGGCAAATATTCCGGGCACGATGCGTCAATGCGGCCAAATCGTCTTCTGGATTGCAGGAGAACGGTTATGGGAATTATCATGTGGCTCGTCGTTGGCGGCGTTATCGGATGGCTTGCCAGCATCATCATGCGGACAGATGGTCAGCAGGGCATCATCCTCAATATCGTGGTCGGCATTATCGGCTCCTTCATCGGCGGCCTGATCCTCTCCCGAGGTGACATCAACAACGCCCCGCTCACAGTCATAACATTCCTGGTCTCGCTGGCTGGTGCGATCATATTGCTGGCGATCGTCAATCTCGTTCGTCGCGGTTCAATACGCTGATACTGTCCTCCGTACAGCCGCCCCGGGAGGCCATCGGCTCCCGCACCGTTAGAATCACGCCACATGTTCTGTACGATTGAGAGCTGCAACAGCTGTGCTTGATTAGCCGTGGCCTGCTCGCAAGCTCACATGAATGTAAGGCGAATGTCCGGTTGCGGAGAAACCGGCCACTCGCGCGGCTAGCTTGGACCGGCGGTTCCTGGTCGGTAGCGGAATGGGGAGTGCGGCGGCATCCCGACCGGATGCCCAAACCGTTGGAAGCGTGGCTCAGCAACTCGCCCTCGAATCGAGCACGCTCACACCCCTTCTCAAGCGGCTGGAAGCCGCGGGCCCGGTCCGCCGAACGCGAAACCCGGTCAATGAACGACAGGTCGTCATCGCACTTACGAAGGAGGGAGATGCACTTCGTTTTCGCGCGGGATGCCTGGGCGACACATTGCTTGAGGCATCGGGACAGACACCTGCTGCCCTCGCAAAACTGAACGGTGAGATCAACGAACTGCGTAACGCCGTCTATCGGCATAGTGGCGGCTGGGCGGTGTCCGAGACGCCGGCCGAAGCGGACTGAGTTTTCCTGCTCGTGGCCGGTGATCGTCCGGGTTGCTCAGACCGTCGGCACCGTACCGCCGTCGATCACATATTCCGTGCCGGTGATGCTGGCCGCACGGTCGGATGCGAGGAAGGCGATCAGGTCCGCCACCTCTTGCGGCTTCGCCGGACGCCCAATCGGTATCCCGCCGAGCGAGTCCATAATCATCTTCTTGCCCGCCTCGATATCTCCGCCGTGCTCGGCCGCGAGCCGCGTCGCCAGGTCGATGGATGCCTCCGTCTCGATCCAGCCGGGCGATACGCGCACGACGCGAACGCCTTGCGGTGAGACCTGCTTGGACAGGCTCTTGCTGTAGGTCGAAAGAGCAGCCTTCGCTGCGGCGTAGGCGGTGGTCGCCTCCGGCAGGGGCAGTTCGCGCTGGATGGACGTCACATGGATCACGACGCCGCTACGGCGCGTCACCATGGCCGGAACGAGTTCCCGGTCGAGCCGCACGGCCGGCATGAGGTTGAGGTCGAGTTCGCTTGCCCAGATCGCGTCGCTGAGGGCCTCGTAGCCCCCAGCCGGAGCCGAGGAGCCGCCGAGCATGTGGACGATGATATCCACGCCACCCATCCGTTCCTTCACGGCAGCCGCCAATGCTAAGCAACCGTCCGCGCTTGTCAGATCGGCCGCGACGAACAGCGATTCCGGAAAGTCATCGGGCAGGGTTCGGGCGGTCGTCAGAACCTGCGCTCCGAGTTCCCGAAAGAGATTGACGGTTGCGGCGCCCGCACCGCGCGTGCCGGAGGTAATCAGCGCGCGCTTTCCGCCCAGATCGAGGAACGGATGGCTATCGCCTGGAACGGGCACGCTCACAGCGTGATCTCCAGCCCAGCGATCTTTTGCCCTTCAAGGACGAACAGATAGCGCAGGTCCACGGGACTTCCGGGGAAATCACCAGCGAGATGGCTGAACACGGTCGTTCGCTCGCCTTCCGTCGAGATCGAGAAGGGCTCCACGCTGTAGGTGTACTTGGTGGAGGAGTCTGCCTTCCATTGCCGGATGGCGTCGCGTCCAGTGTAGGTATGTCCCTCGTCCATGACGACGGCGGCATTGGTGAAGCAGTCGGCAACAGCTTCAGCGCTTCGTTTCCTGTCGGCGTCGAAATAGTCGGCGATAATTTCGGGCAACTTGAGGGTCATTATACGTCTCCATTGTTCCGGAAAAGCGCTTTGCTTCTCCTGGTGACGCCAACTTAGGGCTGGACCTTTGCGATGATAATCGGGATAGATCGTCATGCGATGTTGCGAAAAGTAGGACAATGCACCAGGACGGTTTGGTCGAGTTTGATGCGGTATTGGCCATCGCACGGCGCGGATCGTTCCGGGCGGCCGCGCTGGAGCTTGGTCTGTCGACTACCGCGCTGAGTAATGCCATCGCAAAGCTGGAACGGCAGCTCGGCGTCCGCCTGTTCAATCGCACGACCCGAAGCGTTGCCCTGACTGACGCTGGACGCAAGTTTGTCGATCAGGTTGGCCCTGCAGTTAGGAATATTCATGATGCGATGGACATCGCGCGTTCGCAACAGGAGACGCCCTCCGGAACGCTCCGTATCAACGCCTTCCCAACGGCAGCCCGTGAAATCCTCGAGCCGCTCCTTTTACAATTCCTGCGTCGCTATCCCCAGGTGCATGTCGATCTCGTCACCGAGGGGCGGATCGTGGACATCGTGGCCGAGGGTTTCGATCTCGGCCTTAGGAGTGCCGACCTTGTTCCCAGCGACATGATCGCCATCCCCGTCGGCCCACCCCGCAGCTTTGCCGTCGTTGCGACCCCTGCTTACTTCAAGGCGAATGAAAAGCCTCGCGTCCCTCCCGACCTGCTGGGCCATGCGTGCCTTCGCATCCGGCTCCCAAACGGTGCGCTGCACCGCTGGCAATTCGAGAAAGACGGGCAGCCTGTTCAGATAGACGTGCACGGCCCGATCACGCTCGATGAGGCCAGTCTCTCGCGTATCGCGGTGCTGGACAATGTCGGCATAGGCTACTTCATGGAGTCCGACATCCGCGAAGACATCGAGGCAGGGCGTCTCGTTCGCGTTCTGGAAAACTGGACCCCGCCGTTGGTGCCTTTGTGTCTCTACTATCCCAGCCGGCGCAATCCATCGGCTGCATTCAAGGCTTTGATCGGAATGGCCCGTCAAATCGCCGGATGACGGCAAGCCGGGCGCATTGTTCAAAGGTCATTTGGCGACAATGAGATTGGAAACGGCTTCGCGATGACGGACGAGACTACACCTGCCTTGCTCAAGGACATACTCGGTCCGCAGGCGCTGACCATCATCGCCGACGCTGGCGGTTCAGTATCGGCGCGCTTCGATCGCGCCAGCTTTCTCAGCGCCGCGTCGGAAGGACTCGATGCGCTGTCGATCATGGAGCGCGTGCGCCATATCGCTGACGCCCTCCATGTCGCACTACCGGCCCGATATGAGGTTGCGCTTGAGATCATCCGTGCCATGGCGCCACAACTCACCCATGGTTTCCAGGTGGTCGCTGTCACCGAGTTCGTGGCGCGATACGGGCTTGGCGATTTCGACAGATCGCTGGATGCGCTTACCGATCTTACCCGCTTCGGATCCGCCGAATTCGCCATTCGCCCATTTCTCGCTCAGGATAGCGGGCGGACCCTTGCCGTCATGGAAGGGTGGGCCAGCCATGCTGACGAGCATGTCCGTAGGCTTGCCAGCGAAGGCAGCAGGCCAAGGTTGCCATGGGCATCGCGCATCCCGGCTCTTCGGGACGACCCGACGCTCGCAGCCTCAATCCTCGAAGCGCTCAAGGCTGATCCCAGCGCTTATGTTCGCAAGTCGGTCGGCAACCATCTCAACGATATCGCAAAGGATCGCCCGGACTGGCTACTGGATCGTCTTGCCGGGTGGCCGACCGACAACCCTCAAACGGTCTGGATCATCCGTCATGCGTTGCGCACGTTGATCAAGAAGGGCGAACCGCGCGCGCTGGCTCTCATTGGCGTTGAGCACGGCGCCTCAGTCACGGTACGCCGCTTTTCGATTGAGCCTCAGGTTGTGCGTCTGGGCGAAACAATCGCTGTCGATGCCGAACTCCTGTCGACTTCCCCCGATAATCAACGCCTGGTCGTCGATTATCGCGTCCACTATGCGTGTGCCGGCGGCAAGACTGCGGCCAAAGTTTTCAAGCTGAGGACATTTGACCTTTCCGCCGGGCAATCCGTGAAGCTTGGACTACGCCAAGCTATCCGGGATTTCAGTACGCGGCGCCATCATCCCGGCCGCCACGAGGTCGAACTCATCATCAATGGACTGACCATGGCAAGCACTGCGTTCGACATCGCGAGCGATCCCGCCGCCTGAGGCAACCACAGCAGCCATCGGCCAGATTTGTCGCTCCCCCTTTTTCAGCGCGAGGCTGCTCAAGGGATTTAAACATTTGCTCGCAAGCGGCCTCGCTTAGGATCCGGCCACGCAGCCCTCGAAGACATTGGCGCTCGCGGAGAAGCTTGGTTTCCAGCTCCGTTAAGCGGAGCGGGTCTTCAGGTTGGGATGAACGGCAGGTTCTGTCATGGGCGGCCGTTCACCCGATGACTACCGAACGACGTATGCTGGTCGGAAATTGCCGGTCGCGCTAGCGGCTCGGGAATGGAATAACCGTGGCGCTGTCAAGAAAGGAGGCCATGCCTTCCTCGGAAACCGCCTGTCGGAATGCATCCAGAGCGGCCGCGTCCGTAGCGAACTGATCATCCCCCACCGTCGAAGTGCCACTGGAGTTGACCACTTCGAGAGACCAGTCGGGTTCGTCCTCGAGCCGGACAATATTGACTTCCACGGTGACACCGTCCTGTGTGACGGTGCCGGAAAGTCCGGAAACGACAAGATTGGGATCACGATCGGCCATGGACATAATCTATGGTGCCGAGGTGGTCGTGTAAATCACACTCTGTCGGTGGAAAGAGAGAGCGGTCCTCGAAGGCGCCTCGCGCCTGACGGCGCGACCGCGCTCGATGGCTCGGCGACGTCAAAGGCTTTCCGTCCTCTTCGCCACCGAGCCCCGGATTTCACCGGGTCTCGTCCTGACGGTAACGATCGGCTGGCGCTAGCGGACGGGCTGTGCCCGTCCTTGACGCGGTCGCCGCGCGGGTGCGCGGCGGCGCTGTTGGTGGCCTCTCCCGGTCAAGCGCGGGTGGTCGGCGCTCCCTGCTAGGCCCGCCCGCGTCGCCGGCAAGCCGGCCCTCGACTGCGCTCGGGACCGGCTCCTCCACTATCGTTCCGGCCCTGCGCCACCCCGTCGCTGGCGCGACGGGGACCCCGGCTTGGGTGCAGGCGCCGCTCGCGGCGGGCCTTTCCGGTCGCATCTTGCCGCCTACCCCCGCTTTTCCGGGGAGGCCATGGTGGTTTTCGGGCGGCTTGAGGAGGTGAACGATGCGTTCTTCCACTTGTCCCAGCGCGACCGGCAAGGGTCGCAAACCCCACGCGAACAAGGGCGGGCAAGCGGTGCCGGCCAAGACCCGGACGGAAAGTGTAGGGGCCGAGGCATCCCGAGCGAACCTCTATGACGAGGTGACGGCGCGGATCATCGGCGAGCTTGAGGCAGGCCGTTTCCCATGGGTTCAGCCGTGGGGCCAGCCCGATGCGGACGGCGGCGCGATCGGTCCCGGCCTGCCGCGCAATGCGCTGACCGCACGGCGCTATTCGGGTGTCAACGTCCTGATCCTGTGGGGCGCGGTGATCGAACATGGCTATCCCTCGCAGGGCTGGCTGACCTTCAAACAGGCGCTGGAGGCAGGCGGCTGCGTCCGCAAGGGCGAGCGTGGCACCACCGTCGTCTATGCCGACCGATTTGTTCCGAAGCAGACGGATGGAGCGGGGCTCCGGGGGAGCGCCGCGCCGTCTGCTAGGGGCGAATGGCCCGAAGCCGAGAAGGCCCGCGCCCGCGACGAGGGCGGCGAGGCGCGCGCCATTCCCTTCCTGAAGCGCTTCACCGTGTTCAACGTGGCGCAGTGCGAGGGACTGCGTGCCGGGCTGTGCCCCGAACCCGCGCCTTTGCCCGAACGTGAGATCGTGCCGGTCGCCGAGGAAGTGATCGCGGCGAGCGGCATCGATTTCCGCGTCGGCGGCAACCGTGCTTTCTATGCTCCGGCGCACGACTATGTCCAGGTGCCGCCGCAACCGGCCTTCTTCGAGCAGATCAATTATTACCGGACCTGCCTGCACGAACTGACCCACGCCACCGGCCACGGCTCGCGGCTGGCGCGCAATCTTACGACCGGCTTTGGCACCAAGGACTATGCCCGCGAGGAACTGGTCGCCGAAATGGGATCGGCTTTCCTCTGCGCCGCACTCGGTATCGTGCCGACCGTCCGCCATGCCGACTATCTGGCAAGCTGGCTGGACGTGCTGCGCGAGGATAATCGCGCGATCTTCCGCGCAGCGAGCGCGGCCAGCAAGGCCGCCGACTGGTTGCTGGCGAAGCACGCCGCCGCCCAAGCCGAAACCGTCCAACCCGAGGCCGTTCAAACCGACGCTACCCAAGGCGACACTTCCCGCAATGACTTTGGTGAACGGAGGGCTGCGGCATGATCCTGCTCACCCCCGAACTTCACGCGGCACTGCGCATGAACGCCGACCGTGCTGACGAGAGCGCCCATGACCCCGTGCCGGTCATCAAATTGTTCAACCCGCTGGGCGCGGCGACATGGCTTGCGACCGAATTGCTTGACGATGGTGATACGCTGTTCGGCCTCGCCGACCTGGGGTTTGGCTGTCCCGAACTCGGCTATTTCTCGCTCGGCGAGATCGCGCGGCTATATTTGCCGTTCGGCCTGACCATCGAACGCGACATCGGCTTTTCGACCAGCACCAGCCTGTCGGTCTGGGCCGACACCGCGCGCCGGGTCGGTTCGATCAGCCAAGCCCAATCGATCATCTGGCGCATCGAAGCAGCGCCGGTTCCCGAGCTTCCGTCCGATCCCGACGCGGGGAACGGCGGATGACGCGCGGCGCGTAACGCCGCTTTTCGCAAAGCCGGTCCGCCAACCCCGGAAAGATCGACGGACCGGTGAGGGAGGCAAGCGACTCCCGAACCCTCACAAGGAGTGCTGACATGAAACTCGAATTCATCCCGCTCGACAAGCTGGTCGTGAGCAAGGCCAACATGCGCTACGGAAGGAAGGCTCCCGATGTCTCCGACATCCTGCCGACCGTGCGCAGCCGTGGCGTTATCCAGCCGGTTATCGTCCGCCCCAATTGCGCACCCGACGGCTACGAGATCGTCGCCGGAAGCCGCCGCTTCCATGCCGCGAAGATCGTCGCCGAGGAACGCTGCGCGGCCAAGGACGGCGCTGCCGAAGCCGATACCGACACCGCACTGCTGCCCTGCGCGATCCTCGACGCAGGCGACGATGCCGCCGCCGTCGAAGCCTCGCTGATCGAAAATCTGGCGCGGCTCGACCCCGACGAAGTGACGCAGTGGGAAACCTTCACCCGGCTGGTCAAGGAGGGCCGCAAGGTCGAGGACATCGCCGCGACCTTCGGCCTGCCCGACCTCACGGTCAGGCGGGTGCTGGCGCTCGGCAACCTGCTCCCCGCGATCCGCGACCTTTACCGCCGGGAAGAGATCGACGCTGCCACCGTGCGTCATCTGACCATGGCTTCGAAGAGCCAGCAAAAGGCATGGCTGGCGCTCGCCGACGACGAGAATGCCTATCTGCCGACCGGCCACCAGTTGAAATCATGGCTGTTCGGCGGGCAGTCGATCCCGGCCCGCCACGCGCTGTTCGACGTGGAGGCGAGCGGCCTTGCGACCATCGCCGACCTGTTCGGCGAGGACCGCTATGTCGCCGATGCCGATGCCTTCTGGACGGCGCAGAATGCCGAGATCGAGGCGCACCGCGCGGCCTATGTCGAACAGGGCTGGGCCGACGCGATCATCGTGCCGCCGTCCGAACATTTCTCAACATGGGAATATGAGAAGGCGGGCAAGCGCAAGGGCGGGCGCGTCTATATCGACGTGCGCGCGACCGGCGAGGTGATCGTCCATGAAGGCTATGTGTCCGGCAAGGAAGCCCGCCGGATCGCCAAGGCCGAGGGGTCGGAGAGCGGGACCGGGACCGGCCAGAACGCGGCGCGGCCCGAGGTGACATCGACCATGCAGACCTATGTGAACCTGCATCGCCATGCCGCCGTCCGCACCGCGCTGACTGGCCATCCGGCCATCGCTCTACGCTTGATGGTGGCGCATGCCATCGGCGGTTCGCACCTCTGGCGCGTCACGCCCGAGCCGCAATCCACCCGCAACGATGAGGTGCGCGACAGCCTCGACAACAGCGAGGCCGAGGCCGATTTCGACGAGCGCCGCCGTGCCGTGCTGGCGGTTCTCGGCTTCTCCGCCGAGGAACCGACCGTGACCGGGGGCAATGGCGACGACTATGGTGTCGTCGGCATCTTCCACCGGCTGCTCGACCTACCCGATGCGGTTGTCATGGAGGTGATCGCCATCGTCATGGGCGAAACCTTGGCGTCGGGCAGCGCCGCCGTCGAGGCGGTGGGAATGGAGATCGGCGTCGATATGGCCCGCTGCTGGCGGGCCGACGATGCCTTTTTCGAGCTGATCCGCGACCGGGAAGTGCTGACCCGAATCGTCGCCGAGGTGGCGGGCGAAACCGTCGCCAGCGCCAATGCGGGCGAGAAGACCAAGACGCTGAAACGCATCGTCCGCGATCATCTCGACGGCACCAACGGACGCGCACGGCGCGAGAATTGGGTGCCGCGCTGGATGGCGTTCCCGCCCGCCGCCTACACGGCGCGCGGCGGTGTCGGCACCGTCGCGGCCCATGCCAAGGCACAGGCCGCGCGCGAGATCGAGCGGTTCCGCCCGAGCGACGACGATCCTGATCCGACCGCACCCGGCGCGGCGATAGCCCTGCCGGTTGAAGGGAGTCCCGTGCCTCCCTTCAACGGCGAAGAGGCCGACCGCCTCGCCGCTTGATCCATTGCGGGCGGCGGGAAGCCGCCGCCCGCATCCTTGCCATTGTCGAAAATTCAGCCGCGCGCCCTCGCCCTGATGGGCTCGGCCGCGCGGGAAAGGAGACCATCATGGCCGACCGCGTATCCGCGAGCATCACCATCGGCGGCACCCTGCCGCGATCCCTCCTGCCCGATCTCGCTGCTCTCGTTCAGGAGCAGGGACTGTCCACCGAATGGGACGGCGAAACCTTCACGCCCGCGATGTTTCGCGAGGGCGTGCCGCTTGAACTCATGGCGCATGAAGTGGCCCGGGGCCGGTTCGAGGGCCTCGAAAGCTGGTGCATCACGCATGGCTTGTCCTTCGCCCGCTGGTCAGGCGCCTATTCCGGCCAATGGGGCGCCGAGCGGGCGGTGTTCACCGGCGAGGGCGAGGTGCAGTGCTATGCCGCCGACGAGGACGATTATCTCCTGATCGGCCGTTGCACCGTAGAACGTCTCGGCAGCTACGAGGCGATCCTCGCCCACTTCGCGGCGGGCGATTTCGCCGTGCCGCCGCTGCGGCTGATGCCCTGAATATGCGCCGCGCCCCGGCCTGCTGGCGCGGGCCGTGGCGCGGCTATTCCCTTGTACTCATCAGCGTGGGCGCACGCACCAGTCGGGCTTGCGCCAGCGCGGCCGCGATCAGCAGCAGCGCGGCGCAGCTCGCCGGCAGGCGGATGGCGATCATCGACATGGCGCTGACCTTACCGCCTTTCGTACCGCACCAGGAACCCTGGCCCGTCGTTGTCCGCCGCACAACCGGCAATGGCGGCAGCGTCGCGGTGCGTGCCCTGGACGATCGATCCGTTGGTGCGGCGGTGCGTCCGCGCAGTCCACGACCAATCCATCGCGAGGGTTGAACCGGCGGCATTGTCGTCGTTACCACTGCGTGTCCCACACCGTTTTCGGCTCCTCGGGCGCATGACCTGGGACGGCCGCAGTCCCGCCAAACCATCGCCGTGCGGCTTATTTCCCCGCCCGCGCCCACCCCACGCGGCACACCGCTTGGGGACCCCGAGCTTGCGGGCTCCTCGCGGGCGCTGCGCTTCAAATAAGTCTCCGGCTCCGGTCCTCCGCTGCCGCTCCGGCCTCCGGTTCGCAGGCCTGCTTCGACCGTCCCTCCGGTCCGCCCATCGCCCGGAAACGGTTCGGGGCGACTTTTCAGGAGACGAACAATGCCAGCCATCGGTTATGTCACCCGCGACGGAAACGGCTTCAAGGGCCAGCTCAAGACGCTCTCGATCCGCACCGACATCGAGATCATTCCCAACACCCGCAAGTCCGGCGACACCCAGCCCGACTATCGCGTGTCGGCGGCAGGCGTCGAGGTCGGGGCCGGATGGGTCCGGCGCGGCGAAATGAGCGGCCGCGACTATGTGTCGCTGTCGCTCGCCGCCCCCGAATTCGGCCCGCGCCGGCTCTACGCCAATCTCGGCCGCGCCGCCGGGCAGGACGACGACGACGCCTTCGCGATCATCTGGAACCCGGCCGATTGAGCGAGCCGCCCCGCGCCCGAGCCGGGTGCGGGGCATAAAGCGGTGCGCCGGATTTGCCATAGCTCGCGAGGGACTCTGCAGGCGGGGGCGTCTGCACCGTCCGCCTTCCGTTGCACGGACGAAAGCCCGTGCCACCCGATTCAACCCACACCGCTTTATACGAAATCGAGCCTCAGGATTCCGGCCGACTGAACCCGCCGCGCCACGTCCCGCAAGGGCGCGGGGCATCGCCACCGGCCCGAAACGAGGGGGGTCGGAATCGCATGGGTCGATTTGCGACCCTGCCGAAGACGGCCGGATCGATCCAATCCGCGCTCATCAGCCGGCGCACGATGCGCCGGCCCACATGGACTGGAATCATGGACGACACCGCCGAACGTGCGCAGGCTGCGCGCGAGACCTGCCCCTTCCTCACCGCCAAGCAGGCGGCCTTTCATCTCGACCTCGCCTACTCGACGCTGAAGCGCCTGCGCCAGACGGGAACTGGTCCGAAATGCCGCCTGCATGGCCGCACCTGGCGCTATCATATAGACGATATCGAGGCGTGGTCGGCGGCCCGCGCGCGCGGAGGCGATCGTGGTTGAGCGCCGCGACCTGCCGCTTTTCGCCTGGGGCAACGCGCTGCGCGCCGCCCGCGCACGCCGCACGAGGCTGCGCCGCCGCGCCGCGGTGATGGGCGCCGGAATCGCCTGCCTCGGCCTCACGATCGCGCTGCCACCGCTGCCCCGGCTGGTCTGGAACGCGAGCGCCAGCGCGCCGATCGGCCTCTATTCGGTCTCACCCGGTGCAGTGCTCAAACGCGGCGACATGGTGATCGCCTGGCCACCGGCCGAAGCGCGGCACCTGGCCGCGAGCCGCCACTATCTGCCCAGCAACGTGCCGCTAGTGAAGCGCGTCGCCGGCATTGCCGGAGACACGATCTGCGCGGTCGATCGCGCGGTGACGGTGGACGGCCGGCCCGTTGCGGTGCGCCGTGCCGCCGATGCTGCGGGCCGCGAACTACCCGCATGGCACGGGTGCATCCGGCTGGCCCCAAGCATGGTCTTCCTGCTCATGACCGAGACCCCGGACTCGTTCGATGGGCGCTATTTCGGGCCGACACTGGCGCAGGATGTGATCGGCAAGGCGACCCCGCTGTGGCTGCGCTGAGGGTTTTCGCGGTTACCGTCGCGCTGCTTGCGGCGACGCCCGCCGCCGCCGATCCACCGAGAACCGATCCGGTATCCGGCTGGCGGGCGGAGATCGCCGAGGCATCCGCGCGGTTCGGCGTGCCGGTGGCGTGGATCGAGCGGGTGATGCGCGCCGAAAGCGGTGGCCAGACCATGCTTGGCGGGCGACCAATCACCTCCAGGGCGGGCGCGATAGGCCTTATGCAATTGATGCCGGCGACCTGGGCGGCGATGCGGGCCGCGCACGGTTTGGGCGCCAATCCTCATGATCCGCACGACAATATCCTCGCAGGGACAGCCTATCTGCGCGCGATGTATGATCGCTTTGGCTATCCTAGGCTGTTCGGTGCCTACAATGCCGGCCCGAGCCGTTATGCCGCGCATCTCGCATCTGGCCGCGCACTGCCGGCCGAAACGCGCGCCTATCTCGCAATGGTGTCGGGCACGCCGTCGGGTCCTTCGCAATCCTTGCCTCAGCAGCAGCCACCCGCACTGTTCATCACGCTTCGGACCAGCAACACATCGGCCGACCCATCGCCATCGCGCGCGCCGGATGAACCGCCCGATACCCTGTTCGCGGTTCGCGCACCCCGCTGATCCAGCATATCCGGCAGCCTCAAACAGCGCCTGTTGAGAGGGCACGGCGCGACGGCAGACGTTGGAGGGGCTCGTCTCGGCAAGGCCCAGCATGACGGGCGGCGAAGCGGCTGTGCAAGGCCAGCGGCCCCTCCAATTTTGCCGCGAAATAGAGCGTGCTTCGCACGCGCGCTTCCTTGTTTTGCGCGCAACAAAATCGGTTCCTCCGCCGCCGCTGCGCGGCGCTTCCGGCTTCGCCTCCAGCGGTCCTGACAGCCGCTCCGCCACCCGTCTTCGGAGGGCTGTCCTCAATGAGGAGGATTTCAAGCGAAGGAGGCGATCATGACCATGTTTCAATCCATCGGTGCGGCGTCGGACCGCGTGGTGGCAACGCTGGTGGCGGGGCTCGAAATCGAATTCGGACGGGGCGCGGGCGAGGCGCTGGCGCAGCGGTTCCTGGAGGCTGAGGAGAGCGATTTCCTGTGGGATGCGAGGGCGTCGGAGCGTTGGCTCGGGGCGTATGAGAGCATCGATGAAGAGGATTTCGAGCTCGATCGGGTGGCGATCGTCGGCCGGCTGGATGGCCGCTGGTTCGTCGCGGTGAGCATCGTCGATGGCGATGGCAACGCACATGGATTGATGGGGCGGCGCAGCTTCAGGAGCGAACGCCAGGCACGCGAAGCCGTTGCGGCGACGCATTGATCGGGGCATCGGAAACGCCGGGACAGGGTGCCGGACAGGCATCGTGTCCCGGCTTCTTTTTGCCTCGGCTCGGGCGAAATGGACGGGCAGCAGGATGGCGGAAATAGGCGGCAGGAGCGGTTCAGACGGGAGGGCGGCGTAAGGCAAGATAAAGCTATGGCACTGCCGTTCCATAAACCTTTGTCTGCACATCGTTATTTGGCCGGATCGACGGCACTGCTCTTGACGTGCTGGTGCCATTGCCTGCGAAACTGGCGGAAATCCGCGACGCTCAGTGGCACCGGTTTTCATCTGTTAGGGCGCAGGTCATGCTCGCCCGCCCAAGCCTTTCGGAAGCAGGAAGATGGCCGACGACGACAACTTCGAGCCGCGCCTTGGACGCCAGCGCAGCCAGGGTGGCAAGCTCCCCCGACGCTATCTCGGCCGCGTGCTCGCCGCCGCCAATCTCGCGCGCGGCGGCGGGGTTGGAAGCAGGCCTGTCAGCAGGAACTTCACCGGCAGCCGGATCGGGCGCGGCGCGGGTGTTGGCCGCCTGCTCGCCAGCCGTGGTGGCCATGCCACCGCGAGCCGGCGCCGCGTCATCGTCAAGGCGAGCGTGGTCAAGCTCGCCGGCAAGGGCGCGTCGGCCGCCGCCGCGCACCTGCGTTACCTCCAGCGCGACGGCACCACGCGCGATGGGGCACGGGGCGCACTCTATGGCCCCGACGCCGATGCAGTCGATGGCAAGACGTTCGGCGAGCGCGGGGTCGGCGATCGCCACCAGTTCCGCTTCATCGTGTCGCCGGAGGACGGCGACCAATATGACGATCTGAAACCCCTGACCCGGCGGCTGATGGCGCGCATGGAGGAGGATCTCGGGACCAAGCTCGACTGGGTCGCGGTCGATCATTTCAACACTGGCCATCCGCACACGCATATCGTGGTGCGCGGGAAGGACGGGCGCGGCGCCGATCTGATCCTCGCCCGCGACTATATGACGACCGGCATCCGCGAACGCGCCGCCGAGCTGGTCGACCTCGACCTCGGGCCGCGCACGCAGCGCGAAATCCAGCAGTCGCTGCGCGCCGACGTGGAGCAGGAGCGGCTGACCTCGATCGACCGGGCCTTGCTCAAGGGCGCGGACGCCGAGCGGGTGGTGGCGAGCCACGGCCGCGATGCCTTCGACCAGACGCTGCGCTCCGGCCGGCTGGCGAAGCTGGCCCGGCTTGGCCTCGCCGAGCCGCTCGGTGCCGGCCGCTTCCGCCTCGCGCTCGACCTCGCCGACACGCTCCGGGCTTTGGGCGAGCGCGGCGACATTATCCGCACGATGCAGCGCGAATTTTCCCGCGCCGCTTTTGAACAAGCGCCCGCCGACCAGGCGATATACGATCCCTCTGCGCGCGATGCGCGTCCGCTGGTCGGTCGCGTACTGGCGCGCGGGCTCGCCGACGAACATGCCGATCGCCAATACCTGATCGTCGATGGCACGGATGGGCGCAGCCATTATGTCGGGATCGGCAAGGGTGCGGAGACCGATGCGGTTTTGACCCATGGCTCCGTCGTGCGCATCGAGCCGATCCGGCCCGAGGTGCGCGAGGTCGATCGCACTGTCGCCAAGATCGCGGCCGCCAATGGCGGACTCTACGACGTGGACGCCCATCTGCGCTACGATCCGACCGCGACCGAAGCCTTTGCCGAGACCCATGTCCGGCGGCTTGAGGCGATGCGGCGGACAGCGGGCATCGTCGAGCGTGAGCCGTCGGGGCACTGGGTCATCGCGCTCGATCATCTCGATCGGGTGGAAGCCTATGAGGCAGCCCGCCTGCGGGACCGTCCGGTCGCGATCACCTTGCTGTCGGCACAGCCGATCGAGCGGCTGGTCGATGCCGACGCCGCGACCTGGATCGACCGGGATCTGGTATCGGGCATGCCCGAGCCCTTCCGCGATGCTGGGTTCGGCCACAACCTGCGCGATGCCCAGGCGCGCCGCCGGCAGTGGCTGGTGGCGCAGGGATTTGCCGAGGAAACGGGCAGCGGCACGATGTTTCCCAATGGTATGATTGCGGCACTCCAGCGGCGCGAGTTGCTGCGGGTCGCGGGGCAGCTTTCCGGCGAGATCAAGATGCCGTTTCGGGAAGCTGCCGAAGGCGACCGTATCGAGGGCGTTTATCGGCGGTCGGTCGATCTCGTCATCGGGCGATTCGCGCTGATCGAAAGGGCGCGGGATTTCACGCTGGTGCCATGGCGACCGGTCCTGGAGCGCCAAGTAGGAAAATCGGTCTCGGGATTGATGCGCGGCGACGGCATCAGCTGGTCGATCGGGCGCGGTCGGAGCGGGCCGGTGATTTCGTGATCGACCGAGGCATGCCGTCGCTCGTCGTAAGACAAAGGCTGTCGGTGCCGCGACCATAGAAAGCCGTGGAGTGTACCCAAAATGCGTCGTATGATTACACGGCTGTTGGTGTGTGTAGAAACTTGGCTTGAAAAATGAGCTCCCTTAGTCGCTGAGTGATAGCGGCCTCCCCGTACAAGAGATCGACGCTAGCTATCCGCAGCCGTTCATTGCCCTCCATCATGCTATAACCGACATCCTGTGCCTCGGCTCCAAGACCGGCATGATGGGGGTATAGCAAGATCACCTGGCGGCACCGATACAGCCGGGCATAGGCCATCATCTGATAAACGTCGGATTGGGAAACGCCGCGCTTCTTGTCTTCAGGGTTTCGGACAATCAGCTTCCATTTGGTATCGATCACCATCTGGACCTGATTATTCCGCTTGATCAGAATGTCCGGTGTCGTCTGGAAGCGTGGTCTGCCGCTTTCGCCCTCCTCCATCAGACAATAGCGCAATCCACCCTGCGAATGGACGGTTAGATTGCTCCCCTGCATAGCCTTGCGCGCCAGAGCGGCAATATACTCCTCGAATAGATCGTTCATGGCGAACAGCAATGTGATCCCCTGACTCGCCTTGGCATCGTGGTTGGTGCGCTGCCATTCGCGTTTCAGGAACAGCTTCGCCAGTTGGTAGAGGCTTTCCCAGCGACGATTTGTCCGATCGATGCGCACCTGCGCCCAGGGTAGGGCACCGACAGCCACATCGCTCACATCCGCGAGGATGAAACGGAGTTCGTCCAGACGCCGCTGCGTTTCCAGCGCGCGCGCGTGACGGCGCAGCAGCACGACACAGGCCTTCATGATCCGCAGCAAGGGGGTGTCCGGAATCAGGGTGTCGAAGCGGCAGGCAAGCCGGTCGGGTCGCACGGCGTGATGGGTGAATTGGCGAATGACATCGAGCCGCCCTCGCAGTGCTGCTAGATCGTCTTCCTGCGCCATATAGCCGCGGGGCAAGCCGCGCCGCGCCTCGGCCAGCAGACGATCAGCAAACAGGCGGATCAGAATGTCGAGCAGGGTTTCCTTCTGGCGAGCCATGGCCAAGGCCTGCCCATCGCCCAGTTTGAGCCCCAGCGCGACATTGAGCATGGCAACTAGCCGAGCACGGATTGTCTCGTCGCTTTCGTCCGTAGCGATGTCGATCTTGGGCAGAATCTCCAGACTGCAACCCGGTGCGGCAATCACGCCGACAACTTGTTGCGCTCCTAATTCGCTGTAGAGGTCAACAAGGATGTTGGTCCCGGACTGGTTGGCCAGTGCGTGCGACCGCGCAGCCCGAAGCAGAGCATTGGCTTCGGTGCGAGTGAAGGTCCCCATGGGCGCGGGGCCGGTGACATTATGAACGAGCGTGCGCCCCCATTCGTGAACAGTCAGATGTGTCACGGATGGAACCGGGCAATGACCCGGTCAGCATGGCCGGACAACACTGGCGGAAATGTTGCCAGCCATTCGCGCCACGAACAAGCAGCAAAGCGGACCGTTGAACCAGCCACGCTTTGGGCAAAGCTGGCGATCTCGCACCGATGGTCGGCAAAGGCTTCAGCTGGAATGACGCGACCTTCAGTGGGCTCGGCGTAAAGGTACAGCAGGATCGGCTGCTTCCCTCGCCGATGCGCTTCGGTCACAAGACCATAGCCGTGCTTGACCAGCTGCGCGGCGTCGAGGTGACGAAACGCGGAAGGCTCCGTTAGAAGCCGGTCCCGCAGGGTGCACCATGGCTCCATGCCATCATCCCATCGGTGTGACGCATATTTAGGCGAGAGCTTTGCTAGCTTGGTATCGCGGAACGGCTCGTACCGTTTCGATTCCACTCCGATCAGGTGCGTTGCAGTTTCCACGGCGGCATCGAGCCAGGGATGGCGACCACCTGACCAAGGGAAGCGCATCTGACGCTCGATTCCGACGTACAGAGACGGCCAATCGAGGTCAGAAAGGCATGGAAACGCAGGCAAGGAGGCGGGATCTTCCAGAAAGAAGCCGAACCCGTTGACTGCAAGTGCCGAACTGCTTTGCGGGCTACTGAATTTGCCCGAGGCCAGTTCCTGCCCCGCTGCCGCGCCGAGCGCGGCAGCAACCCGATCGACAGGCACGCCAGGGAGGAGATGGCTGGCCAGCTCGCCGATCACTCGCCAGGTTCCTCCGCCACCTTCACGACCTTGCCGGTCAATTGGTCGAATGCGTCGGCGCTGAACGGTGTGAGCACCGACCAGCTTGATACCCGGTCGCCTTCGATGCCCGGTGGCGGATCAAGCTTGTCTTCCCGAATGAACCCGTCACCTAGCACCGCATGAATCCGGCTCCAGTCCTCGAAGAAGTATTCCTGCAACAAGGGGATGATCTTGTCGCGCATGGCGGCGCGCACCTGCTCGGCTGTCTCGCAGCCGATGAGAAATGCATGTCCGATGCGATGTTCCCGGTCGATCAGATACTCGATGCGCTGATTGATCGTCGTCAGCACGGCCTTGAGATCGATACCCTCGACGAGGCCGAGCAAATCGGGTTTCGGAGCCATTTCGCGGAACTGGAACCGGCGTCGCAAGGCGGTATCGAGCAGAGCGATCGAGCGGTCCGCCGTGTTCATCGTACCGATGATGTGGAGGTTGGCGGGCACGGAGAACTGCCGCTTGGAATACGGCAACGTCACCGACAGCGCATTATCCATGCCCGCCCGCTTGTCAGATTCCAGCAGTGTGATGAGTTCGCCGAACACCTTCGATACATTGGCGCGGTTGATTTCGTCGATGATCAGTACGTGCGGCAATGGATCGCCTTCGGCCCCTTCGCTACCGGCATCTGAGATAAGCCGGGCAATAAGGGAGCGATTAAGTTCCACGTCCTTGAGCCGATAAAGCGCTTTCTGGATGAACTTTGGAGGATACAACTCGCTGACGTCCAGCCCATTTTTGTCTCGCCAAAGCCATCGAACTTTTCTGCGGTGACAGTATCGGCCATCGGGCCGGGGCGCATATTCGTATTCGCCTTCGACAATCCCAATTGCTCGAAACCGATGATTGCCTTTGGCGACAACCAGCATATCGCCGATTTCCAGCTGGTTGCGGAATACATCCGGCGATTGTACCACACCCTTGTTGGGGGTGACATCGTCATCAGGAAAACGCCTTTTCATCTCAGAGAATATCTCTTCTCGATCCGAAAAGCGGGGGTTGGTCCAGTCGATGTCACGAAAGCCGAACAGTGCGTAATTGTTCTTGAGGGACTCCGTAAAAACGAAATCGGACGCTGAGTCAGCAACGTCCCCAAGCGACATTTTGTAGACCGCTCTATCGGCGATATTCAAAGGCTCACTTCCGACCGCGAGACCGCCAGTTTCTGCGCGTTCTGCGATCAGCCGGAATAGTCCTGGCTCTGGTTGCAGATGGAAGCCAACGGATTTCCCATCGCTGTTCCCGATGGGCACAGGGCGCAGGCTCTCGACGAAATCTTCGTAGCCATAGTTCTGGTGAAAGGTGACGAAGGCGATCCGCTTGTCGGCAACGAGCTCATTATACCGCGCCATCAGCGCAGCACGGTCCTCCTTGGTTTCAGGATAACTGGCGATACCATCGCACAACTTCACCGCTTCCAGGGCAGTGCGGTAGGTCTTACCGGTGCCTGGCGGGCCATACAGAATAAGATTCGTGGGCAGGGTAGAACCTTGCGATTCCGCCGGATGGTGGGGGCGAGCGGGCAGATTTTGCGGAAGTCCCGTTTGTTCGATAATTTTGAAGCCCAATGAGGAAAGCTTCTTACGCGCGGTTGTCCCGTTGCACTCGTCATTGCTGAGCGCCGCACCTTGATCAAGAAATCTATGCGCGACACCGAATACAGCTTTGGACGGATAGGATTTTGCACCGCGTTCTGCCCAATAGCGCAGATTGTTCCAGCTATAACCGTACTCGTCCATGAATGCGTCGACGCCCATTGTATCGCATTCGTCCATGGCCGCTTCGACGTCAGATCTTTGTATCCCGCTCATGTTGGCTACGTCCTCCTGACCGTCGCCCTCGTAGTTCGGATCAGCACCGTCTAGAAATTTGCCATACATGCCGACCGCTTGGCGCGTATTGGCAACCTGTAAATGCGGGTCGGCCGATTGCGGGGCGATGGCCTTTGCCGCGGCTTCATTAGTGCGCCAGTCGGAGCGCAGCCGGGCTAGGGCCTGCAAAAGGCTATCCCAATGTCCAGCCCTGTGAACGTCGTCGAGAGTGGCCTCCTCGAAACCAAGCTCGCTTAATGCTCGCTCTGCAGCTTTGACCCATCCGACACGATTGCCGACAGTCTTGAGCGGCTTCCCTTGGTAAAGCCGCCGACCCAGCCATTCCTTGAACTCAACGTCGCGCATAGCCATCCTGCTGCATGATACGAATTTCTGCGGTGATGATTTGCTTCGCGCGCGCAACATTGCAGAGCTCAAAAGGCTGAGCATCGCAATGCGCTGACGAATTCTGATCCACCTTCACGCAGTTATTCATGTGATCTCCGCAGCTTGGCGTAAGCCTCAGTCGCAAGCCAGTTGGTGACAAGACCTTGGAAGGCCTTGTCATTCATGAACCGTGCGAAGATCTCTTCATTCTGATCCATGCGCTCAACAAACAGCGCTTCAAGCAAATTCTTGAACAACAGTTCGAACTTTTCGCCAGGGTTAGCAATGGCGGCTTGCCGCAAATTGGCGTCCGCCATCGCGGCCTCAACGATCTGATCGAAGAACAACTGGTCGGCGTTGTTGAAATCAGTGCCGAAGCGGTCGTTCACGACATCAATCAGCCGGGATAGGGGCACCTCCTCCTCACGTGCCACCTTCGAGCCGACAGAGGATGGCCCGTCGAGCTTATTGGCAGTCCCCTCGGAGAGGCTTATTGAACCTTCACTAACCTTTTGAAGGCGATAGTAATCGAGCCGGACTTCGTCGTCGAACTGATAGGAAGGGCCACCTCCCTTCTTTGGTAGCTTAGCGGCCAGATGGCGCAGGAAGACATACAACTTTTCCAGATCAGAATCCTGATATGGAATGATCTGGCTCAGGAAGCTGTAGAGACTGCCAAACGCTAAGATCTTTCCGCGCAACACCTCAGCTTCGGCCGGATCAGTTTTCGCAAGATCCGAGAAATTTGACACTGGCCGATCAATAATGGCATTCATCTTCTGGTGATCGGCTGGACTCTGTTTCAATTTCGGCTTGAAGTATGCCTCTGAAAAAAAGTCGATATCGCTCAGGGCGTAAATGCCGCTCGAATCCAGTTCGCCTTTGATCTGATACATTCGGCTCGGATCTACTTCCTCGCCGATTTCTGCGCCTTCGTAGTAGGTCTTGAAGGCCTCCTGGATCTCGGTCCGGTCGTTCACGAAATCGAGAATGAACGTATCTTCCTTGAAGGGGTGAGTGCGGTTGAGTCGGGATAGGGTCTGGACAGCCTGTATGCCTGACAGACGCCTATCGACATACATCGTGTGGAGAAGCGGTTGGTCAAATCCGGTCTGATACTTCTCCGCGACTAGAAGAACCTGATATTCCGACGTAGCGAAGACGTCCGGCAGCTCTTTTTCACGGACGCCAAGATTCATCGCCTCCTCGGTGTACGTGACATCGTGAAGCTTGTCGTCGGCCACCGAACCAGAGAATGCGACAAGCGATTTGATCGCATACCCCTTCGCCTTGATGTAGGCGTCAAAGCTCTGCTTGTACCGCACTGCTTCCAGCCGCGAACCGGTAACGACCATCGCTTTGGCGCGGCCCCCAACCTTGTGCTGGGTGGCTGCATGGAAGTGCTCGACCATTACCTCCGTCTTTTGGGCGATATTGTGCGGATGCAGCTTCAGGAAGCGCGCCAGCGCCAGCGCCGCCATTTTCCTGACGACATTCGGATCGTCGTCACTGGCCTTCAACAGCCGGAAATAGGTGGCATAAGTAGTGTAATGCTTGAGGACGTCGAGGATGAAACCTTCCTCGATAGCTTGGCGCATTGTGTAGCGGTGGGCCGGTTTGCCGCCATTTCCAAACACCGCTAATGTCTTGTGCTTCGGGGTCGCGGTGAACGCAAAGAAGCTGATATTTGCCTGGCGGCCACGCTTTGCCATGCTGCGAAACAGCTCGTCTTCGCCCACGCTGTCGTTCTCCGCCATATAGCCCTGGGCCTCTTCGCGCAGCCGCTGCCCACCGAGGACTTCCTTCAGGTCCGTCGCCGCTTCACCACCCTGTGAGCTGTGCGCCTCATCGATGATGACCGCAAAATTCCGGGTCTTGAGCACCCCGTCACCATCGTCCCCGCGCTCCTCGGCCAGCCGGATCAGTTGGCGCGAAACGAACGGAAACTTCTGCAAGGTCGTGATGATGATCGGCACGGAGCTTTCCAGAGCTTCCGCCAGCTGCCGGGAATTGTCGTCGATCTTCTGCACCACCCCGTGCTTGTGCTCGAACTGGTAGATCGTGTTCTGCAACTGCTTGTCGAGCACCACGCGATCGGTGATGACAATGACGCTGTCGAATACGCGATCATTGGCGCTGTCATGCAGCGACGCGAGTCGGTGAGTCAGCCAGCCGATAGTGTTGCTCTTGCCGCTGCCCGCCGAATGCTCGATCAGATAATTGTGGCCTGGGCCTTCGGACTTCGCCCGTGCGACAAGATCGCGGACAGCCTCAAGCTGATGGTAGCGGGGGAAGATCAGGGTTTCCTTCTTGACCTTCCGGCCCGCGTCGTCGCGTTTTTCTTCCACCTGCAAATGGATGAACCGGGCCAGCAGATCGAGCAGGCTGTCGCGCTGAAGCACTTCTTCCCACAGGTAGGCTGTCCGATAGCTCCGGCCCTTCGGGTCAGGAGGATTGCCTGCGCCTCCATCATTCCCGCGGTTGAAGGGCAGGAAGTGAGTGGCTGGTCCGGCCAATCGCGTTGTCATGAAGACCGCATCGGTATCTACGGCGAAATGCGCGAGGATCCGCCGCTTGAACTCAAAAATTGGCTCGCGCGGATCGCGGTCGCGGCGGTACTGGCGAATGGCATCTTCAACGGTCGATCCCGTCATGGCGTTTTTCAGTTCGACGGAGATCACCGGAATGCCGTTGACGCTCAGCACCAGGTCGAGCTCATTGTCGTTGCTCAGCGAGTAGCGAAGCTGACGTGTGACGCTGACAACGTTGGCGGCATATCGTGCCTCCAGCTCTGCGTTCAGATCGTGCGCCGCCTTGAACGTGGCTACGCGCAACGTCTTGCCATAGCACTTGAAGCCGTGCCGCAGTGTGGCGAGCGAGCCATTGGCATCTATCCACTTGACCAGGTCTGCCAGTACTTGCGCGCCAGTTCTCTCGCCGTGGAGCGCCTCAAGCGCCTTCCATTCCTTCGGCTGGGTGGTCCGGATGAAATCGAGCACAGCGTTGGGGAAGATGGCGGATGCACGGTCGAATTTTTCCGATGTAATCGAGGCATAGCCATTCGCCAGCAAGACACCCGCGACGACGATCTCGAACGCTTCTTCGGTATGGCGGGCGGGCTTTACCTGGGTCATGCGTCCTACTTTCGTTTCAAATACCAGACTGCGACTGGACTGAATGGTTCAAGTTCTCCGACGCCATTATCATATTTTGCGACTTTAGCCTTAAGTTGCGCCTTATTTGGCTTCGCTATTTGCCACCATTTTAGCACCGCTTCGAGTGCACTTTTTCTACTGTTCTTGAGGATCGAAATGTTTAGCCCAAGCACAGTATCCAACTCGCTATCGAACTGCGGGTCATCAGAACGGATCTCGCCGTTGTTCTGATATCGTATACGCGCTTCTATAGCATGGGCTGGTGTCGCGGGGTTCCACATCAGGGATTGGTTGCCCTTTCGCGTATCGCAATGCTGTTGGTCAGGCCTTCCGCCCTCACCGCCTTTGCAGGCACCAAGCAGATTGCTGAACGTCAATTGCAAATGCTGGGTCGCCGGGTCCGATTGGCTTTGCCAATGCTCAATTTTCATCTTCTGGCGGTCGACCACTATGCGTGACATACAATAGCAGCACAGACCGCGCTGTTCAGCGACAAGGGCAACGCGCAGCGCATCTTTGCCCGCATAGTTTTGATAAGAACTGTGTGCTGTTACACGATGCTGGGTCAGGCAGGCGGGTTCATTGCCCTTCGTGATGGCCCTCATTCGCTGCCCTCATCGAGGAAATCGAGCAGGAGACGAGCGCGGGTGATTTCGGGATCGCTTTCGCCGATCTCCTTCGCCAGCGCGTCGATGACATTGCGCGCTTCCGCTTCCTTCTCCTCGCCAATGAGCTTGGCAATCTTTGTCAGCTTGTCCTCAACCCCGGCATTCCTTGGCTTGGTGCTCATCAGCTCTTCAAGAACCCGGCTGGAGTCTACGCCAAAAGAGTGCGGCGGCACGAACACGTTGTCGCCATCGATCATCTGAATCTGCTCGTGGGGCACTTCGCCAATCACTTGCGGCGAATGCGTTGTGGCGATGAACTGGCAGTTGGGGAATGTCCGCGTCAGGTCACCAACGATCTTGCGCTGCCATTGCGGGTGCAGGTGGAGATCGATCTCGTCGATGAGAATCACAGCTTCCGCTTCAGCGATGGGGTCGGTCAGCCGCGGATTTGCCTGTGTCAATCGCTTGGCGATGTCCAACATCAGCACCAGCACGCTACGCTCGCCGTCGGACAATTGCCTCAGTTGAAGAGTCGTTCCTTCGTGATCGATTAGTAACTGGGACGGTCCCACCTTGCTTGGGCGTAAATTCTCAAAGCCGGGCAGCAATCGGTGAACGGCGTCTTCGACAACATCCACCAACCGCCGCGATGCGTCCCGCTCAACCGCCAAGGCCTGCTGCGCGCGTAGCCAGTCCGCTAGTTGCACGACACTTAGGTCGCGGACGCCCAAAGCGCGCACATAGGCCGCACCGGCGCCCTGGGCTGCCGCAGAACTGCTCTCTTTTCGCCCACTCAACTGGGTGCGGGCCGTCGAGAAATAGATTACGAGGGGAGCACTAACGCTCAACGCAGCCAAGCCCTGAAGGTGCTGCTCGGGTGGATAGAAGACCGTTGGACTTGGTGTATCCAAGGTCTCCGCCAAGTCGCGAATCAGATTGCGAGGACGATCGCCCAAGCGTTCAGATTCCAGGATTTCCCGCCGAAGCTTTTCCAGGTTTTCGGCATTGTCGAATGCTCTTGGCTCCCGCCATTCGCGCAGAGAAAAGCGACAAGGCTCGTTATCGATCGTGAAGTGCAAAGTCGCGTCGGCGATGGGTGAGTTGTCGTGAATATCGTCGACCGTGAACCCGAATGACCGGGACGGGCCTTTTCTGAGCGCAGGGAGGATGTGCGACGCACAAGTACGGATTGCATCCAGCACGGTGCTCTTGCCCGCGCCGTTAATGCCGGCGATCAGGTTGAACTGAGGGTTGAATTTGAACTCTGCGAATTCGAACGACCGCAGGTTGAATAGCGCCAGACCCGTAATCTTCATGCGTCCTCCGGAATATCTATCTGGCCGGTGACGGCGGCGGTGATCAGGGCGCTGCGGCGTTCTTTCAGCAAGGCGATGGAGCGTTCGGTGGCCGTTGCCAGCTTGTCGATTTTCGCGCGCTCCTCAGCAATGCGGGAGACGATCTGCTCCTGTTCGTCAAGCGGTGGCACGGGCCAGAAAGTTTCGAAGAAGCCCTCCGGGTAAAGGCGTAGGCGGGATGACCAGACGCCCTTGGAGTATCGCGTCACTTCCTGTGCGAACACAGGGATGCGGACCAGTGCGTCGACATAGGCGGGCAGCAAACGTTGGCCAGGTGTGTAGATGTTGTAGGCGGGACTGACGATACCATCGACCGGGGCCGTGCCCATCGCGCCCATCCATGCCCAAAGTGTGTTGATGACGAGGTCGCCGGTGAAGCACAGCTTGTACCCTGCGGTCGTCTCTGCCTCGAACATGTTGACGTCTTTTTCGGACCGGGGCGTGACGCCGGTAATGTGGGAGACGGTCAGCATTTCCTCTTCGCCGGTTTCCGAACGCTCATCACGTTCGTTGAACAGCCAGCGGGACCGCTCAATTTCCCAATGGGCCGGAATGTCGCCGAGCCAGTCGATGCCGGAGGGACGCAAGGGGGCGGAGCGGTCCAGCCCGCGCATCACTGCCTCTGCCACCAGCGTCCGCCGCTTTTCGGCCAATAGGCCCAGCAGCTTCTGTTTGGCCTCGATCAGGGTATCGATTTGCGCGGTATTTTCGTTCAAAAATCCGGCAATCGAGTTTTGAACATCGATAGGAGGATGCGGAACGCGTAAGGACTTCAGATCGTCCGTACTTAGCTCCATGAATGTCGAACCACGGCCCAGGATCTGCAAATAGGCGGAATGCGCACTGATCCAGTGGAAATAAAATTGGGGGTCAACGCCTGATCCTGGCTCAAGCAAGAAGCACCCTTGATTGGAGCAGAGTTCGACCTCTGCGACAGCGATTTGTCCGATGGGTGCGCGTTTGGTAAGAACGATAGTTTCAGGCGGCGATAATCGCGCGCTGCAACTACTCAAACCCTCATCTGTGATGCGGCGTTTAGTACCGAATATTTTCCCTTCTTTCGCCGCACTTACGTCCTCAGGCGTTACCCAAAAAATATCGCCGTCCCAGTAGTCGGGATTGCCACTCTCCGGCGTTGCACCGCTTCCGATTGAAAAGAGATGACGAATGGCGATTTTCGCAAACGCGCTCACTCTGTCACCTCCCGCAACAGGCGTAGGATTTCCTCTTCCGCCTGCTTCAGCTCGGCATCGATCACTGCCAACGGACGGGGCGGGGTGAACTTGTAGAAGTGGCGGTTGAAGTTGATTTCATAGCCGATCTTGTCCTTGGTCCGATCCATCCATGCATCGGGAACATGGGGCAGCACTTCGCGCGCGAAAAAGGCGTCGATATCGACCTTGAGCGGGATGTTCTCGAAATCGCGCAGATCGGGATCGGGCTCGAAGCCTTTGCCCTTGCGCACCTTTTCGGCGGCAGGGTCCTTGGTGGTGAACACGCTGCGGAACAGCTTTTCGTCCGCCGCACGCCATTTTGATCCGCGCTTCTTCAGAATACGCTCGATGGATTTTGACACGGCATTCCAATCCATCAACAGGTCGCGGCCAAGGTCCTTGTCGATCGCCTGGATGTCGTCGAGCAGGTGCGGTGCGGCATCGAGGAAGCGTGCCTTGTCCTCCACTGTCATCTGATAGCGCAGCCGCAAGGGCCGTTCGACCGTGACCCGGGTGTAGCCAAAGTCGTCATTGTCGAAGATCTTTGAATATTCGCTTTGGGCGAACTGGCCATAGCGGCGAACGATGTCGGCAATCTGATCCGGCTCTTCCGGACGGTCATCGCCCTCCAACGTGGGGCCTTCGCCGATCTTGCGCCGCTTGTCACCCTGGCTGCGGCGCATTGGGATCCAGGTGTCGCGCGCGTCGACCAGGTGAATCTTGCCCTTGCGAGGCTTCGCCTTCCGGTTGGTGACGATCCAGATGTAGGTGCCAATGCCGGTGTTGTAGAACATCTGTTCAGGCAGGGCGATAATCGCCTCCAGCATGTCCTCTTTGACGATCCACTTGCGGATGTTGCTTTCCCCGCCGCCAGCGCCGCCGGTGAACAATGGCGAACCGCTGAAGACGATGGCCGCGCGGGAACCGTATTTCTGTTTGGAAGGAGCATAGTCTTCGAACTTCGAGATCATGTGCTGCAGGAACAGCAATGACCCATCGTTCACACGCGGCAGCCCGGCATGAAAGCGGCCGGACTTGCCGCGCTCGTGCTCAGCCACGATTTCCTTCTGCTGCTTCTTCCAATCCACACCAAAAGGCGGATTAGCTATGAAGTAATCGAACCGGTTCTTGCCCTCATCCGCGAACTTGTCGTCGGTAAAGGTATCACCGAACTGAATGTTCTCGCCGTGCCCATTGTGGTCCACCTGCTTCATCAGCATGTCTGACGCGGCGGTGGCGAAGGCGCGCTTGTTGTAATCCTGGCCATAGACATACAACTTCGCAGGCGAATTGTGCCGCCGCATATAGGCCTGCGCCTCAGCTAGCATTCCCCCCGTGCCGCACGCCGGATCGAGGATGGTGCGGACAGCGCCTTCCTTCACGAACAGGTCGTCATCATCATAGAACAGCAGGTCGACCATGAGCGTGATGACCTCGCGCGGCGTGAAGTGGTCACCAGCCGTTTCGTTTGCCAGCTCGTTAAAGCGCCGGATTAGGTTTTCAAAGAGCAGCCCCATCTGGTCATTTTTGACCTTGTTGGGGTGGAGGTCGACGTTTGCGAACTCCTTGACGATTAGGAACAGGATGCCTGCTTCGTCCATCCGCTCGATTTCGTTGGTGAACTCAAAGTAGTCGAAGATCTTCCGGACATTCGCAGAAAACCCGTCGATGTAGCTTTGAAGATGCTGACGAAGGTCGTTGGGATCGCCCAGCAGCTTCTTGAAGTCGTATGGCGCACGGTTGTGGAAGCGATGGCCAGCCACCTGGTTCAATTTGCTATCGAGCGCACCGCCCTGAATCTTGCTGCCCTCGCGGCGTTTGGCCTCGGCAACCACCGCATCTTTCGTATCGGACAGCACGCAATCGAAACGACGCAGGACCACCAGCGGCAGCATCACGCGTTCATACTGCGGCGGGCGATAGGGGCCGCGCAGCAGGTTGGCGATTTCCCAGATTAGGTTGGCAAGGTCAGTGTGCGTGGCCATCAGGCGTTCGTTCCGTTCTTATCCCTCTGAGCTGACAGCCGCTCATATTCCTCCACCGATAGAACCACGACGACCGGTCTGCCGTACTTGTCGATAGACACAGGTGCGGCCCGGGCCAAATCGATCAGCCGACCAAAGCCGTTCTTGGCGTCGCGCGCCGACATGTGCTGCATGGACCCCTCCAGAGTTGGAGCTACTTTAGCCATAATGGGTTGATAGGCAATGCGCATTTCCACAGTGCACGGACATGGCCTTGCGCCAAGCGACGCAGGCCACCCGTGATTTTAGCCATCGTGATCAAAGCGCTGAAATCTGTTCGACGTAGCCATTCCGGATCGTCAGGGCTAAGCTGTCACCCCATCTTTCGCGAGGGCAAGGGCTCCGTACCCTCGCTGAGGATCGCAAGATATCTGCGGTAGCTGAAAACGCGGCCACGTCGCCTGCCCGTGATTTCCTCAACCACCCCCAAGCGTTCAAGGTCGGCTAGCGCCGCGTTGACCGTCGGCGCCGATAAGCCAGTCCGGTCAACCAGTTGGTTTGCATTGAGAAACGGGTTCTGCTGGAAAAGGTCATGAACTCTCAGGGCCGAGCCGGTACGATCACTTTCGGTCGTTATGCGGTCGCGATCCTCCTTGAACAGGTCAACGATGCGGGTGGCAGCGTCAAATGCCTGGTTGGCGGTATCGGCCACGCCGGCGAGGAAGAAATCGAGCCAAGCCTCCCAGGCTCCCCGTTCGCGGACCTCCTGCAGCAGCCGGTAATAATCATTCCGATGGGTCTTCAGATACAGGCTGAGGTAGAGCAGCGGCTTGCGCAGCACGGCGTTGACGCACAGGTACAATGTCACCAACAGCCTGCCGATGCGGCCGTTGCCGTCGAGGAATGGGTGGATCGTCTCGAACTGGACGTGAAGTAGGCCCGCCTTGATGAGCGCCGGCAGGCGAGACTCCTCCTCGTGCATGAAGTGCTCGAGGGCGTCGAGGCAGCCATCAAGTTCCGTGGTTGGAGGCGGGACGAACAGCGCATTGCCGGGGCGGGTGCCGCCAATCCAGTTCTGCGACCGGCGGAATTCGCCGGGGCTTTTGGTGCCACCTTGGCCGCTTTGCAGCAGGCGCCCGTGCATCTCGCGGATCAGACGAAGCGAGAGCGGTATTTCCTCTAGCCGTTCGAGGCCGTGCATCATGGAATCGACGTAGTTGGAGACCTCGCGGATATCGTCGATCGGCTGACTGGCCTGCACTTCGGTTTCAAAGCGAAGCAGGTCGGAGAGTGTCGATTGCGTGCCTTCGATCTGAGATGACAGCACCGCTTCCTTCCTCACGTACATGTAGAGGAAGAGTTCCTGACGCGGCAGCAGCATGGTGATGCCGTCGAGGCGGCCCAGGGCACGCTCCGCAAGGCTGAGCCGGTCGAGCAGCGCCAGCACGTCGATCGGTGGCTCGGGCGGGAGCGGCGGCGGTACGAATGCCCTGACCATCTCCCCGGCGACGAGGGTCTCCACGAAACGGCCCAGCCGCGGATTCGGTTCTGGCTCAGCCATGAGCGCCAATATGCATGGCGCGCCTTATTAAAGCAATCACCACTTCACTTAATTAGCAAATGCGCTAAGATAAGCAGGCTTAAATAAGGGAGGCAGCAAGGTGCGCGATCATCCGGAACACACGCGGGATAGCGTTGGTGCGTGACGCGCGATCATCGGCGCACCCGTCGATGTGGTCAAGGCTTGCCAACTTCATGGTCTGCCGCGAGAATCCCCTGCGTGCGAAGTGATATCGATCATCTGCCCCCGGTCCAGCAAAGCGAACTGGACCGCGTGAAGCAAACGCTCATGGGCGAATTTGCCGATGCGATCGCGCGCGCAAACCAGCCGTGGAAGAAGAACGGCAAGATCCTCAAGATCATCCTGTTCGGCAGCTATGCCCGGACCGACTGGGTGGATGAGCCGGAGAACGGCTACCAGTCGGATTTCGACCTGCTCGTCATCGTCAGCCACCCGGACCTCACTGACATTGCCGATTACTGGTATGTCGCCGAGGACAAAATTCTGCATGACAGCACGATCGCGCGCCCCGTCAACATCATCGTCCACACGCTGGACGATGTGAACCAGGCGTTGAGCCGGGGTGAGTATTTCTGGACTGATATCGCCCGTGACGGGATCGTGCTCTACGAATTGCCGGGCAGCGCGCTCGCCATGCCGAATCCGCTTACGGCGGCCGATGGGTATGAGATGGCGTCGGCATATTTTCAAGATTGGCTGGCAAAGGTCGATAGCGGTATCAAGCTTGCAGCATTCGCAACGCAGGAAGGCGAGCAAAAGGACGCAGCTTTTCTGCTGCATCAAACAACAGAACGCGCCTATATCTGCTTCCTGCTGGTCCGGACCCTATATTTCCCCCGTTCGCACAATATCAAGTTCCTGCGTTCGCTTGCCGAGGACAGTGAACCACGGTTGATCGAGGCTTGGCCCCGCGCCACACGGATCGACCGCCGCCGGTTCGAGCTGCTGAAGCGCGCTTATGTCGAGGCCCGCTATTCGGCGAGCTATGAGATCGGCAATGCCGATCTCGACGCCCTGTCGCAGTCGGTCCATGACCTGCGTGACATCGTCGAAACCGTTTCGCGCGAACGCCTCGAAACACTGAAGGCTGACGCCGGCCTCTAACCGCCAGGCACCCACTCCCTGATAGCCTTCCGTTCCGGCATCTGACCGGAACAAGCCGCCCCGAGCCCATCTGCGCCCATCAGCACCGTTCAATTTTCGGGGCCTGTCACCGAGGCTGAAACCGCCCGAACCGGTCCTGTCCGGCGGGCGGGAGCCTCGACGTGACACCCACCAAACTGCTCATCGGCCAGATCAACGTTGTCTTCGCCATCGTCCTGCTGGGCATCTGGGCGGCGACACAATGGGCAGCAGCTATGCTGGCCTATCAGCCCGAATTGGGTGCGCCCTGGTTCCGGCTCGATGGCCTGCCGGTCTATCATCCCTGGGCGCTGTTCCCCTGGTGGTATCACTATGACGCCTATGCCCCGCATGTCTTCGACCGGGCGGGCATGCTCGCCGGCGCCAGCGGCTTCATTGGCTGCGCGGCGGCGATCTTCGGGTCGCTGTGGCGTGCGCGCCAGTCGAACAATGTCACCACATACGGCTCCGCCCGCTGGGCAAGCCGCCGCGAAATCGTGCGCGCCGGCCTACATCGCGATCATGGCGTCATGCTCGGCACGCTCTGCGGCCGCTATCTGCGACATGACGGCCCCGAGCATGTCATGGCGTTCGCGCCGACCCGATCGGGCAAGGGCGTGGGCCTCGTCGTCCCCACCTTGCTCTCCTGGACCGGCTCGGCGGTCATTCACGACATCAAGGGCGAGAACTGGACGCTGACCGCCGGATGGCGCGCGCGCTTCTCGCACTGTCTGCTATTCAACCCCACCGACGCCGCCTCGGCGCACTACAATCCGCTGCTCGAAGTCCGGCGCGGCGTAAACGAAGTGCGCGACGTCCAGAATATAGCCGACATCCTCGTTGATCCCGAGGGCGCACTCGAACGCCGCAATCATTGGGAAAAGACCAGCCATTCGCTGCTGGTCGGCGCGATCCTTCACATTCTCTATGCCGAGGAAGAGAAGACGCTCGCGCGGGTCGCGACCTTCCTGTCCGACCCGCAGCGCAGCTTCGTCGCCACGCTGCGCCGGATGATGACCACCAATCATCTCGGCGATGACAAGGATCCCAAGGTCCACCCGGTCGTTGCCTCGGCCGCGCGCGAGCTGCTCAACAAGAGCGAGAACGAGCGCTCGGGCGTGCTGTCGACCGCGATGTCATTCCTCGGCCTCTATCGCGACCCGACCGTCGTCGAAGTCACCTCGCGCTGCGACTGGCGGATCGCCGACTTGATCGAGGCCAAGCAGCCTTTGTCGCTCTATCTCGTCATCCCGCCATCGGACATCAGCCGTACCAAACCGCTGGTCCGGCTCGTGCTCAACCAGATCGGCCGCCGCCTGACCGAGCGGCTGGACCAGCCCGGCACATCCCCGCGCCGTCACCAACTGCTGATGATGCTCGACGAGTTTCCCGCGCTGGGCCGCCTCGACTTCTTCGAGACCAGCCTTGCCTTCATGGCCGGCTACGGCATCCGCGCCTTCCTGATCGCCCAGAGCCTCAACCAGATCGAGAAGGCTTATGGCGAGCACAACGCCATTCTCGACAATTGCCATGTCCGCGTCGCCTTCGCGACCAACGACGAGCGCACCGCCAAGCGCATTTCCGATGCGCTCGGCACCGCGACCGAGCAGCGCGCGATGCGCAACTATGCCGGCCATCGCCTCGCGCCCTGGCTTGCCCATGTCATGGTCAGCCGCCAGGAGACTGCCCGCCAGCTCCTGACGCCCGGCGAGGTAATGCAGCTCTCGCCCGACGAGGAGATCGTGCTCGTGTCGGGGCTTGCACCGATCCGCGCGCGCAAGCTGCGCTATTTCAGCGATCACAATTTCACCGCACGTGTTGCGCCTGCACCGAAGCTGACTCAGGGCCGCTATGCCGATTGCCCCAAGCCGCGCGGCGATGACTGGTCCGACCAAGTGCGCGGCATCGATGTCCGGCTGCATCAGGCCGACGATGCCGTGGGCGGTGAGGACGATGGCGGCATGCAACAGCAGCGTCATCCCGGCCTTCCCGAGCAATCAGGCAAGAGCGTCGACGCCGCCGAAACGCGCGATCCCCAGCTCGTTCCGGACGACGACAATGTCGCGGCCGACAAACGCGCCATGGACCAGGCACAGGGCCTGAGCGCCGTTGCCCGCGGTTATGCGATCAACGAGGGCGCCCACCGCGACCTCGTGCCCGGCATGTGAGGCGGCGATGAAGGTCCGCCAGAACCTCTATCTCGATCGCGAGATCGGCGACGCGCTCGAAGCGCTCTCCGCCGGCAATCGCGGCAACAAGAGCCACTTGGTCAACGACGCGCTCCGCGACTGGCTGGCGCGCCGGGGCACAAAGGAAATCGACGATCTTCTGAAGGTCCGCCTCGACCGGCTGTCGCGCGAACTCGACGGCGCTCGCCGTGACATCGACGTGCTACTGGAAAGTCTGTCGCTGTTCGTCCGCTACCAGCTGATGGTGACGGCGCCGCTGCCGGAGGCCGATGCCGCAGGCGGCGCCATCGGGCGCGACCGCTTCGAATCTTTCGTCGCCCAAGTCGGCCGCCAGATCGCGGCAGGCACGCGCACGCTGGCGCCGCCCGAACCAAAGGGAGGCAAGTCGTGATGCCCGCCGGGTCCGACACGGTATCTGCCGACCGTCGCCGCGCCATGCTGCGCACCGCGATGGGGCCGGCAATCGCTGCCGCGCTCTCCGATCCGCGCGTCATCGAAATTATGGTCAATCCCGACGGCGCGCTGCGCGTCGATATTCTCGGCGAAGGCCGGGTCGATACCGATGTGAAGCTCGATGCACCCCAGGTCGAGCGGATCATCCGACTGGTGGCGTCGCATGCCCGTACCGAGGTCCATGGCGACAAGCCCATCGTCTCGGCCGAACTGCCGCCGCATGGACAAGGCGCCGGCGAACGCTTCGAAGGCATTCTGCCGCCGGTTTCGACAGCGCCATGCTTCTCGATCCGGAAGCCCGCGGCGCGGGTCTACACGCTCATGGACTATGTCGCCGACGGCATCATGCCGGCGGAGACCGCGCGCATGCTTTCTCTCGCGGTGCTCGATCGCCGGAACATCCTGATCGCCGGCGGGACCAGCTCGGGCAAGACCACGCTCGCCAATGCGCTGCTCGCCGAGATGGCGCATCTCGACGAGCGGGTCATCCTGATCGAGGACACCCGCGAACTGCAGTCGCCCGCCCGCGACACGGTGGCGCTGCGGACGCGGGCCGGTGCTGTCACGATGGGCGACCTGGTGCGCTCGACGCTGCGGCTTCGGCCTGACCGCATCATCGTTGGCGAGGTCCGCGGCGGCGAGGCACTCGACATGCTCAAGGCCTGGAACACCGGCCATCCCGGCGGAATCGCGACCGTCCACGCCAACAGCGCGTCTTCTGCGCTCTACCGGATCGAACAACTCATCCAGGAAGCCGTCGTCACCGTACCGCGCCGCCTGGTCGCCGAGGCGATCAACCTGATCGTCTTCATCGCTGGCCGCGGCACCGCGCGACGCATCGAAACGATCGCCTGCGTCGCGGGCCTCGACCCCGATGGCGGCTACGCCGTCGTCGATCTCTCCCCAACCCCTGACAACACAGGAGACTGACATGCGCATCTTTCCCATTCCCAATCGTGACCGCTTTTTCCTGACCGGTCTGGCGCTTGGCCTTTCGCTCATCCTGACCGGCACGGCCCAGGCCAGCGGTTCCGGCATGCCATGGGAGCAGCCGCTCCAGCAGGTGCTGGAATCCGTGCAGGGACCCGTCGCCAAGATCGTCGCGGTGATCATCATCATAACGACTGGCCTGACGCTGGCGTTCGGCGAGACGGCGGGCGGGTTTCGTCGGCTGATCCAGATCGTCTTCGGCCTGTCGATCGCCTTCGCCGCGTCGAGCTTCTTCCTGTCCTTTTTCAGCTTCGGCGGCGGGGCGCTCGTCGCGTGAGTCACATCGACAACGGTCATGTTGCTGGCTTCGAGGCGCCGATCCACGCCAGTCTGGGCTTGCCGATCCTGCTCGGTGGCGCACCACGCGGCATAGCGATCGTCAACGGCACGATCGCCGCCGCAGTCGGTCTCGGCCTCCAGCAATGGCTGGTCGGCATCGCGCTCTGGGCAGTCGGCCACAGCATCGCGGTGTTCGCCGCCCGCCGCGATCCCGATTTCGCGCCCGTGCTGCTCCGCCACCTGCGCCAGAAGGGATATCTGGCATGTTGAACCTCGCTGAATACCGGTCGCGGGCCGACCGCCTCGCCGATCATCTTCCCTGGGCCGCGCTGGTGGCGCCCGGCGTCGTCCTCAACAAGGATGGCAGTTTCCAGCGCAGCTTTGCCTTTCGCGGTCCCGATCTCGAAAGCGCGACCGAGGCCGAACTCGTGTCGGCCTGCGCGCGCGCCAACAATGTGCTGAAGCGCCTCGGCACGGGTTGGGCGCTGTTCTTCGAAGCAGAACGGCGCGGCAGCCAGGGCTACCCCGACGGCGCCTTTCCCGATGCCGCATCCTGGCTGGTCGATCAGGAACGGCGTGCCGGGTTCGAAGCCGAAGGCCAGCATTTCGAGAGCATCTATCACGGTACCCTGACATGGCTGCCGCCCGCCGACAGCAGCGATGCTGCCGGACGGAGCCTGGTCGAGCGGCCCGATGATGCGCAGGGCCGCGACTGGCGCGCAAGCCTTGCCGGCTTCATCGCCGAAACTGATCGCATCCTCGACCTTCTCTCCGGCTTCATGGCCGAAGTCCGGGCACTCGAGGATGCCGAGACGCTGACCTATCTCCACAGCACGATTTCCGATCGCAGCCATTCGGTGGCGGCACCCGAGACGCCAATCTATCTCGATGCGCTGCTCGCCGACACGCCGCTCGTCGGCGGGCTCGAGCCGAGGCTCGGCCGAACCCATCTGCGCACCTTGACCGTGCTGGGCTTCCCGAACCTGAGCCGGCCGGGAATCCTCGACGCGCTCAACCACCAGGATTTCGGCTATCGCTGGGTCACCCGCTTCATCGCGCTCGACAAGCAGGACGCGACCAAGGCGCTGACCAGGATCAGGCGGCAATGGTTCAACAAGCGCAAGTCGATCGCCGCGCTGCTGCGCGAGGTGATGTACAACCAGCCAGTCCAGCTCCTCGATACCGACGCGGACAACAAGGTGGTCGACGCCGATCTCGCGCTGCAGGCGCTCGGGGCAGACATGCTCGCCTTCGGCTATCTGACCACCACGATCACCGTCGCCGATACCGACCGGACGCGGGTGGAAGACAAGGTCCGCGCGGTCGAGCGGATCGTCAACGGCCTCGGCTTCACCTGCGTTCGCGAGAGCCTGAACGCGGTCGAGGCCTGGCTGTCCTCGCTCCCCGGCCAAGCCTATGCAAACGTCCGCCAGCCGCTGGTCCATACGCTGAACCTCGCCCATCTCATGCCGCTGTCTGCGGTCTGGGCGGGGCCGCCGGAGAACCGTCACCTCGGGGCGCCTCCGCTGCTCCATGCGCAGACCAGCGGATCGACCCCGTTCCGCCTGTCGACCCATGTCGGCGATGTCGGACACATGCTCGTCGTCGGGCCGACAGGCGCCGGCAAGTCGGTTCTGCTCGCACTGATCGCGCTGCAGTTCCGGCGTTACGCCCGCTCGCAGGTTTATGTCTTCGACAAGGGCTTCTCGGCGCGCGCGGCGGTGCTGGCGATGGGCGGCGCGCACCATGCCCTCGGGCTCGGCGCGGAGGGCGGCCCTAACGGCGAGGATGCCCTGGCGTTCCAGCCGCTGCGCCGGATCGACGATGCCGGCGAACTCAGCTGGGCGGCGGAATGGATTGCGGCGCTGCTGGCGCATGAAAAGGTCGTGGTCACGCCCGAGGTCAAGGACGCCGTCTGGTCGGCGCTGAACAGCCTCGCATCGGCGCCCCCGCAGGAGCGCACGCTCACCGGGCTCGCCATGCTGCTCCAGTCGAACGCGCTTCGCACCGCGTTGACGGCCTATACGCTCGAGGGACCCTATGGTCGCCTGCTCGACGCGGCCGAGCAGCATCTCGCGCTGGCCGATGTCCAGTGCTTCGAGACCGAGGCGCTGATGGGGCAATCCGGGGTAGTCGCCCAGGTGCTGACCTATCTCTTCCACCGGCTCGAGGAACGCTTCGACGGGCGGCCAACGCTGCTGGTGCTCGACGAGGCCTGGATCTTCCTCGACCATCCGCTCTTTGCCGCCCGCATCCGCGAATGGCTGAAGACGCTGCGCAAGAAGAACGTGGCGGTGCTCTTCGCGACGCAGAGCCTCGCCGACATTGCCGACAGCAGCATCGCGCCGGCCATCATCGAAAGCTGCCCGCAGCGCATATTGCTCCCGAACGACCGCGCCATCGAGCCGCAGTCGCACGCCGCCTACGAGCGCTTCGGTCTCAACGACCGGCAGATCGAACTGGTCAGCCGCGCCACCCCCAAGCGGCATTACTATCTGCAATCGGCGCGCGGCCATCGCCTGTTCGAACTCGGCCTGGGTCCGATCGCGCTGGCGCTCTGCGGCACCTCCGATCCCGCCAGCCAGAAGCGGATTGACGGCATTCTCGCCGAGCACGGCGCGGACGGCTTCGCCGGTCACTTCCTGCGCTCCGCCGATCTCGCCTGGGCGGCCGACCTCATCGGCGAGTTTCCCGGCGCCGCCCGATCCACCGCTCCCCAACCTCCAGCCCCCGGAGAATGACCATGACCAGAACGCTGCCCTTCAAGAAGCCCCTCATCGCCGGAGTGCTCGGCTGTGCCGTCACCGGCGCGCTCACCCTCGCCACGCTGGCGATGAGCGACCCTGCCCACGCGATCGTCGTCTTCGATCCGTCGAACTACAGCCAGAACATCCTTACTGCCGCGCGCACGCTCGAGCAGATCAACAACCAGATCCACATGCTGCAGAACCAGGCGCAGGGCCTCATCAATCAGGCGAAGAACCTGACTACGATCAGCTTTCCCGAGTTGCAGGCGCTCAAGCAGACCATGCAACAGATCGACCAGCTGATGGGCCAGGCGCAGGGCATCCAGTTCAAGGTCGCAAGCCTCGACCAGCAGTTCCGCTCGCTCTACCCCGACAGCTTCGCGCAAAGCCTGACCACCAGCCAGCAGGTGCAAAGCGCCCGGGCGCGGATGGATACCGCGCGCGCGGCCTTCGAACAGACCATGACCGTGCAGGCGCAGGTCGTCGAGAATATCGCCGCCGACCAGGCGGTGCTGACCGGCATCGTGGCGCGGAGCCAGAGTGCCGAAGGCGCGCTGCAGGCCAGCCAGGCGACCAACCAGCTCCTCGCACTCGTCGCCAAGCAGCAGTTCCAGATCCAGACGCTGATGGCGGCGCAATACCGCGCCGAGGCGATCGAACGGGCGAACCAGTCCCAATCGCGCACCGACGCCCAGAGCGCTTCGGCGAAATTCCTCGGGTCCGGCAGCGCCTACACCCCCCAGTAGGCTCGGCCGACCAGGGCGGCGGCGATCCCCGCGCCTCTGTCGCCGCCGTCGCCGCGGGGTCCGGCTTCCGCTCCCCGAGTCCGGGGCCCGCGGCATCCTTTGAACCAAGCATCAGGACGCAAAGCGTATGGGCGATCTCAACGTCATCGATCAATTCATGGCAGCCTTCATCCGCTACATCGATAGCGGGTTCGGCCTGCTCGGCGGCGACGTCGGCTTCCTGACGCGCACGCTGATCGCGCTCGATATCACGCTGGCCGGACTGTTCTGGGCATTGGGCGGCGAGGACAATGTGCTCGGCCGCCTGATCCGCAAGATCCTCTACATTGGCGCCTTCGCGTTCATCATCAACAGCTTCTCCACGCTGTCGGACATCATCTTCCGATCTTTTGCGCAGGCCGGGCTGACCGCCGGCGGCGGCACGATCACCGCTGCCGATCTGCTGAAGCCCGGCCGCCTTGCCGGAACCGGATTCTCCGCCGCCTGGCCGCTGCTGCAACAGGTCAACCAGTATCTGGGCTTCACGACCTTCTTCGACAACTTCCTGACGATCGTGGTCCTGCTGGTCGCGTGGGTGATCGTGATCCTCGCGTTCTTCATCCTCGCCGTGCAGATGTTCGTCACCATCCTCGAGTTCAAGCTGACGAGCCTCGCCGGCTTCATCCTCGTGCCCTTCGCGCTGTGGAACCGCACCAGTTTCCTCGCCGAGCGTGTGCTGGGCAATGTCGTCTCCTCGGGCATCAAGGTCATGGTGCTCGCGGTCATCGTCGGCATCGGCTCGAACTACTTCACCCAGTTTACGACTGCCCTCCAGGGCCAGGAACCCGATATCGGACAGGCCATGAGCCTGGTGCTGGCAAGCCTTGCTCTGTTCGGGCTCGGTATTTTCGGTCCCGGCATCGCCTCGGGTCTTGTCGCGGGCGCGCCGCAGCTGGGGGCCGGCGCAGCGCTCGGCACCGTGCTTGGCGCAGGCGGAGCCCTGTACCTCGGCGGTGCCGGAGCGGCCGGTGCTGCTCGCGGCCTTGCCGCCGCTGGCCTTGGGGCGGTGCGTGCGGGCACGGCGATGGGATCGGCAGCCTCGACCGCCTACACCCTCGGTCAGGAAGGCGCCGGCTCCTCCAGCATCGGCGCCGGGATCGGCGGCATGGCGAGCGCCGCGGCCGGCGCCGCGCGGTCACGGATGTCGGCCGCGCTGGGTCTTGGCGAGGCCGCCGAGTCCGGCCGCCAGGCCGCGTTCAACGCCATGGCAGGACGTGACGCATCCGCCGCCACGCAAACCCCGGATAGCGCTTCGTCCATGCCCGGATGGGCGCGGGCCATGAGGGCGCAGCAGAGCGCCCGCCATCACCGCCAGACCGCCATCCACGCCGTGCAATCCGGCGACCGTGGTGGTCACGGCGCAACCCCCGACATCAAGGAAAGGGAGGACTGATCCTCATGATCTCGAATTCGACATTTTTCAGGCGCGCCGTCCAGCGATATGGACATACACCTCAGCCCGAGACACCCTATCAACGCGCAGGCCAACTCTGGGACGAACGCATCGGCTCGGCCCGCGTCCAGGCACGTAACTGGCGGCTGATGGCCTTCGGCTGCCTCGGCCTCACCACTGCGCTTTCGGGCGGCCTGCTCTGGCAGTCGCTGCAAAGCCGCATCGTCCCCTATGTGGTCGAGGTGGACAAGCTTGGCGAGGCGCGCGCAGTCCACCCCGCCGACAAGGATTATCAGCCGACCGACCCGCAGATCGCTTGGTTCCTTTCCCGGTTTATCGAGCACGTGCGGTCGGTCACGCTCGATCCGGTACTCATGCGGCAGGATTGGCTTTCGGCCTATGATTTCACGACGAAGCGCGGGAGCATATTCCTGGGCGATTACGCCCGCGCCGCCGATCCGTTCGGTCATATCGGCGAGCGCACCGTTTCGGTGCAGGTCACCAGCGTGGTGCGTGCATCGGACAAGTCGTTCCAGATCAAATGGGTCGAGACCGCCTACGAGCGCGGAGCCCAGGCAGGCACCTCGCATTGGACCGCGATCCTGACTATCCAGATGGTGCCGCCGACCAGCGCCGATACGCTGAGGAAGAACCCGCTCGGCATCTATGTCGATGCGATCGACTGGAGCCGCGAGCTCGAACCCACCGTTTCGTCCCTAGCGACCCCAACAGCCATTGCACCAGCGCGCTCAGCACTGCCGCTGCCGGCAAGGATCCCCGCCGGATCGCCGCTCGATCCCAACCTCGGCGCCGCCACAAATCAGGAGACCCAGCTATGAAAACCGCCCTTCTAGCGGCGATGTCACTTGCCTTCGCGGCTCCCGCTCTCGCCCAGAACGCGCCGACGATTCCGGCATTACCCGCGAACGCAGCGGTGCCGTCGGTTGCGGTCGCGGCACCGCCGGGCGCACCTGTCGTATCGTCTCCGCCGAAGGCCGCCACGCCGGTCCCGCGCCGTCGCCATATTTCCCCTTCGCCAGCCGAACTGCGTGTCCGGGCCGCCAATCGCGCCGCGACGCTCGAACCGGCGACCGGCGCTTATCTCAATGCTGTGCAGGTCTTTCCGTACAGCGAGGGCGCCATTTATCATGTGCTGACCGCGCCCGGGCAGGTCACCGACATCGCGCTCCAGCCCGGCGAGACGCTGGTGGCGGTGGCGGCGGGCGATACCGTGCGCTGGGTGATCGGTGATACAACGAGCGGTTCGGGCGATACCAGACGCACGCATGTCTTGGTGAAGCCGTTCAATGCTGGGCTCGCTACCAATGTGATCATCACCACTGATCGGCGGACTTATCATCTGGCGCTGAGCAGCACCGTGCGCACGGCCATGTCGGCGCTCTCGTGGACCTATCCGCAGGACGCGCTGATCGCGCTCAAGGCCGCGGCCGAACCGGCGCGGGCGGCGCAGCCGGTGGCTTCGGGGCTTGCCGTCGACCAGTTGCATTTCGGCTATGCCATCACCGGCGACAAGCCGGTTTGGCGGCCGCTGCGCGCGTTCGATGACGGGCGCCAGACCTTCATCCAGTTCCCCGCCAGTCTCGGCGAAAGCGAGGCGCCGCCGCTGTTCCTGGTCGATGCCAAGGGCAACGCCGAGCTGGTCAACTACCGCGTGCAGGGTCGCTACTATGTCGTCGACCGGATCTTCGATGCGGCGGAGCTGCGGCTCGGGCTCAAGCACCAGGACGTGGTGCGGATCAGCCGGACCGGTGAAACGGCCAGCCGGCGGAGGCCGTCGTGACCGAGGCGACGACGACACAGCCTGCCAAGCTCGATCCCGAGAGCCTGGCACTCCGTTCGCGCCCACCGCGCGCGATCCGGTTCAAGCGCGGCGTCATCATCGCCATCGCGGCGCTAGGATCGGTCAGCCTCGTGGCGGTGACCTGGTTGGCGCTGAAGCCACGCCTGTTCCACCGTGTCGCGGGGCAGGAGGAACTGTCCCAACCCGATCTGCGTCCCGCCAGCGATACGCTGAACGGCTTGCCGACGAGCTATGGCGACGTGCCTCGGCTCGGGCCGCCGCTTCCCGGCGACCTCGGCAAGCCGATCCTCGATCGCCAGCAGCAACTTGCGACCGAGATCAACCCGAGCGACCAACAACGCCAGCAGGCCGAAGCAGCCGAGCGTGAGCGCCAACTTGCCGAATTGAAAGCCGCGCGCGAGTCCGGTTTGCTGGTGCAGAGCCGGCAAGCGGCCACTGCCGTCGATGCGCCGACGCCCAGCGTATCAGCCGGAGAGAGTGCTCAGCCCAGTCTGCCGAAACTGGCGCTCGATCCGACGAACGATCCCAATGCGCAGGGGCGCAAAGAAGCCTTCGTCGGAAACCTCGATCCGCGCGGCGACGTCAATCCCCATCTTTTAACGCCGCCGCCATCGCCCTACACCCTGTCGGCGGGCAGTGTGATTTCAGCGAGCCTGATCACCGGCCTGCGCTCCGACCTGCCGGGGCTGGTCACCGCGCAGGTCACCGAGAACACCTATGACAGCGCCACCGGGCGGATCCTGCTCATTCCGCAAGGCGCGCGGCTGATCGGCAGTTACGATTCGGTCGTGGCATTCGGGCAGAGCCGCGCGCTCATCATCTGGCAGCGGATCGTCAGGCCCGACGGCGGTTCTATCCGGATCGACAATGTGCCGGCTACCGATCCGTCTGGATATGCGGGCCTGTCGGACAAGGTTGATTTTCACACCTGGGCCCTGCTTAGGGGCGTGGCGATATCGACCCTGCTCGGCGTAGGCGCGAACCTGACATTCACCGGCGAAAGCGATCTGGTCCAGGCGATCCGGGAATCCACGCAGCAGAACGTGTCCCGCGCCGGCGACCAGATCACATCCCGCAATTTGGCTGTCCAGCCGACGATCACGATCCGACCTGGCGCGCCGGTACGGCTGATTGTGCACCGTGATCTCATACTCGCACCGTGGCGCAATTAGGAGGAACACATGCTGGAACTCAAGCTCCCCAAGCTGCCGGACAGGACGGCGATCAAGCTGTCCATTGCCGTCACGCCAGACCTGCATCAAATGCTCCAGGATTATGCCGCGCTCTATGCAGAGTTCTACGGGCGCGAAGAGCCGATTGCAGAACTTGTTCCAGCAATGCTGGCCGCATTCCTCGAAAGCGACCGGGCATTCCTGCGCTCCCGGCGTGTCCCGGTGCGATGATGATCGCCTACGCTTCCCGCACTGGGACACGCCGCAATCTGGACGCCCTGCATGCCGCCGGATGGCGGCTGATGGCATCGACACGCGGTGTCCTTCGCACCAAAGGATACCGCTATGCGCTCGACAACGGCGCGTGGACCTCGTTCCAGCGCAGCGAACCCTTGCATGTAGCCGCGTTCGAAAGGCTGGCTAGCAGGAAGGGTCACACTATGACGCTCAATTGCCTGCGATCGCGGCCATGACGAGATCACCGACCATCGAAGAGCGCAGACAGGCGAGGCAGGAAGCCCTTGCCGCTATGGAGACATTGCCGACCGAGCCGATCAGCGTGCGGGTCTCCACGGCGGTGAAGCTCACAGGCATCCCCCGATCGACGCTTTACGAGTTAATCAAGTCCGGCGAGATCGAGACCGTCAAGATCGGCAGATCGACATTCATCCCCTATCGCTGCTTGAGGCGGCTGGTTGAAGGCTGAAGCAACAAATTGTCGAGGGCGTACGCGCGGCGACGCAAAAAAATGTTCCCGATCGGGAATGAATGCGGCGGCGAAAGATCGATAGGAGCGTCATATTCCCGATCGGGAATATGGATAGTCATCCTCTCGCCAAGATCGTTTGGGAAGAACGCAAGACATAGAGGGCTGCAGTGGAACGAACTCGCCGCCGCCTGCGATGACAACAATATCGTCCGAGTTTCTTCCGTGCTTATTTTTCCGCGCAGGAGTTCAGGATCGGCGTCATGACTTTCACATGCGCGTCGATACGCTCGAGCACCTTCGCAGGGACGACGGCGCGCTCCGGCAACTGCCACCAATGCTCGTTGACGCGAGCCACCGTCTCCACCACGGCTTGGAGAACCGCCGGCTCGGGCAGCCTTGCTCGGTTCGCGAAGGATTTCCAGCGCGGCGCCGATAGCGCCTTGAACGACCGCTCACCACCAAGCGACAACGCTATGCTGTCTGTGGGAATGTAGGGGATGGTCGATAACATGTCGTAGATCGGCGCGAGAGCAGGCGTGCTGCCGTCATCACGATAGATCAGCGACCAGTTCTTGAGGTGCATGTCGCCATTGCCGGTCACCACCGCCAGCACGAGCCGGCGCACGAATTCGAGCGCGGCAGCAGGGGAAACCGCCGCGTTCACGGCGGCGGCCACATCGTGATAGGCCGCCCCCTCATATTTACGGGAGGGATAGACGCCAAACACCTGAGCGAAGTCCTCGATGTGGATTCGCTCACCCCGTGGGCCACGGTCAAAACGCCTGATGAGAAGAACCTTGCCTTCCGACAGCGTGTCGAAATCCTCCGGAATGCCTTCAAAATCGGATTTCTCGACCAGTTCGCGCTCGGGCACGTCCATGCCGATCGCGGCCGCCAAGGCGAGATTGGCAAACTCGTTCTCGGACACACCCGGAAATGCCGTGGAGGGGAACTTCGCGATATATTGCCCTTGGCCGTCATCGAGCGGAAGCGTCAGTCCGCCGCCCTTGCCTGTGTTCTTCATCACCGACAGCTTCATCTGCACACCGGCGAGCGAAAAACGCGCCTTCGGTTTTCCCTTTGCACTGTCCTGCGGCGTTACTTTCATGCCGTCACTGGGTAGAACCCGGACGGCTCCCGGTAGATCTGCGCCGAGCGCGGCCAACAGGTCGAAGTCATTGCCCGGACGGACGGCGCCTGCATGATGCTTTTCCATCGCCTCGCGCAGCTTGTCCTCTGGCAGCAGGTTCGCAAAGAAGGGCGGCAATGCCCCGCTCACCGGCTTTGGATCCTTGCGCAAGCCCCCGGTGGCCGCGCGGAAGGACAGGCTGAGAATCGGTACACCGCCAGTTGTCCGATAGGCCTCTTCAAAGCTGAACGCATTGAAGTCACCGGGTGTCCTGACGATCACACCGACCTTCAGCGCATTCAGGAACACATCTAGGGACTGGATCGCCTGAGGTGCCTGAGACGTTTGAGCCATGATATTCGTCTTCAATCGGGGTGTGAGACAAAGGCGGGCAGGTCGTCGTCGTCATGCGGACGTAACAACGCCCGGACGGCCGGGACCATCGCTTGCGGCACCAGCATCATCTCCAGCCCAAGCGCACGAGCGACATTCATGAGCGTCGTGGCACGCGCAGCAGCAATGCCCGTTTCGATATCGCGATAGCGTGGACGGGATATGCCAGCCAGATCGGCCACCTGCTCTTGCGTCAATCCGGCGGCCAGCCTCGCCTGCCGTAGGAGTTCGCCTAGTTCGCGCAGGGTTTCGGATTGAGCACTCACTATGATCCCCATACGATTCAAAATGAAATCACATGAAGCGTCTACATATCTTTCTTCGGCCAGCACGTCAAATTCAGTGATCCCTTTTCATATCATATCGACCAATGAGATACGTAAACGAGTCATCGCCGATGGCATGGTCGTTTCGGGAGCGGAGAGAGGTGCAGACCGTTGTGGGTTTCGGCGGGGCCATAGGTCGAGACCGTCCGTCACCTTCCTGCCATCATTCACCGAGGTTCAAGAAATACCGCGTGCGCTTTAGTTCGCCCTGCTTGCGCAAAGCGTGACGGTGGCGGCGGAAACGACCCGCGCCTATCTCGACGCCTGTTCCTACGCCCATGCGCTCAATGTCGCGCAGGACAGCTATCGCGCCAGCAATGAAAGTCTGCGTCTGGTGACAGCGCAGGAGAAGGCGGGATCCGTCGGACGCTTCGATGTCGAGCGGGCTGCTGCTGCTGCGACCGCCCGCGCAGCCATTCCGTCGCTGGAGGCGCAGCATCAGGCTGCCCTGTTCGAACTCGCCGCGCTGCTGGGCAGTACGCCTGCCGACATTCCCCTTGCTGCACAGCAATGCACGAAACCACCCGCCGCAGTGGCATTACCGGTGGGCGACGGCGCATCACTGTTGCGCCGTCGCCCAGACCTGCGGCAGGCTGAGCGGCAGCTGGCGGCAGACACCGCGCGGATCGGTGTGGCTACGGCCGCGCTTTATCCCAAGATCAGCTTGGGCGGATCGGGGAATTTCTTCCGCAACGATAGCGTGCGTGGCAATGATAGTCTCAGCTTCTCGGTCGGGCCACTACTCAGCTGGAGCTTCCCCAATGTCAGCGTCGCGCGTGCCCGCATCCGTCAGGCGGAGGCGCAGGGCGACGCCTCATTGGCTGCCTTCGACGGGGCCGTCATCACGGCGCTCAAGCAGGTGGAGCAGGCGCTCAGCAATGCCGCGCGCGAACAGGAAAGACTCTCCATACTAGGAGAAGCGCGGACCCGTTCCCAGCGCGCCTTCGATTTTGCCACTGCGCGTTATCGCGCGGGGTCTGTCGGTCTTCTCGATGTGTTGGTCGCGCAGACGGCACTGCTGGACGCGCGGGCCGCGGAAGCGGCCTCGCTCCAGCGCCTGTCATCGTTGCGTGTCGACCTTTTCAAATCCCTCGGAGGTGGTTGGCGGGATATTGAGGCATAATCGGGCGCGCGATGGCAACAGCAGGCGCACATCAGCACCTGCCTTCAGTTCAATGAGCATGTCCCATGCTGGATCGCCAAAAAGCTGGGGAGAGCCAAGCAATTGCTCGTGCCTCTGCCTGCGGCGTACGGTTCGCCTCGCATTATCCAACGCGGTCCGCCTAACTCCCAGAACGCACCCGTGCGGTGTTTTGGATAGATGGCTCGATTGCATGCCGTCATGTGAACGAGCCTTAAACTCTCAAGTGACCGGCACAAAACCGTTACAAGTCCAGTTGGGTTCAAACCATCACGATAGATCCCAAGGATCTGTAACGGGCGGTCGATGCTGACAAGCTCCAGAGTGGTCTTAAGTCCATCTGATGTCGCGGCTTCATTGGGCTGTGAGTACCAGGCCATTTCAATCGATCAGATCAAGGTGGAGGCATTTGGCTTATGCTTGTCGCATCGGTGGCCAATTAATTCCGTTTTATTCCACGCGGTGGCTTGAAATGCATGAAGGCAAGGACCATTTAATCTCATATCTTCTTCGACCTGATGGCTCGTCCAGATATGACGCAATTGCCCTCTTGAGCAATTGTCGCTGATCATGGCGTCAATATTTCAGCCGCGACCCGGTGCTTTTGATCCGGCAGACTAAGGATCATGAATGCTAATTCGGGCTGGATATGATATCGCCTTTGCGGCCGAAGAGGCCGTGCCGATGCTGGCCATGCTCAGCATCCACCCCAGCCGGAACCGGGATCTTCGCAGCGCCCAGCGGATATTCACCCAGCCCGATGTGGCCGCCTATGACTATGTCGATGGGTTCGGCAATATCTGCACACGGCTGACGATGCCGCGGGGTGGCATCGCCATATCCTGCGGCTTTGTGATCGAGGACAGCTTTCTGCCCGATGTCATCGCATCGAGCGCCATGCAGGTACCGTTGGAGCAAATTCCCGACGATGCTTTGCACTTTCTGCTGGGTAGCCGCTATTGCGAGACGGACCGCCTGTCCGATCAGGCTTGGGCGCTTTTTGGCCGCACGGCACCCGGCTGGTCACGGGTTCAAGCAATTTGCGATTATGTGCATGAGCATATCCGCTTCGACTATATGGCCGCGCGATCGACACGCACGGCATGGGATACAAACGAAGAACGCGTCGGCGTCTGCAGGGACTATGCGCACCTCGCCATGGCTCTCTGCCGTTGCATGAACATCCCCGCGCGATACTGTACCGGCTACATGGGCGACATGGATTTGCCGGCCCTTGTTGGCGACATGGACTTCTCGGCTTGGTTCGAGGTCTATCTCGACGGCACATGGTACACGTTCGATGCGCGCCACAACCGTCCCCGGCGTGGCCGCATCCTGATGGCCCGCGGGCGGGATGCGGCTGACGTGGCGCTGACCACGACCTTCGGCACTGCAAGGCTTACGCGCTTCGACATCTACACCGACGAGGATCGCCTCGGGCATATTGTGCCCTGATATTCAATCAGCCAGGAGACTGCGAATGGCCAAGAGCCAGAAGAGATCGAACCGCGAAGTACGCAAGCCCAAGGCCGAAAAACCGGGCAAGACTAATGCGTCCAATCCATCGACCAAGCCCGGTGTCGTCGGTATCGTGACATTGAAGAATTGATGATGCGACACACGTTTACACAGCGTGGCGCGGTGAAGCTTTCCGATGGGGAGGCCAGCCGCCAGAGCCGCGTGACAAAGCTCGCCCTGGAAAGGCTGGGCGTATCGGCCGCTATCGCTTTTCTCAAACGATCACCTGGACGATCTTTCGGGCCGACCGATCCAGATTGCCATGGCCAGCGAGGGGGGGGCTCCAGTCCATCGAGCGACTACTGGTTAAACGCCCGTGATCGCGAGATAGCCATCAACATCGTTGGCGCTAGGCGCTCGCCGCTGCCAGAATAGTATCGGCCAGTCGCTGCGCCCAGCTAGACTGGCCGGCTTGGGTCGAGATCATGTCCTGCCGGACTTCGATCTCGGCATAGCGCAATGCGCGCGAAATGGCGTGGCGGGGTATGGTATAGTCGGTGTCGTCCATTGCGTAGGGCGCATTGTCGCCGACTGTGATATCGCCCCGTTGCGCCAGGGCATGCAGCATAGCCACCGCCATGTCGATGCGACCATGCCAATACAGGATACCGATATCCCAGGGCCGGGTCATACCGTTCATGATCGGCGTAAAGCTGTGCAGTGACAGCAGGATCGTTTGGCGACCGGCCGCGAGGCGCGCGTCGATGATGGCTTCGAGCGCGGCGTGATAGGGCCGATGAATCTCCTCGATCCGCGCCTGCCGCGCGACCGCGTCCAGTCCTTCGTTGTCCGCGATAGTGATGCCATCGGACACCGCCGGCATCGCGTCCGGCCGATCTGGATCGCGGTTGCAATCGATGACGAGGCGCGAATAGGTCTGATGCAGAAAAGGCGCGTCGAGCAACAGCGCCAGTTTCCGTCCCATGCCAAGCACGCCGATATCCAGCGCAATGTGGCGAGTCCGATCGGCAGGCCCCAGTCCCAGGTCGCCGAGCGCGCTGGGAATGGCCGAACCGGCATGATCGCCGATCAGCAGGAACGGCGCGGCGCCCCCTGCGTTAAACAGAGTGAACGGCGCCGGATCATCCGGGCCCAACAGTCCGTCCACTGCGCGCCCGACCGTCAGGATCCCATTCCATGCCATTGCTGACGATCCGCCATGTTACTGACTATCGCTACAAGGCGCCGGTATCGCTGGGTGAACATCGCATCATGATGCGCCCACGCGAGGCGTTTGACCAGCATTTGCTGTCTGCTCGCCTTGATATCGATCCCAAGCCCAGCGAATTGCGTTGGCTGCATGATGTGTTCGGCAATTCGGTGGCGATGGCGCTGTTCGAGCGGCGGACGTCGAAACTGACCGTCACGAGCGAGACGACGCTGGAACATGCGCCTCTGGCGCAAGGGCAGGTCGACGTCGAACCCTATGCGCGGCTGTTTCCGTTCACCTATTCGTCCGAGGACATGCCCGATCTGCTCCGGTCGATCGAGCGCCAGCATCACGACCCCGAACGGATCGTCGACAACTGGGCGCGCGGTTTCGTCAGCAATCATGGCGATACGGAGACCGTCGCCCTGTTGACGGCCATCGCGACCGGCATCAAGCGCGATTTCACCTATGTGCCCCGGCACGAAAAGGGCACCCAGTCGCCGATCGAGACCTTGAGGAAGCGGCAGGGCACCTGCCGCGACTTCGCCGTACTGATGATCGAGGCGGTGCGCGCGCTCGGCTTCGCCGCGCGGTTCGTGTCGGGCTATGTCTACAATCCCTCGCGCAAGGAAGACGTCCTGGGCGGCGGCAACACCCATGCCTGGGTGCGGATCTTCCTGCCCGGTTCGGGCTGGGTCGAATTCGATCCGACCAACGGCATCATCGGCAATCGCGGCCTGATCCGCGTCGCCATCGCGCGCGATCCCTATCAGGCCTTGCCATTGTCCGGCACCTGGTTCGGCTTGCCCGCCAGCTATCTGGGCATGGACGTCACCGTCGATGTCTCTCGCGCCGATCCCGCCAAATTCCCGCGCTCTTCCCATGGCGCCATCAACAGCCGACCCGTCGGCTCTTCAGGAAAGTGACATGCATGCTGATCCGTTGCGGATATGACATCAGCTTCCAGGCCGAGACCCGAACCGCGATGATGGCGATGCTGAGCCTGCATCCCTCGCGCCATCAGGACCTGCAAACGGCGCAGAGGCTGACGATCAGCCCCGACATTCCGCTCTATCATTATGAAGACGGTTTCGGGAACCTGGCCACGCGCCTCACCGTTCCGCCAGGCGGCGTCACACTGTCCTGCGATTTCGTGATCGAGGACAGCGGCGCGCCGGATCGCCGCGCGCCGACGGGGCCGCAGATGCCGGTGGAAGATCTGCCGGACGATGTGATGATCTTCCTGCTCGGCAGCCGCTATTGCGAGACCGACCGGCTGATGGACGTGGCCTGGGCCAATTTCGCCCATTATGGGACGGCCAGCGAGCGTGTCGATGCGATCGTGGATTTCGTCCACAATCACATCGAGTTCGGCTATCATCATGCACGGCCTGACAAGACCGCCTGGAATGGCTATCAGGAGCGGCAGGGCGTCTGCCGCGATTTTGCCCACCTCGCCATCACGTTGTGCCGGTGCATGAACATTCCGGCCCGTTACTGCACCGGCTATCTGGGCGATATCGGCATTGCGCCGGTGGACGCGCCGATGGATTTCAGCGCCTGGTTCGACGTCTATATCGATGGCCAATGGTATACGCATGATGCCCGCCACAACCGTCCCCGGATCGGCCGCATCCTGATGGCGCGCGGACGTGACGCCACCGATGTCGCATTGACCACGGCCTTTGGTCCGGCGACGCTGACCCTGTTCGAGGTCCATTGTGACGAGGTGCAATCGATTGACTGATCTCCCCGTCCTGTTGCGGCCATGGGACGGTCCGCTCGGCGCGCCGCCCTTCGCGCAGGTGCGGCCCGAAGATTTCCCGTCGGCTTTCGATACGGCCATGGCGTGGCATCGTGCCGAGATCGCGGCGATCGCCGACCAGTCCGCCGCGCCGGACTTTGACAACACGATCGCCGCGCTGGAACGGTCGGGCGAGGCGCTAGCGCGCGTGCGCCGGCTTTTCTGGACACTGTCCTCCACGCAAGCGACGCCCGACATTCGTGCAATCGAGGGCGACATTGCGGCGCGGCTGAGCGCTCATTCCACCAAAATCGGCCATGATGACAGGCTCGCCGCGCGGATCGCGGCGGCTCATGCGGGGCGGCATGACGCCGGCCTGAATGACGCGCAGATCCGGTTGGTCGAAACGACCCATGCCGGTTTCCTTCGCAGCGGATCGATGCTGGAGCCGGCGCAAAAGGCGCGCTTCGCGGACATCGACGCGCGCCTCGCCGCGATCGCCGTGCAGTTCGGGCATAATGTGATGGCCGCGACCGGCGCCTGGATACTGGACCTGGGCGCTGACGATCTCGCAGGCTTGCCGCCAGCGCTGTGCGCAGCGGCCGCCGGGCGCGCCACCACGAGCGGCGCACCGGGCCGCTATCATGTCACGCTCGACCGCACGGACTATGAGAGCGTCCTGACCTTTTCGGCGCGACGCGACGTTCGCGAACGATTGTGGCGCGCCTTCACCGATCGCTGCGACGGGGGCGCCCACGACAACTGGCCGCTGATTGCCGAGACGCTGGCTCTGCGGCGCGAGCGCGCCACGCTGCTCGGCTATGCCGATCACGCACATTATGCCTTGGAACACAGCATGGCGCATTCGCCCGATGCCGCCCATGCGTTGCTGTTGCAGCTATGGGAGCCCGCCAAGCGCCGCGCCGCCGAGGAAGCGGCGGAATTGCAGGCGCTGATCGACAGCGAAGGCGGCGGCTTTGCGCTCGCACCCTGGGACTGGCGCTATTATGCGGAGAAGGTCCGCCGGTCACGCTACGCGCTGGACGGAGCGGCGGTGGCGCAGCATCTGCGGCTGGACGCGGTGCGGCAGGCGGCGTTCGATACCGCAGCACGCCTCTATAGCCTGCGCTTCATTCACCGGGCCGACATCGCTGGATATCATCCCGATGTCCGGGCTTGGGAGGTGCGCGACGATCGAGATGCGCCGGTGGGTCTGCTCTTCACAGACTATTTCGCCCGCCCGGAAAAGCATGGCGGCGCCTGGATGGGCAGCCTGCGCGTGCAGGAAAACATGGACGGCGACGTGCGGCCGATCGTCTATCTGGTCGCCAATTTCGCCGCCGCGCCGCCGCGCCGCCGCCCGACACCGCCGCCACTCGCCTCTCGATCGATGAGGCGCGCACGCTCTTCCACGAATTCGGCCATGCTTTGCACGGCTTGCTGTCCCGCGTCACCTATCCCAGCCAGTCGGGCACCGCCGTCGCGCGGGACTTCGTCGAGTTCCCCAGCAAGTTCATGGAGAACTGGATCGTCAGCCGGGAGGTGTTGTTGGGATTTGGCGTGCCCGATGCGCTGATCGCGGCGATCCATGAAGCGGAAGCCTATGGCCAGGGATTTGCGACGGTCGAACTGATCAGCTGCGCCCTGGTCGATCTCGCAGTCCACCGCGCGCCGGATGCCGCCGCCGATCCCCGCGCCTTCATCGATGCGGAACTGAACAGGCTCGGCATGCCACGGGAAATCGGCCTGCGGCACCGCTTTCCCTGTTTCACGCATATCTTCGATGGCGGCTACGCCAGCGCCTATTACAGTGATGCCTGGTCCGAGGCGCTGGACGCCGATGCCTTTGAGGCCTTTGTTGAATCCGGCGACATATTCGACACGGGCCTGGCGCATCGCTTCAAGCAGGAAATCCTGGAACGGGGCGACAGCCGTGACCCCATGGCCTCATTTCATGCTTTTCGTGGTCGCGGTCCCGATCCAAAAGCCCTGATGAGGGTACGGCATCTGTTATCCGGCTGATTTGAGGCGGATCCGCTGTTCTATTGTTTCTCGCGTTTCTTCAGCCGCCGGGCATTAGCCGTCGCCGTCTTGTGGATCGGTGCCAAGGTCACTGCTGCCATGCGCGAAACGGCATCGATCGACCGCAGCGCCTGGCTGCGGCCCTGAAGCATCCACAAGGGATTGCCTGACAGCATCGCCGCCGCCATCGCTTGCCCTTGCGACAGGAACGCCTGATGCATGACAGCTATGTTCTGCGTCAGCGCCGCCCCGCTTTGCGTAAAGGCCTCGATCTTCTCCGGCACCATGCGCGACAGTTCGCGATAATCGCCGGTCAGGGGAGACCGACCGGCATTGCAAATAAGGATGGTTCGGGCATCGATGGCACGCTGCGACGTCAGGAGCGTCTCCGTCGCCTTCATCCATGTCCTTTGCAGGTCGAAGCCGATTACGAACATTTGCGACCAGGTCGCGAGCGGTGAGGTCGTCTGCGGCGCGCTCATGCGAGCGTCCGCAGCGCGGGTTCGCGTGCATAATATCGCAATGCTGCCGCCTTTACGAAGGCCTCGCCTGTTCCGACCACGCCTTCGTCCGGCTCGACGCCCCCCTTGTCCAGCAGCGGCTTGGCGGCGTCGCTCGCGCCGATCGCCTTGAGGTGGCCGAAGGCATCCATCGCGAACTGAACGGCGGCCGCCTCCTTCACCAGCGCGGCGCATCCTTCTTGTGACAGGATGATCGCGACCGCGTCGAAAATCTGGCTCGGCGACCCGGCCAGCTGGCCATCGGCCTTGCGCATCTTGCCGTCGGACAGTTTGGCGCCGCTAACCTTGGGCGCGACGACCAGGGCCTTGCCCCCGGCCTTTCCGATCGCCGCGATCAGGCTGTCCAGTTCCTGCGCGTCGGTGCCATCCGCGATCAATATGCCGATCGCCCGGCCCTCCAGCGTGGCCTTCATATTCTTGTGGATCGAAAGCGCATCGGAGGATGCCATGTCTACCGGCGCCTTTGCCGCCGGCGCGGCCTTGGGCAGTGCGATGCCCAGTCCATCGGCGACCCGCTTCGCCAGATCCTCATCGACGTTGCGCAAATTGGCGACCAGGCGCGCTGGCACCTGGTCGAGAACGGCCACCTTCGACAGCTCGAATACGAAGGAGGAGGCGATATGGGCCTGTTCATTCTCGCTCTGCGATAGGTAGAACAGCCGCGCCTGGCTATAATGATCGGCGAAGCTTTCCGCGCGCACCCGCAGCTTCTCGCCAGTTTCCTCTTCACCTGAAAATGCGGTCGATGTCGCAAAGCCGCTTTGCGGACTTTCGCGAGGACCGCCGTTCTCGCCATGGTCGGAAAGGCTGTTGGGTTCGTAGTTGGCCCGGCCTTGGGGCACCGCCATCTGCATGTGCCCGTCGCGCTGGAAATTCTGGAACGGGCAGCGTGGCGCGTTCACCGGAATCTGGTGGAAATTGGCCGTGCCCAGCCGGGACTTCTGCGTATCGAGATAGGAGAAGAGCCGTCCCTGAAGCAGCGGATCGTTGGAAAAATCGATGCCCGGTACGATATTGCCGGGGCAGAAGGCGATCTGCTCGGTTTCGGCAAAGAAATTGTCGACATTGCGATCCAGCACCAGCCGGCCGATGATGCGCACAGGCACATCCTCCTCCGGGATCAACTTGGTCGCGTCGAGCACATCATAAGGCTGGGCGTCGGCAAAGGCCTTGTCGAAGACCTGGATGCCAAGTTCCCATTCGGGAAAATCGCCAGCATCGATCGATTCGAACAGGTCACGGCGATGATAGTCGTTGTCGGCCGCCTGCAGCTTCAGCGCCTCGTCCCAAATGGTCGATTGCAGGCCGAGTTTCGGCTTCCAGTGGAATTTGACGAAATGCGTCTTGCCGGCCGCGTTGACGAGCAGGAAGGTGTGGACGCCGAACCCCTCCATCATGCGCAGGCTGCGCGGCAGGGTCCGGTCGGACATCGCCCACATCAGCATGTGCGTGGTCTCGGGCATCAGGCTCGCCCAGTCCCAGAAGGTGTCGTGCGCGCTGCCGGCCTGCGGATAGCCGCGGTCGGCCTCCATCTTCACGGCATGGACCAAGTCCGGGAATTTCATCGCATCCTGGATGAAGAAGACGGGGATATTATTGCCGACCAGATCCCAATTGCCTTCGCGCGTGTAGAATTTTACCGCGAAGCCGCGCACGTCGCGCGGCGTATCTACTGACCCCGCGCCGCCCGCCACGGTCGAAAAGCGCACGAAGACCTCGGTCTTCTCGCCTTTGGTAAAGAGCGCCGCCTTGCTGAGGTCGGAAATATCGTCGGTTGCTTCGAAATAGCCGTGCGCGCCCGTCCCGCGGGCATGAACGATGCGTTCGGGTATACGCTCATGATCGAAGTGGAAGATCTTTTCGCGGAGGACGAAATCCTCCAGCAAGGTAGGGCCGCGCGTGCCCGATCGCAGGCTGTTCTGATTGTCGGAAACGGCGATGCCCTGATTGGTGGTGAGGATGGCATCGGCGCCGGCGCCCCTGGCCGCCGTCTGATGCGTTTCTCCACCCTGTGAAGGCGACGTGTTTGAAGTGCGGTTGGCCATCGGGCGTCCTTTTCATGATGGGATGTCTGGTCGGCGCGGCGGACACCGGCCTTCGATCATCCAAACGTCCGAAAAGCAGGTCCGTCCCTGTTGCGGATCATTCTCAGGTCAGACTGATCTGCATCAGCGGAACCCAGGTCGATTGCCATGCCGTTCCCTCATTGTCGGACGGGGTGGGGAGGCAGTGTGGATCTTCGAGCAGCTTCAAACGGCAGTCCGCTCCACCAGCGTGGCATTATCGTCGTGACAACGGCCAATGGCAGCGGCCAGCCTTTCCCCGACCACTTCGCCCATGTCGTGCGCGCTTGTTATGCCCTGGATGAAAGGGTGGCGGCCCATGAGGAAGGGCAGGCTGAGACAGAAGATCTGGTCCTCGGGAATGTCTTCGGAAATCGGATGAAACGCATCGTCTATGACGATGCCGCGCGACGGACTGTCGCCATTCGCCGGATTGACGTCGCGGATCACGCCCTGGCGGCGGAGTGAAGGGAAGGGAAAATCCTTGGCGCGGAGCGAGCGCTGGCCCATGGCCTCGATGAACACGGGATAGTGCGTGCGTTCGCCGTCCTTTATGAGGGTGGCGCCGCCTTCGAGGGTGTGGCTGTCCACGCGGTACTGCTCGCCCACCGCGATCACGTCCAGTTTTCCCGCGCGATGCAGCGCCAGCATCCGCTTGACGGATTCGTGAGGCACTGTCGCATAGTCGTCGATGAACACAGGAGCGAGGAATCGAGAGAAGTGTTCGAATTCCTCATCGTTCAGATGTGGGACCAGCGTTTCCAGCACTTCGTGCATGCGCAGGATCGCGTAGCGCCAGGGGACGGTGTAGCGGGCTTCGTAATTGGCCTGGGCCTCGCGAAGGTTGCTTTCCGCCCACGCGAATGTCGGCGTGGCCATCCGCTCGGCGAAATAGCGTTCGGCGAACCCCTCAAGGTCAAGCTGCGCCACTTGCAGCCTCCGCGCATAGTCCGGGTCGGCCTCAGTCAGCTCCTGCCTGAAGAGCATGTAGGCCCGGTTGAGAAGGTCGCCGCCACCGTCCTCCGCCAACCTTGCCATCGCCTCGCGGTTGCAGACGGCCAGCGGCTCGTAGGGAAGGGGGAAATAGAAGTCCGCTTCGGGCAGCAGGCCTTTGCGGGAAATCATGGTGATGGCGAAGGCGTCCGTCCCAGGCAACGGCGTGTAGGACAGCATATCGTCCGCCGCCTCGACGAATTCCCCATGCATCACCGCCAAAGCCACCGCAGCGTCGATAGCGCTGAGCGATGATCCCCGGATACAGACCGGGACGGGTGGGATGCCGGCAAGGGCGGAGGCTGGCCAGGGACTGAGGAAATAGCCTGGGCGAACCTCCGGCTCGGCCGGCCACTGGTGGCCGGTGGCCAGCACGACATGGGTAAAGGCCTGTTCGAATGACGGACCTCGCTTCGGTCTGACCGACAGCGTCATGCCGACGGGGCCGCTTGAGGCGTCGATCACCTTGCAGTTGGTCCGGACAGTGACGTCGATCCCTTTCCTCCTGGCCCGGTCGATGAGCGCGTGGAGCTGATCGACGAAATATTCGCCGAGGGCGAGGCGGGGGTAGAAGGCGCGATCGTCGATCTCGCATGGTTCTATGCCCAGCCGGACAAGTCTCTCATTGGACTGACGACCGAGCCATTCGACCAGACTTTCGGCGAGCGGCGGGATCTCCACGCTGGATATGTTCGAAAGCATGGCCGGATCGTTCCAGCCCGGTCGATACGGCGTGCCGCGACCGACGCCCGCCTGCTCCTCGAAGATGGTGAGGTTGAAAGGTACGGACGCATGGTCGATAAGCGCATTGAGCGTATAGATCGTCGTCGGGCCGGCTCCGACGAAGGCGATGGTTGGGTTCATGCCTGCATAATGTTCGGCAATGTTGTTCGGTGCCGGGACCGTCACGCAAATCGTGCTGATCCAGGTCAATGTCGATGGGACTTTTCTCGGCCGCCCGTCGTTAAGGGGTGTTGGCGTTGCCCCAGCGCCGTCCTTAATGACAGGAATTATCATGTCCGAGAACAGCCACGACATTTCCACCCTCAACGGTCTCATCGCCACCACCCTCGACAGCGTGAAAGGCTATAGTGAAGCCGCCAAGGAGAGCGAGACCGGCCGTTACGGCGCGCTGTTCACTTCGCGCGCAAGCGAGCGCCAGCAAGTCGCGACACGGCTGCAGCAGGAGGTCGCGACGCTGGGTGGCAAGCCCGAAGACGACGGCACCATCGCGGGGGGCGCCCACCGCCTCTTCATCAACCTCAAGGCGGCAGTTACCGGCCATGACGACAAGGCGATCGTCAACGAGGTCGAGGCCGGAGAAGACCATATCAAGGCTAAGTTCGAGGACGCGCTGGCGGATCGGGAACTGTCCCCCGCCGTCCGCTCACTGATCGAGACCGCCTATGCATCGGTCAAGGAAGGCCATGACGAAATGCGCGACCTGAAGCACGCGCTGCGGGATTGAAGAGGGTGGCGGGGGAAGCCCCCGCCCCCATCTATGGAGCAAGACAGCTATGGTTGAATGACGCTGGCTGTGATAGCCCTGCCTCCCTTGCGTACCGTGCTTATTGCGGGCTTCACCGCTTCCGAGTGTACGCCAATCCATATGATCAAGTCTCTTTCCCTGCTGCTGCGTCGTTCGTTTTGAACCCCTTGGGGTATCCGCCACGGTGGCGAAGCGGCTCAACGCTCGTTCGGCGGGCACAGGATTGCGCGCTATGCTGTTCGCGCATGGCTTCATCTGCATGAGTTTTTAATGAGAATCGTTGCATCACATACTCCAAGCGCTTATCTGGGGCGCAGGAGATATGACATGTCGGCTCTCAGCGAACTCAAGCGCCACCTGCGCCCCGGACAGGTTTAC
>NZ_JBEGHU010000009.1:0-63432 GCF_040676415.1 Sphingobium sp. LSP13-1-1.1 | reverse complement strand
AGGCCGGCGAGGTCGATTTCAACCATGTCGTCATCGAAACCTCCGGCCTGGCCGAGGCGGGCCCCATCCTCCAGGCTTTCCTGTCCGAACCCACGCTTGAGGGGCTCTTCCGGATGGGCGCGGTCGTAGCGACCGTCGATGCGGTGAACGCGGAGGCAACCCTGGCGGATCATCCCGTTTCCGTGCGGCAGGTCGCGCTGGCGGACAGCATTCTCCTGACCAAGACGGACCTGCTGGAACCTGCGGAGCGGGCGGCGCGCAAGGCGGCGCTGATCGCCCGGCTGGGCCAGATCAACCGCACCGCCCCTGTGCTGGAAAGCGATGATCTGGCGGCCGATCCGGTGGGCGTGATGCGCAAGCTGATGGCCGATCCGAGAGAGGATCCACAAGCCGCGAAAAGCTGGATGGAGGCCGCCCTTGGCGCGGCTTCAGCCCACGCAACGCATCACGCGGAGGATGGCCATGAAGCGCATGCGCATGACAGCGGCATCGCGTCGTTCAACCTCATCCGGGACGAGCCGCTCCCGCGCGAGGCTCTGAACCTGCTGCTGACGTCCCTGGAAAAGCATCTCGGCGCCAATCTGCTCCGGGTGAAGGGGCTGGTGAATGTCAGGGAGGAACCCGGCCAGCCCGCCGTCATCCAGGGCGCGCAGCATCTGCTGCACAACCTGACCTGGCTTCCCGAATGGCCCGACGAGGATCAGCGCACGCGCATCGTCTTCATCACCCAGGATCTGCCCGCCGGCGAACTGGAAGAAATGGTGACATTGCTCGATCGCGTCGCACACCGAACCGCCCTCGCACGCATGAACGCAAGCGGAGCAGAACCCGCAAGGCCCATCTGAATATGTTTCGGCTCCGGCCACCTGCAGACCGCAAGGGGTGTCGCGCCCGGCGGCCGGAGCGTAACCAAGGGCCGGAAGCTGCCCTCGAAATTGCGCAGAAGCGTCAGCTGGCCGATTACGGACACTCCAGAGATTCGACTTTCTCGACGGACGCCCTTATCTTTGTCGCCTTGCCGCATTCTGAAAGAGCAAGATGATTGAAATGTACCTGAACGACAAGAATGACAAGTCGGCCCTTTCTGCAGTGGACACCATCGCCACGCCGGAGGGGTCTGGCGAGCGGCAAACGGCGACATTGACCCAGTCCGTCTATGCGCAGTTGCGCGCCGACATTCTCAGCGGGCGGATGCGTCCTGGCGAGAAGATCCGTGCCGAAGCCCTGCGCAAGCGGTTCAACACGGCCAGCAGCCCCGTTCGGGAAGCGCTCAACCGGCTCCTTTCAGAAGGCTTCGTCGCACTCGAGGAGCAGAAGGGCTTTCGTGTCGCGCCGGTGAGCGCCGAGGAGCTGAAGGAACTCGTCAAGACGCGCTGCTGGATCGATGGCCTGGCCATTCGTGAATCGATCGATCGGTTCGACCTGGCGTGGGAGGAGAATCTCATACTCGCGCTCCACCATCTGTCGCGAACCCATCGCGGGGAGACGGGCCAGGGCGAAAGTTCCGAATGGGAAAGCCGGCACAAGGACTTCCACCTTGCTCTCATCGGCGGGTGCGGCAGCCGGTGGATCAAGCGGATCAGCGGCCAGTTGTTCGACGCCGCGGAACGCTACCGTCTTCTCGCGCTGGAGCAGGTCCTGGAGCGCAATGAGCTGCAGGAACATCGCGATCTGGTCGATGCATGTATCAATCGCGACGCCGATCGCGCGATCACCCTGCTCCAGCATCACTACACCCAGACCTTCGAAGCGATCACGAACACATCGCTCAATCCGTGAAAGAATAGGGAAGTCCTGGAAGCACGAAAATTGAAGCGAGGCAGAGGACTTGCTTCAAACATTCGAAAGATGCCCTGGGCCGAATGTCGATTGCCTGTTTCCTGGAGCAATTCCAGACGATCGCTGGTCAGGAAATCGCGGAAGACAGAGAGTTTGGATTACCGATCTGATCCGATCAAATCGAAGCTCGCTCTAATATTCGATCTTCGGTCCCAGGGGAACGATACCGGTCGGGTTGATCGTCGGATGGCTTTGGTAATAGTGGCCCTTTATGTGCTGCATGTTCACAGTCTTGGCGACTTCGGGCAGATGATAAATCTCACGCGTGTAGCGCCACAGATTCGGGTAATCGACGATCCGGCGCAAATTGCATTTGAAGTGACCGACATAGACCGGATCGAAGCGTATCAGTGTAGGGAACAAACGGATATCGGCCTCAGTCAACTGTTCGCCCATAAGGAAGCGATGGGACGAAAGCCTGTTTTCGAGCCAATCCAGCGTTTCGAACAGCGGGCCAAGCGCTTCTGCATAGGCTTCCTGGCTAGTGGCGAAGCCAGCCCGATAAACGCCATTGTTCAACGTATCGTAGATCCGCTGGTTGAGCGCATCGATCTCCGCCTGCAGCGGCTGCGGATAATAATCGCCAGGCTTGGCTCCAAGACCATCGAAGGCGGAGCCCAACATCCGGAGGATTTCGGAAGACTCGTTGTTGACGATTTTCCCGTTCTTTTTGTCCCATAAAATGGGTACCGTGACAGACCCTGTATAGTGCTGGTCGTCGGCAGTATAAATTTCCCGCAGAAAAAGCGCCCCGTGAACAGGATCCGGAATCACCCCCGGACCATCGGCAAAGGTCCAGCCTTGTTCACGCATCACCCAGTTGACTACAGAAATGCTGACCATGTCTTCCAGCCCCTTGAGTGCCCGCATGATCAACGTGCGGTGGGCCCAGGGACAGGCAAGACTGACATATAGGTGATATCGCCCGGCTTCGGCAGCAAAGCCTGCACTGCCGCTTGGCCCAGCGGATCCATCCGCTGTGACCCAATTGCGATAAATGCTGTCCTTGCGGATGAAACGGCCGCCAGTGGAAGAAGTGTCATACCACTGCTCATGCCAGACGCCGTCAATCAGAAGTCCCATGCCATCATCCCATTGTCTGTCTGCTCGATCGTGGCGGGGCCGCAATCTTGGGTGGAACGAATTGAAGCGCAAGGACAGGGGCGACGGGCCGATAATTCCGCCATCACCAGGTCAATCCACACTCATCGTCGACATCACATCATATCGATGAATTTCAATTTCCCCACATTTGAGCGATAGTTCATGCAATAATACGTATTTTGTCGATTTTTTTGATGAAGTCGAGTCGTACATTCATTGGAACGACGCGAGACTGAAGCGCCCATGCGCACCATCGACCGCGCGTTCGACGCACAACTCGATCGCCTTCAATCCTTCCAGTGCTTTTCGCCCAGGCGGATCGTGACCGGCTTTTCCAGCCTTTCGGCGTCCTCGCCAAGTGCGAAGCTATAACTGCCGGCAGGCATCGACCACTGGCCGTCCCCCCAGTTCGCCAGCAGGCGGTCATCGACCGTCAGCGTGATCGCCTTGCTTTCCCCCGGATTCAACATGACCCTCTGAAACCCGATCAGGCGTTGCAGCCTTTCGCCATTGCGCCCCACCATATAGAGTTGCGGCACATCGGCCCCTGCCCGGTCGCCGACATTCCTGATCGTGAAGCTCAGCCGGAGCTTCTCTCCCCTGACCGCAGACAGTCCGGACAGGCTGAACTTGCTGTAGCTCAGGCCATGGCCGAACGGGAATAACGGCTTTTCTCCCGAGCGGGCAAAGGCACGATAGCCCACATCCGCGCCTTCGCTGTAATCGACCTCCACCGGCGTCTTGTCCGGCAGGCCCAGGCCCGGCAATGCGCGGCGGGGATATTGATCAAGCGAAGCTGGATAGGTCATCGGCAAGTGACCGGAGGGATTGACCCGCCCCGTCAATATATCCGCTATCGCCTGTCCGCCTTCCTGCCCCGGATACCAAGCCTGAACGACCGCCTTCGCCTTGTCGAGCCAGGGCATCGTCACCGGATTGCCTGTTTCCAGGACGACGACAAGATTGGGATTGGCGGCAGCGATCGTCCGGATCAGATCCTCCTGCCCCTGCGGCAAGGACAAGGACCCGGAATCGTAGGACTCGCCTTCCCATTTGGTCGCAAAGAGGATCACCATATCGGCACGCGCGGCAAAGGCGGCGGCGACTTCAGCCGAATAGCCGGTCTGAAAGCTGATGCTGGCCTGGGGCAGGGCAGCGCGCAGGGCCGCGATCGGCGCATCGGGAAAATAGGATTGGCGATTGAACAGTTCGACCGGCCCCTCGCCGCCCTTGAGAACGCGCATCTCGCCGTTCGAGGGGGTGACCTGACTGGACCCGCCGCCCGACAGCACGCCGAAATCTGCATTGCCGCCAACGACCAGGATCGACTTCGCGCTCGCGGCCAGCGGCAAAATGCCCTCATTCTTGAGGAGGACGATCCCTTCGCGGGCCGCTTCCAGGGCCGTCTTCGCATGGGCTTTGTAATCGATCGGCTGGGTGGAATAGGCATCGGAAATGCCGATGGCGAACAGGCTGCGCAGCATGCGACGGACAGCGTCGGACAACCGGGCCTTCGATACGTCCCCCTTCCCTACCGCGGCCGTGAGCGGCTCGGTAAACCAGGGGTGCTCGTCGAGCTGGCGACCCATTTGCTGGTCAAGCCCCGCATTGATGTAGGATACGTCACCCACCGCGCCCCAGTCAGACATGACCCAGCCGGGATATTTCCACTCGCCCTTCAGGATATCGTCCAGAAGATGCGCGTTGCCGCAGGCCTTCTGGCCATTGACGAGATTATAGCCACACATCACCGCGCCAGGCTGGCCGATCTCTATCCCGATCTTGAACGACAGCAGGTCGCTCTCCCGCAGCGCGCTCTCGGCAATGACGGCATTTGCGGTGTTCCGCTGCGTTTCCTGCGCATTGAGGACGAAATGCTTGATCGTTGAGACGACGCCCTGCGATTGGACGCCACGAATGGAATAGCCGGCGAGCATGCCCGCAAGCAGCGGATCCTCCCCCAGATATTCGAAATTGCGGCCGTTGCGCGGATCCCTGGTCAGGTTCATGCCCCCGCCGAGCAGGATGTTGAAGCCCTTGGCCCGCGCTTCCGCCCCGATGGTCACGCCGACCCGTTCGGCCAATATGGGATCGAAGGATGATGCGAGTGACAGTCCCGAAGGCATGGCGGTCGCAACATCCCCCACGCGAAGCTGGCCGGGGTTGACGACGCCCAGACTGGCGTCCGTCGACAGTTGCGGCGGTACGCCCAGCCTTGCGATGCCGGGCACGTAGCCGGCCGTGAACGGCACCCCGGGGGGTATGTCGACTTCAACCCCTGCCAGCGGGATCGGCATGATCGCCGACAGCAAACCGATTCTTTCCGCGTCGGTCATTTGCGCTTCCAGGCGCGCCGCCTTCTGGTCTGGCTCTTCTGCCTTGCCACGCGCCATGACCGGGGACGAAAGAACAAGCGCCGAAAGCGCCAGCAGGGCACGCATTAAAGGCCATTCCTTTTCAACAGGGGGGAAGGGGAAGCCGGCTGGATGAGCAGGCACCGCCCTCTCCCAATCCAAAGTATTCTGGATGAATGTTTGCCGGACCTTCGGGGGAGAACGAAGGCCCGGCATCCCAGGGATCAGAAGTTGACGCCGGCCCGGACGCCATAGGTCCGCGGATCGGCAAGCTGCGCGGAGGCGAAGATGCCGGTCTGCGCCGCGGTGACGACTATGCTGTTCTCCACATTCCGGACAAAGCCCTGGAGGTACCAGCGGTTATCCGGCGCATTGTACGTCAAGAGCAGGTCGGTCCGTGTATTGCTGGGCACGCGGAACTGGTTCACCGTGCTTAGCGAAGCGAGGCGATAGTCATCCGAAAGCCGCGTACGCACCCCGGCCTGGACATTGCCGCCATTGGCGAGATTGAACGTCTGCATATAGCCCGCGGTGACGACGAAGGTCGGCGACCGATCCAGCTTCTTGCCCGACCAGTCAAATCCCGGCGCTGGTATGAAGGAGCCATAACGCGCGTTCAGCCAGGAGAAGGAGAAATCAAACTTGCTGGTCGCAACCGGCATGATGACGCCCTCCAGTTCAACGCCATCGATCTTGGCGGACGAGGCATTGGTGGTGACGCGGCACGGCGTGCCACACAGCGTGTCGGAGAACTGGCTGAGCTGTATGCTCTTATAGTCATAGTGGAATGCCGATGCATTCAGGCGAACGGCATTGTTCATGAAACGCGTCTTGAGGCCCGCTTCGTAAGAGGTAAGCGTTTCGGGATTATAATAGAGCGCTCCGGCGGGTACAGTGCAGCCACTGTTCGTACCCTGTTCACAACCATCGTTGAAGCCACCTGCCTTATATCCGGTCGCAATAACACCATAAAGCAGCGTCCGGTCGTTCACATCATAATCCGCGCCGATCCGCCAGGTTGTCTTGGAGAATTTGCGATGCGCAATGTTCGGCGTGCTAAGGTCGGTGGGTTGCCCGCAGGCGATCGTGCCGCATTGGACGAACTGCCCGATACGCGACTTGTTGTCATGCGAATAGCGGATGCCGCCGGTGAGCCGTAGCGATGGGGTGATGCTGTAGGTCAGCTGACCGAAACCAGCCCAGGATTCGGCAATGGTCGGATCCTGCTCGACACCGAAAGCGTAACCGGTGGCGCCGGGCGTCGGCGTCAGGAATCCAAGCAGGTAGCTCGCGATTGCTGACTTCTCCTTGAAATAATAAATGCCGGCCTGCGCCTTGATTGGACCGTCGCCATTGGTCGAGAAGCGCAGCTCCTGACTGTTTTGCCAGTAACTGCCATCATAGGGATTCGCGATGGTAGCGCCGCCGCCATCGACGAGGAACGCGCCGTCTTCGTGCCGCTTGAACTCACGGTAGGAACCCAGATAGTTCAGAGTGACAGGGCCAAGATCATAGCTGAGATCGGCCTGGATGCCCCAGGTCGAGTTGTCGGAACCGATCGGCCCGCTGAAGGGCGCGTTCAACGTCCGCTTTGCCGCAGAACTGCTGCCATTCGCAATGTACAGCGGGTCAACGCCGGTCCTCTGATAATCGGCGTAGAAGTTGCTGACGGGAACCGTATTGTATCCCGTACCCTTGATAGCCGAATAATCGCCGCGCAGGACGAGTTCACCAGAACCAAGATCAAACAGGGCGGAGAGCCGGCCGGAGAAGTTCTTCTTGAACGGGTCCAGGCGCGCATTCCAGTTCGGCCCGGCAACCAGATAATTATCGCGGCGATCGTAATTGGCCGCGGCGCGGATCGCTATCCCCTGGCTTACCGGGACATTGATGACTCCGGTCAGCTGCTGCGTGTCGAAATTGCCATATGTAGCGTCGATCGAACCACTGAACTCTCCCAGCTTGGGCTTGTTCGTAATGATGTTGACCAGGCCTGCCGTGGTGTTGCGGCCGAACAGCGTGCCCTGCGGACCGCGCAGCACCTCGACGCGCTGGACGTCGAAGAAGCTGACTTCCTGGACCTGAGGACGGGCGATATAGATGCCGTCGGCCATGAAAGCGGCGGACGGATCACCCTTTTCGGTGCCGTCGGAACTGCTGACGCCGCGAATGGTGATCTGCAGGCCGTTATTACGGTCGATCGACAGATTGGGCACCTGTTCGCCAAGGCTGGTCGGGTTGGTGACGCCGGCCGATAGCAGGGCGTCGCCGCTGACGGCCGTCAGGGCAACAGGCGTTTTCGACGCAAGCGTCTCGTTACGGGTCGCGGTGACGACGATTTCCCCGTCCGGCAGTGCTGCACCCGCGCCCGCCTGGGCGAAGGCCGGAAGCGAAAAGGAAAGCGCTGCGGCAAGCGCGGTGACCGAAACATAGGCCGTGCGAATTTTCATCGAGAACATCCCCTTTTTTAAGGTGAAATTTGTCGCCCCTGACGTCGACAGCGCAATTTCCTAACAGCGCATGTCAACGTTGACAATATCGAAAATGTCAACGTTGACATTGGCGGGTTGGAGCCAATGTCAAAGGTCAGTCAACGTTGACAAAAAAGCCGACCTACGCGAAGGCTCGCGACATGCCTTTCGATACCAAACCCACGCTGCACGATGTCGGCGCGCTCGCCGGTGTGGCGGCACGCACCGTTTCGCGGGTGATCAATCGTGAGCCAGGCGTGTCGGACCGAACCGCCCTAAGGGTCAGGCGTGCCATTGAAGAGCTGAATTTTCGTCCCAACCTGGCCGCCCGCGCGCTGCGCGGCGACCGGTCCCTGCTCGTGGCAATCATCAACTGCAACCCCTGGCCACGCTATGTTGCCGATGTGGTGAGGGGCGTGTCGATGGCATGCCGGCAGGCCGGGACGTATCTGACCTTCGAGGAATTTTCGCCCGACGACGAGCATATCGCCGCAAGCATGGCGAGTTTTATCGACAATGTAGGGATCGCGGGCACCATATTGATCCCGCTCCTGGCCGATGACGAGGAATTGCTCGACGTGCTCGAATGTCGCGGGGTGCGCACCGTGCGCATGTCCCCGGCGCGCGACATCGGCAGAACCGATGCCGTGATTTCACGCGACGAAGAGGGCATATCCGCGCTTGTCGATCACCTCGTCGCCCTCAACCACCGCAAATTCGGATATATCGCAGGGGCGCAGGGCCACGCCTCCTCGGAAATCCGCGCCGACTCATTCCGGAAACGACTGCATCACCATGGCATCGACTGGTCTTCCGTGCTGTTCGCCCATGGCGACTTCAGCTACATATCCGGAGCGGAGGCCACCCGCCACATGCTGGCCAGGGACCGCAAGCAATGGCCAACCGTCATCTGCGCCGCCAATGACGAAATGGCTGCCGGTGTGATCAGCGTGTTGGGCACAATGGGGATCAGGGTACCGCAGGATATCGCGGTGACCGGCTTCGACGACAATGACATTGCCCGATTGATCTGGCCGCCGCTCACCACCGTCCGGCAATCCGTCGTCGATCAGGCCTATTCGGCGACCCAATTGCTGCTGGATCGAACCTCGGACGAACCCCGATGCATCGAACATGGGGTGGAACTGATCATCCGGCAAAGCACCTCCGGCTGAGCCATGGCGGTAAGCAAGAAAACAAAGCGGTCGACCTGAACTGATTCAGATCGACCGCTCCGGATTTCTTGTCATCACCGATTTCCTGGCCCGCGATCGGTTCCGATCGCATGGAAATCGCTTCAGGCGAGGTTGGAACCGATCCACGCCGCCACGTCGGTAACCGGAATGGCATTGCGCTGGTTGAACGTCCCGGCCTTGTCCCAGGCGACGCCGCGTCCCTGGGCAAAGGCGGCGCGATATTTCCGCATCATGTTCTGCGGGTCGCGGGCCAGTTCTTCCATCAGGAAGGGTACGGTCCATTCCGACCGGCTGAAGGGACGGCCAAGGGCAGCTTCCAGCTTGTCCGCGACTTCGCCATAGGTGACGGTATCGCCCGCAAGGAATACGATCTCGTTGTGGATGGTCGGTTCGAAAAACACGATTTCCGCGGTCAGCACCCCGATGTCATCGGGCGTGGTCAGCGTCACTGCGGTGTCGAGGCTGCCAAGGGCATGGACTGCGCTGTTCTTCAGATCGACGACGCCGAATTCCGGTTCGAACAGATAGCTCATGAACATGCCGGTGGAAATGATGACCCACTCGGTCTTGCTCTGCGAGCGCAGCAATTCCCGCACGTCGAGCTGGGCGTCGAAGATATCCTGCGGGCTGCCACGACCGATCGCTTCGAAATCGACGCCAAACTGCCACGGGAAGTAACGCGGTATTCCCGATTGCAAAGCAGCCTTGGCCAATTTCATGGGCGTGTTGATCCCGGCGGCATAGCCCGCGCATCCGATCACCGTGTCATAGCGCGAAAATACGGACGCCAGTTCATCGATCGAGCTTGTCACCAGATCGCCCACGACGATCTCGATACCCAGATCACGGATTTCGGCGACATCCCGCTGCTTTTCGGGCACGTCGGACTCGACGGCACTGGCGCGCAGCAACACGCTGATCCTGGCCCCATCGACGTCCTTTGCGCGACGCGCCAGGTTGCGCAAGACTGGCAGGCCCAGTTCGCCGGCCCCCAGCACGAGAATGTTCCGTGACTTCACGATGGAAACTGCATCATTCATAATTCTGACCTATTCAGCATTGGTTGCCGCCTTGATATGGCGATCCATGGACAAGCGCGAAAGAAGGCACATGCGTGATACTGGGGCCGGATTATTGAATCCGGAGGACATTCTCGAATATTCCCAGACCGTTTGCGACGGCCTGAGAGACGACGACGACGGATTGCGGCGAGAGGTTCTGGCCCATGCCGGCAATCGCTGGTCGCTAGGCGTCATTCACACGCTCGGCGTGTACGGCCAACTGCGCCATGCGGAAATCGGCCGGCGCATGCATGGCGTTACGCAACGGATGCTGACGCGCACCCTTCGCCAGTTGGAGCGCGACGGATTGGTGATCCGCCACGATTTCGAGGAGGTGCCCCCTCGCGTCGAATATCAGCTGTCCGATTCCGGCCTTGAGCTGCTTGTCCGGATGGTCCCTCTATGGACATGGATCGTCGAGAATGCGGAGCGGTTTCGGAAGGCCCGGGAGACATTCGACAGCCTTCAGCTGGGCAAGGCGTCATAGAACCCCGTCCTTCGCGACAGGGAGCGCCCAGGCGATTACCTGATCGCCGATCGGCGTTTTCATGAAGTGATGGCCCCGGTCATCAGGACGACATATTCACGCCCATTCTGCTCATAGACCATCGGCGCCGCCTGACCGCCGGCGGGGAGCGCCTGCTGCCAGAGGATTTTACCGGTCCTCATGTCGATGGCCTTGAACAAATCGTCCGTCGCCGCCGCGATGAAGATCAGGCCGCCAGCCGTAACGACCGCACCGCCATTATTTGGCGTACCGATGCAAATTTGCAATCTTGGACGACGGCGCCCTGTCGGCACCGCATGAGAACACTTCCCACCCGCAGCAATCGCCCGCGTCCGACGAGGGCAAATTCCGCAAGTTGCTCCAGTTCCTGATTTTCCGTTCCCAGGTCCGGTCGGTCCGCTTTTGCAATTCGGTTGCCCAGAATTAGCCGATTCCAGAATGCGCCTTCAATTTTGAGGCTGATCCATACTGTCACTGACCGGATAATTGGGGAACTGATCGGAAATATTCGATGCATCCTTGACGAGGCCAAATGCATCGGATAATTACGATGCATGGACACCAGCGAAGCACTTTCGGTCCTCTCGGCTCTTGGCCATCCCACGCGTCTTGATGCGTTTCGGCTGCTGATCCGACATGAGCCTGACGGCCTGTCGACCGGCGAGCTGGTCGAGGCCTCCGGCCTGACCCAGAGCACCTTCTCAACGCACCTCGCCGTCATGGTGAAAGCTGGACTGGTACTGTCGGAGAAGCGTGGCCGCCAACAAATCCAGCGCGCCAATCTCGACGCGTTGCGCGGACTGATGGTCTATCTGGCCAAGGATTGCTGCCAGGGACGCGCCGAACTGTGCGAGCCGCTGCTGGCCGAACTTATCTGCTGCTGAAGAGGCAATGATGACCGATATCGTGATCTACCATAACCCGCTTTGCGGAACCTCTCGCAATGCCCTGGCCATGATCCGCAATGCGGGCATCGAACCCCATGTGGTCGAGTATCTGAAGACGCCGCCAAGCCGCGCGCTCCTGGTGCAACTCATGGATCGGGCCGGCATCACCCCGCGCGCCCTGCTGCGCGAGAAAGGCACGCCTTTTGCCGAACTGGGCCTGGGCGACGAAAGCCTGGCCGATGACGCGCTGATCGACGCGATGATGGAGCATCCCGTCCTCATCAACCGTCCGCTGGTGGTGTCTCCGCTGGGTGTGAAGCTCTGCCGGCCTTCCGAAGAAGTCCTGGATCTGCTGCCGGCCGGGCAGCGCTGCCCATTTGTCAAGGAAGACGGCGAAGTCGTGGAAGCGACGAGGCGATGACCCTTTCGGTTCGCGACGCAACGATCGGCGATGCCGGTGCCATTGCCGCCATCTACGCGCATCACGTCCTGCACGGCACGGCAACCTACGAAATCGTGCCACCGACCGAAGAGGAGACCGAAGCCAAGATACGAACGCTGACCGGACGAGACTGGCCATTCCTTGTTGCCTGCGATGGATCTGAGGTCGTGGGCTATGCCTACGCCACGCAGTTCCGCGATCGGCCGGCCTACGCTTATGCCTGCGAGAACAGCATCTACGTGGCGCACGACAGGCGCGGTAGCGGCATCGGCAAGCTGCTCCTCATGGCCTTGCTGAAGGCCGCTGAAGCCCATGGCTTCCGGCAGATGGTCGCCGTCATCGGCGGGGGTGAACCTGCCTCCGTAGCGCTCCACGCGTCCTGCGGTTTTGAGCATGTCGGTCGCCTCACCGGCATGGGCTGGAAGGCAGGCCGCTGGCTCGACACGGTTTACATGCAGCTTCCCTTGGGCGGCGGCATCGCGACCGCGCCGGCTGCTTCCGGGAAGGACTGACGACCATGTCGCTGTTCGAACGCTATCTCTCGCTGTGGGTGGCCCTGTGCATCGCGATCGGGATCGGTCTTGGCCATTTGCTCCCGAGCGCCTTCGAGACCATCGCAGCGCTGGAGATCGCCAACGTCAACCTCGTCGTTGCGGGGCTGATCTGGTTGATGATCATCCCGATGCTGCTGCGGGTCGATTTCGGCGCGCTGCATAGCCTTCGGCAACACTGGCGCGGCATCGGCGTCACCCTTGTGGTGAACTGGGCGATCAAGCCATTCTCGATGGCGCTGCTCGGGACGTTCTTCCTCCGCTATTTGTTCGTCCCGATGCTGCCGGCAGGCGCATCCTCGTCCTATATTGCGGGCCTGATCCTGCTGGCCGCAGCGCCATGCACGGCAATGGTCTTCGTCTGGTCGAACCTTGTCGACGGTGAGCCGAACTACACATTGAGCCAGGTGGCACTGAACGACTTGATCATGATCTTTGCCTTCGCACCGCTCGTCGGCCTGCTGTTGGGCGTGGCATCAATCACCGTGCCGTGGAACACACTGGCGCTGTCGGTGGGGCTCTACATCGTCGTCCCGGTTATCATCTCCCAACTGCTCCGCCGAGCGCTTCTTCGCGGCGGCGAGAAGGGACTTCAGCATTTCCTGTCCGCCATCAGCCCGATCAGCCTTGCCAGCCTGCTGCTGACGCTGGTGCTGCTGTTCGGCTTCCAGGGTGAGCAGATCATCCGGCAACCGCTGGTGATCGCGCTGATTGCTGTGCCGATCCTGTTTCAGGTCTATCTCAACGCCGGCATCGCCTACTGGCTCAGCCGCCGTTTCGGCGTGGCGTGGTGCGTCGCCGGCCCTTCGGCGCTGATCGGCGCCTCCAACTTCTTCGAACTGGCTGTGGCCGCCGCCATCAGCCTCTTTGGGCTCACCTCCGGCGCCGCGCTGGCAACGGTCGTAGGCGTGCTAGTCGAAGTGCCGGTGATGCTGTCGATCGTCGCCTTGGTAAAGCGAACCCGTCCCTGGTATGAGAAAGCCATTGCCGCATGAGATTGCGTGAACTCACCGCCCCCGATCATCTGCCTGCCTTGGACAAGGCCTTTGCGCTGGCTCGTCCCGCCACTGGCCTCGGACCGGACCAACCGCCTCCGCGCTTTCTCCTGCTCTACGGCTCGCTGCGAGAGCGCTCCTTCTCTCGCCTCGCCGTGGAAGAGGCCGCCCGCCTGCTGCAATATTTCGGTGCTGAGACGCGGATCTTCGATCCCAGCGACCTGCCGCTGCCAGATCAGGTGGCGGGAGACGATCACCCTGCGGTGCATGAATTGCGCGAGCATGCGCTGTGGTCGGAAGGCATGGTCTGGTGCAGCCCGGAGCGGCACGGCCAGATCAGCGGCATCATGAAGACGCAGATCGACCACCTGCCGCTCCAGATTCGCGGGATGCGGCCGACGCAAGGGCGGACGCTTGCAGTCATGCAGGTGTCCGGCGGCTCCCAGTCGTTCAATGCCGTCAACACGCTGCGCCTGCTGGGTCGCTGGATGCGGATGTTCACGATCCCCAACCAGTCGTCGGTGGCGATGGCTTACAAGGAGTTCGACCAAGACGGCCGGATGCGGGCGTCGAGCTACTACGAGCGCATCGTCGATGTGATGGAGGAATTGGTCCGCTTTACGGTACTTATGCGACCGCATGCGGCGCAACTTGTGGATCGCTATTCCGAGCGCAAGGAAGCCGGAATTTCGGTTGATGCCGAGTCTGACCATTCGGCAGTCGCGATAGCGCCGCAATCTTGATTGACGGCTAGCAGCCCGGCACGGCGAAAATCAGGATCAGCAACCATGGCATCCGGCTGTACGACGGACTCAGCCGGGTTCTGGCCCATGCTCGCGATATCCCGTGTCCTGTTGTCGCTGGTTAAGCGCCTGGTTCTCATGCGGATATCGGCCATCTCGCCTTGGCTCGGTCTTGCGGCGGCGTGAGATTAGGCTCTTGCGGAGCATTGACCCTCCCGCTAACGCACCTCTGCCTGGGACGACGGCTTCGTCGTCCCAGGCATGATCGCGCCGGTGCCTCGAAAGAGGCTTAAAAGGGAACGCGGTGAGGATGGCTCCGGCTATCCAAATCCGGGGCTGTCCCTGCAACTGTAAGCGGCGAGCGCGATGCATATCGCTTCCTCCAGTGTGAGGAGGCAGCCACTGGACCGGACGCTAAATCCTGCGAGGTCTGGGAAGGCCGTGCATCAAGCTATGACCCGCGAGCCAGGAGACCTGCCAGCGTCTGGTCGCTCTTGCCCGGTCCAGGGGATGGCCAAGGCACGGTATCTTTCCGTTTGAGCGACGAACGGGCGGTGGAGGCCGCATCGGTTCGCGTGGCGGTCGCTCTATGGCGTCCGGCTGCTGACGTGCGCCGACCGTCGCTGGCGGCACGTCTCCACCCGAATGTCGCGTGACGCCGGGAAGACATGCAATGGAATGGAAAAATGTAGGATTTTGGCTGGCCACCGGGCTGGCCGCCACCACGACGCAGCAGGCCGGCGCGGAAACCGCCGCGGATGGCTCAGCCGAAATCATCGTGTCGGGCGTTCGGCCGGGAGCATTGCTCCAAGAGACGGAAACCGGATCGCGCCTGGGGCTGACCGCGCTCGAAACGCCAGCCAGCGTCGCGCAGATTGATGGCGACGCGATCCGCGCTCGCGGCGATCTGGACATAATGTCGGCCGTAACCCGTGCACCGGGTGTCACCACCTCCGCCAATCCGGGCAATGGCGGCACGGCCCTGTCGCTGCGCGGCTTTTCCGGTCAGGGTTCGGTGCTGCAACTGGTTGATGGCGTCCGGCTGTTCCCGGTTGCGGGCACGATCACCTTCCCCACCGACCCGTGGAATGTCGAGCGGATCGAATTGCTGAACGGCCCCGCCTCCGTGCTCTACGGACAGGGCGCGCTGGGCGGCGCGGTGAACATCATCACCAGATCCCCCAATGCCGAACGCACCGAATTTGACGCGGAAGCAGGATATGGCTCGCAGGATAGCTGGCGCGCGGCGGCAGGTGTCGGTGGACCGCTGGGCGAGATGCTCTCCTACCGGATCGACGCCAGCTACCGGGCGTCGGACGGGTATGTCGACCGTGGCCATTCCAAGAGCCTCGCGCTCTCGGGTGCGCTGCGCTTCCGGCCAAGCGACAGCTTCACGCTCACCCTGCGCAACGACTATGGCAATCAGCGGCCGATGGAATATTTCGGCACGCCACTGATCGACGGGGCGTTGGTGAAGGGCAACCAGCGGCGCAACTATAATGTCGCGGACGCCAGCCTGCACTATCGCGACAATCGGACCACGCTGACCGCCGACTGGACGGTGGCCGAAGGCATCACCCTCTCCAACGCCGCCTATCGCCTTACCAGCAAGCGTCTGTTCAAAAATCTGGAGAGCTATTTCTACAATGACGACGCCGGCCTGATCAACCGAATGGACAATCTGGGCATCTTCCATGACCAGACCCAATATGGCGATCAGGCAACCATCCGCATCAGCAAGCCGATTGCGGGCCTGAAAAACGATCTGGTCGTCGGCTTCGACGCCAATCTCATCAAGCTCACTTATTCCAATGATTTCGGATCGGACCCACAGGAGGATGCTGTCGATCCCTTCGACTTCGATCCGGGCCTGTTCTACGACACGCAGGGCATCGCGCCCCGCTATCGCACGCGGACCAACGAATATAGCGTCTTTGCCGAAGACCGCCTGGCGCTGACCGATCAGCTTTCGGTGGTCGCAGGCATCCGGCACGAGCGTGACAAGGTGCAACGCTGGAACATCGTCAATAACCCGGACGGCAGCACCAGCGAGGTCAATGCCTTTCCCAATGGCGCGACCAATCGGAAATTCCGCAACACCACTTGGCGGATCGGCAGCGTCTATAGGCCGACCTCCAACATCTCGCTCTATGGGCAATATTCGACCGGCGTCGATCCGCTCGGCACGCTGACCACCTTCACCACCAATGCGACCCAGTTCGCCTTCACCAACGCGACCGGCGATCAGGTCGAGGGCGGCATCAAGGCCATGTTCCTCGATGGCAAGGGCAGCGCCACTCTGGCGGCCTATCGTATCGTCAAGAAGAAGCTGGTAGCGCAACAGACGCCGACTAGTCCCATAGAACAGATCGGCCAGCGGTCCGCCAAGGGTGTGGAGGCTTCGGTGACGCTGCAACTGACCGACCGCTTCGGCATCGACGCGAATGGCACAGTGCTGGACGCTAATTTCGATGACTTCATCAGCGGCGGCACCAGCTATACCGGCAACACGCCACCCAATGTGCCTGAAGTAGCGGCGAACCTGTCCGTCTATTGGGCGCCCATTGACGCGCTGCGGGCCAATGCCAGTTTGCGCTATGTCGGCCGGAGCTTCTCGGACAACGCCAACAGCCACCGGGTGCCGGGCTATGCCGTGGTGGATGCGGGGTTGACCTATGCGTTCACCCCCAATCTCGCGGCGAACCTGCGGGTCTATAATCTCTTTGACAAGGATTATGCGACCACCACCTATAATGACGAGCAGTGGATATTGGGCCGCCCCCGTTCCATCGACATTTCGGTGACGGCTCATTTCTGACGCACGCGCCCGGTGGCGTCATCGCGGCAAGCGATGGCTGTATCTGACCCATCGCTGGCTGGGCATAGTGACATGCCTGTTGCTGGCGATGTGGTTCCTGTCGGGCATCGTCATGATGTATGTGCCTTTCCCGTCGCTGACCCAGCAGGAGCGGCTGGCGGGATTGGCACCCATCGACTGGAAGCAGGTCCATGGGAGTGTTCAGGCCGACGCCGTGTTGCAACAAGGGTTGGACGGTCCCGTCTGGCTGCACGACGGGGCGGCGGCGGCAATGAGCGGGCGCGCCATCGCTCCTGTCACGGCTCGCCAAGCTGGCGGCATCGCTGCCGCGTTCGGCAAAGCGCCTGCCTCCGCCGTGGATCTGATCGAGCGGGATCAATGGACGGTTGGCAGCGGGTTTAACCGCTATCGGCCATTGTGGAAGGTGACGCTCGACCGGCCAGATGGGTTGGTCCTCTACATCGCATCGACCACCGGAACGGTGGTGCTGGACACGATCCGGGCAGAGCGTTTCTGGAACTGGCTCGGATCGGTTCCCCACTGGATTTATCCGACCGTGCTGCGTCAGGACCAGCCACTGTGGAGGCAGGTGATCCTCTGGACCTCCGGGGCAAGCATCATAGGGGCGGTCAGCGGCATGTGGATCGGGGTGCTGCGTATGCGGCTGCGCCGCCGCTACAAGGGCGGGCGGATTTCGCCCTATCGCGGCTGGCAGCGGTGGCATCATGTCGCGGGGTTGCTCGGCGGCACCCTGTTGGTCGCATGGATCGTCAGCGGCTGGCTCTCCGTCGATCCCAACCGCTGGTTCGCCAGCAAAGGTCTGAGCGATGCGGCTCGTGCCGCTTATGCCGGAGCAGGGATGCCCCCTGCGCTGGACTGGCAGCATGTCGGCAGCACACCAGAGGCTGCGGGCGCGCGTCAGATGCGGCTGATATGGACCGACAGCACGCCTTTGCTGATCTTCTCCCGACCGAGTGGACAGGATGCGATCCTCGATGCGCGGAGCTTGAAGCCGGTGAAGCTCGAGCCACGCCGCCTGATCCGTGCCGCCCATCGGCTGGTTCCCGACGCTCGGATGGAAGCGGCCGACTGGCTCACCAAGTCCGATGCCTATTGGTATGAAGCCAAGGGAAGCGTGGAATTGCCGGTGTTGCGCATTCGCTTCGCCGACATGAATGACAGTTGGGTCTATATCAGCCCCCGCACAGGCGAGGTGCTGCGCGACATGGACGCTCGCCGCCGCCTCTATCGCTGGCTGTTCGATGGGCTGCATCGCTGGGATTTCGATGTGCTCATCCGTCAACGGCCCCTTTGGGATATATGGATGTGGGTTTGGTTGATTGTCGGGGCAATCATCTCGGTGAGCGGCATTGTGATCGGGATGCGGCGCTTAGGGCGGCCAACCGACCGGCGAATGTCGGGCATTGGCCGCCGGCGTCATTAGGGCAATCTGGTCTCCAGTTGCGCCAGAGCCAAACACAGCCTCACAACCCACGGATAACGCGTGAGCAATTCGAACCGTCGGCCGATCTCCCGGACACTAGCGATTCCTGGAAAGAAGTGGTGCACCCGACGGGATTCGAACCCATGGCCCTCAGATTAGGAATCTGATGCTCTATCCTGCTGAGCTACGGGTGCCCGTCGACGGCTCTATTCTGCGAATGGGGCGCGGTCAATTCTTCGCTTCGGGGGGCAGCACCGGAAAAGGCAGTGGCGCGACCTCCACCCCTTCCGCCATCAGGGCGCGTGCCTCGTTGAGCGCCACTTCGCCATGGATGCTGGCGCGGTCCTGCTCGCCATAATGCATGGCACGGGCCTGTTCCGCGAAATCGCGCCCGACCCAGGTTGAATCCTCCAGCGCCTTTTGCTGCGCCTTGGCGAGCGCGAGCACCAATTCACGCATCTTCGCCTCTTCCCCGGCGCCCATGGCGATGGATGCATCATCGGAGGAAGGCGCCTGCGGCACGATTTCCGGGCGACTGTTGCCCTTGGGCGCGACGGCGGGGGCCATCACCGCCTTGCCCACATGTTCATCGCCGCAAAGCGGGCAGGTTAGCAGCCCTCGCGCCTTCTGATCCTCATAATCGGCGCTGGAACCGAACCATGCCTCGAACACATGTCCTTGGGATTCGCATTTAAGGTCGAAAACGATCACGATAGCGTAACATCCATGGGCAAGGATCGCCTGTTGGCGAGCGCAGGCACCCGCCCGCGGACGTCCTCTACGCGCGACAGGTCGATCTCTGCAAGAGCAAGGCCGGCTGGTTCACCCATGTCGAGCACGATGTCCCCCCATGGATCGACGACCAGGCTGTGTCCATATGTCTCGCGGCCGTCGGCATGGCGGCCCGTCTGCGCGGCGGCAACGACGAAGCAGCCCGCCTCTATGGCCCGCGCCCGCAGCAGGATGTGCCAGTGCGCCTTTCCCGTCGGCACGGTGAAAGCGGCTGGCATCAGCAACACCGTCGCACCCGCATTGGTAAGCGCACGATAAAGATCAGGAAAGCGCATGTCATAGCAGACCGACATTCCCATGCGCGCCCATGGCGTATCGACCGCCACGATCCGCTCGCCCGGTCCATAGACCGACGATTCCCGCCAGCTTTCGCCCGTCGCCAGGTCGACATCGAACAGATGGATCTTGTCGTAACGGGCGCGGATCTCGCCACTGTCGTCGATCATGAAGCTGCGATTGGCCCAACGACCGTCGCTGCGCTCGTCTTTCAACGGTGTGGAGCCGAGATGCACCCACAGCCCCTGCTTGGCCGCGGCCTCGCGCACGGCCGCAAGGACCGGGTCATCCCCCTCCGAATGCAGGGTCGCCGCTGCCCTTTTCCGGTCCCGGTCCAGATAGCCCGCCATTTCCGGAGTGAAGAGCATATCCGCGCCCTCCGCCTTGGCGCGCGCTGCCATATCGGCAATGGCGGCGGCATTGGCGGCAGGATCGATCCCGCTGGTCATCTGAAAGATGGCCGCGCGCATTTCGCCTATGCCTCCAGCAATGCGTCGAGCTTGCCCTGCCGGTCGAGCGTCGCGATGTCGTCGCTGCCGCCGATATGCAGGCCATCGATGAAGATTTGCGGCACCGTCGCCCCGCCATTGGCGCGTTCCAGCATTTCCTGCCGCTTCGGACCACCCATGGTGATGTCATATTCCTCGAACGCGACGCCCTTGTCGCTCAACAGGGCCTTCGCCCGGGCGCAATAGCCGCACCAGGCCTTGGTATAGATTTCGACCTTCGCCATATTTTGCTCCTTGATCGTCGAAATTGTGGTTTGGCGGCTGTTTGTCAATTGGCGGCATCCGGCACCACCCGCGCCCAGCACAGCAGATGAACGCTTGCGGCGCCGCCGCGTTTCAGCGTTTTGGCGCAGGCCGCCGCCGTGGCGCCGCTGGTATGCACATCGTCGATCAGCAGAATCGCACGGCCCTTGAACTGATGGGCCGGCGCCAGGGCGAACGCTCCGCGGACCGCCCGTGCCCTCGCCTTCGGGGTCATCCCGCGCAGCGGCCTGGTCCGCCGGGTGCGGAGGAGAGCGTGGCTGTCGACAGGCAAGCCAGTCAACCGCGCGAGATGACGGGCGATCAGCGCCGACTGGTTGAAGCCGCGCCACCACAGGCGCCAACGGTGCAGGGGAACCGGCACGATGACCGGGTCCTGGACGGCAGGGACGTGCCGAACCATCTGCTTCGCAATGAGCCGGGAGAGGCCGATGCGCCGCCCATATTTCAGGCGCAGCGCTACGGCGCGGGCGACGTCGCCATAGGCGAGCACCGCCCGCGCACTGTCATAGGACGGCAGATCAGCCAGACAGGCACCGCATTCCGCCCCTTCCCCCTGATCATATTCGAAAGGCAATCCACAACTGGCGCAGCAGGGCGCGCCCAGAAACCGCATACCGCTCCAACAGGCCAGGCAGAAAGCATCGTCGGCATCCACGATCTCGCCGCAGCCGGGACAGCGCGGCGGCAAGGCATAATCGACAATCGGGCGGAGCGCGGTCTTCAGAAGCGGAACGCACTTGTGCAGCGGGAGGCGGGACATCATCTCCCTTGTCCTCGCTCCTTCGCCCATGCACAAGGCCCCATGACCAACAGCGACATCTTCGACAGAGCCTTGCGCGCAAAACGGCGCGACCGGATGATGGCGCGCTTTGCCGAGCATGATTTTCTCTATCGCATGATGCTGGGCGAGCTGCTCGACCGGCTGGGCGACGTGCAGCGCGAGCTGAAGGAAGTATTGGTGATCGGCTGTCCCGACGGCAGCGCAAGGGCAGCGCTGGAGGCGATGGGCAAGAGCGTGGTTTGCGTCGACCCAGGTTTCGCGGCGGCCAGGGCGGAAGGCGGCGTGCAGGCCGACGAGGACGCCCTGCCCTTTGCCGACGACAGTTTCGACCTGGTGATCGCCTGCGGGACGCTGGACAGCGTCAACGACCTGCCCGGCGCGCTGATCCTGATCCGGCGGATATTGCGTCCCGACGGCCTGATGCTGGCGGCGTTCGCGGGCGGCGGGTCGCTGCCCCGGCTGCGCGCTGCATTGCTGGCGGGCGAAGGGGACCGCGCGGGGCAGCATATCCACCCGCAGGTCGATGTGCGATCCGCGGGCGACCTGCTGGCGCGCGCGGGCTTCACCATGCCGGTGGCGGACGGCGACATGCTGACGGTGCGCTATGGCGATATGCTGCGGCTGATGCACGATCTGCGGGGAATGGGCGCCGGCAATGTGCTGGCCTCGCGCCCGCCGGCGCTGCGAAGGGACGCGCTGATCGCGGCCGCAGGGCATTTCGCCGCGGCCGCGGATGGTGATGGGCGGACGGCGGAACAGATGGCTGTCCTCTATCTCAGCGGATGGAAGGCGGATCCCAGCCAGGCCCAGCCCGCGCGGCGGGGCAGCGCGACCGTCTCGCTGGCCGAGGCGCTGAAGCCGCCGGGGGGATCGTAGAGGATCTTCGCGCGGCCGGTCGATCGTCACCCTTCGCCTCCACCAGCCTGTCTGCGGCCTGCGCCGCCGCATCATCCTGTTTCGCCATGGTGAGCGGTGCGTCATCCATCATGCTGCCCCTCCTCGAACGATCAGACAGCAACCAGTTCATCGACTCCGCCGTTCCGCTGAAGCTCGCCCGAAAGGCGGCAAAACGCCGGGCTGCTGACATGAGTAAGTCGCGGCGGAGCGCCGGGCGATAACCCTTGCGATCCTCCCTCTTCGTGTGCCGGGTAGCAGGATTGCGCTTTTTTTGAACCTGTCCCCGGGAACCGACGCATGACTGGCGACTTCCACCGGAATGAGTATCCAAGGAGGAGGAAGACCATGGCCAATCAGCAGTTCACCGACGCGATCGCCCTTCTGAAAGCGGACCACCGCAAGGTGGAGGATCTGTTCGAACAGTTCGAAAAGGCCGGATCATCGGCGCGCAAGAAGACGCTGGCGCGGGAGATCTGCCTGGAACTCAAGATCCATACGATGATCGAGGAGGAGATCTTCTACCCCGCCTTTCGCGGCAAGATAGCGGATGACACGCTGGATGAGGCCTATGTCGAGCATGACGGCGCCAAGCTGCTCGTCAACGACATAGAGGAAGGCGATCCTTCGGACGATTTCTTCGATGCCAAGGTCAAGGTGCTCTCCGAAGAGATCAAGCACCATGTCCATGAAGAAGAAATGCGAGGCGAGGGCATGTTCGCCCAATGCCGGAAGACCGACGTGAATCTGGTCCAGCTTCGCGACGCAATGCTCGCCCGCAAGGAGAAATTGTTGAAGGAAGCGGAAAATGGCGGCCTTCCCCCCGCCCGGCCGCGCGTCATCCAGTTGGTGCCCGCCTGACAGGTCGGGCTTGGCCGGCCGGGGTTTCTGCTTCAGCCGGCCTTGGAATGACAGATTCCCACTAAGCTGGTGATGGGCGCTTGCCCGATCCAACCATCATGGGCGGGAAAAAGACAAAGGACAGAGCCCCGTGTCCCGCCATGATGACGCATCCTATTTCGCCGCGCGTGCCAGGGAAGAAATCCGCAAGGCGTGCGATGCCAGGCAGCGCGGCTGACCCGTCTCCCCCACCCTGCCTTCCTGCCTGTGGGGCCAGGCAGAGTTTACGGGCCTTGAAAGGTTACAGGCCTTGAAAGCCGCCCCTGCGCCCGCCATCTGGCGGTTCGGATTCCATTGGGGAGAGCTTTTGATACTGCCATGACCACCACGACCGGCACCGCACCCGAAACCCGTTCCTTCGAGGCCGACGTCGCCCGCCTGCTGCACATGATGGTGCACTCGGTCTATTCGGACAAGGACGTCTTCCTGCGCGAGCTGATCTCGAACGCGGCCGATGCCTGCGAAAAGCTGCGCTACGAACTGCTGAGCGATCCCGCACTCGCCGGGGAGGACGGCCAGCCGCGCATCACCGTCACGCTCGATCCCGACGCGCGCCAGCTCATCGTCGAGGATAACGGCATCGGCATGAACGAGGTCGAGCTGGTCGAGGCGCTGGGCACCATCGCCCGGTCGGGCACCCGCGCCTTCATGGAGCGCGTCGCGGCGGCCAGGGAAGGCGCGAAGGAGGGGGAAGGCGCGCAACTGATCGGCCAGTTCGGCGTGGGCTTCTATTCCGCCTTCATGGTCGCGGACAAGGTGGACGTCTTTTCCCGGCGCGCCGGGGCGGGTGTCGCCGCGCACTGGGCGTCGGACGGGCTCGGCAGCTACGCCATCCAGCTTGTCGATCCGGCGGAGGCCCCGGCCCGCGGCACCCGCATCGTCCTGCACCTCAAGGAAGAGGCGGCCGGCTATGCCGAACAGTTCACCGCCCAGCGCATCATCACCGCGCAGTCGGGCCATGTCCCCGTTCCCATCTTCCTCAAGGAAAGACCGGAAGCGGAGGAGAAGCAGATCGCGGATGGCGCCGCCCTCTGGACCCGTCCCCGGTCCGACATCACGGCGGAGGAATATGCCGACTTCTACCGCAGCACGGCGGGCCAGTTCGACGAACCTGCGCTGACCCTCCATTATCGCGCCGAGGGGCTGCACGAATATTCGGTCCTTGCCTTCCTCCCCTCCGTTCGTCCGTTCGACCTGTTCGATCCGGACCGCGCTGGGCGGATGAAGCTCTATGTCCGCCGCGTCTTCATCACGGACGAGGCGCAGATCGTGCCGCGCTACCTGCGCTTCATGCGCGGGCTGGTCGACAGCAACGACCTGCCGCTCAACGTCTCGCGCGAGATGATCCAGGAAAGCCCCGTCCTTGCCGCCATCCAGAAGGGGGTCGCCAACCGCATCCTTTCCGAACTGGACAAGCTGGCCGACAGGGATGCGGACGCCTATCTCAAATTCTGGGACAATTTCGGCGCGGTCCTGAAGGAGGGGCTGTACGAGGATTTCTCCCGGCGAGAGGCGCTCCTTGGCCTCGCCCGGTTCAAGAGCACGACATCAGGCGAAGGATGGCGCTCGCTCAAGGACTATGTGGAGGCGATCAAGGAGAATCAGACGGCGATCTATTATGCCACCGGGGTCGACCTCGACCGGCTCGCCTCCTCGCCGCAACTGGAGGGATTCCGCGCCCGCGGCATCGAAGTGCTGCTGCTCACCGACCAGGTGGACAGTTTCTGGGTCACGGCCGGCGTCGATTATCAGGGCAAGCCGTTCAAGTCGGTGACCCAGGGGCTGGCCGAGCTGAGCCTGATCCCGTCGGCAGAGGGCGATGCGCCCGCCGGGCAGCCATCGGTGGAGGTCGACGGCTTCATCGCCTATTTGAAAGGCGTGCTGGGGGAGGAAGTGTCCGATGTCCGCGCATCGGAACGGCTGACGGAAAGCGCCGTCTGCCTGGTCGCGCCCGACAACGCGATGGACCGCCAGCTGGAGAAGCTGCTGGCCGGGGCCGGCCGGCTCGACAATGCGGCGAAGCCGGTGCTGGAAATCAATCCGCGCCATGACCTTATCACGAAACTCGGTACCCTGGCCGAGGACAGCGAGCTGCGCGAGGACGCTGCCTGGCTGCTGCTGGACGAAGCGCGGATCGTGGACGGCGAACTGCCAACCGATCCGCGGGCCTTTTCCGCGCGCCTCGCCCGGCTGATCGGCGGCGCGATCAAATAAGGTATGCGTGGCCGGGCCCGTCCCGGCCACCATTCCTGTCGCGGCGGCACGGAGCGACAATCCGCTTGCCAGCCCTGCGAAAGCGCGCCAAGCACGCCGCAACAGGAAGTGAGGGGATAGTGCGTCGATGAGTTATTATGACGTTCTGATCGTGGGCGCGGGTCATGCTGGTGCCCAGGCAGGGATATCGCTGCGGCAGCTTGGCTTTGAAGGGTCGATCGGGATGATCGGCGATGAGAAGGATCCGCCCTATGAGCGCCCTCCCCTTTCGAAGGAATATTTTGCGGGTGACAAGAGCTTTGAGCGCATCCTGATCCGGCCGGCGAGCTTCTGGGCAGAACGCGGGATCGACATACTGCTGGGCCATCGTGTCAAGGCGGTGGATCCGGTGGGCAAGTTCGTGACCATGGGCGGCAAGGAAACGGGCGATCGGGAAATCGGCTATGGCAAGCTGATCTGGGCGACGGGCGGCTCGCCGCGCATGTTGACCTGCAACGGCGCCGAAGCATCCAATGTCCACGCCGTGCGCCGTCGCGACGATGTCGACGCGATGATGGCGAAGATCGACCAGATCAACCATGTGACGGTGATCGGCGGCGGCTATATCGGGCTGGAGGCGGCCGCGGTGCTGAGCAAGTTCGGCAAGAAGGTCGTGCTGCTAGAGGCTCTGGACCGCGTGCTGGCGCGCGTTGCGGGCGAGGAGCTGTCGCGCTTCTACGAAGCGGAGCATCGCGCCCATGGCGTCGACCTGCGCACCGGCGCGCGCATGGACTGCATCGAAGTGACCGATGGCGATGCGGGTCCTCGGGCGACCGCCGTGCTGATGCAGGATGGCGAGCGGATCGAGACCGACATGGTCATCGTGGGCATCGGCATTATCCCGGAAACCGGCCCGCTGATCGCGGCGGGCGCCGTGGGCGGCAATGGCGTGGATGTGGACGAATATTGCCGCACCAGCCTGCCCGACATCTATGCGGTGGGCGATTGCGCCGCCCATGCCAACAGCTTCGCCCGTGGCGCGCAGATCCGGCTTGAATCGGTTCAGAACGCCAATGACCAGGCGAAGACGGCGGTCAGCCATATCATGGGCAAGGAAGAACCCTATCATGCCGTGCCCTGGTTCTGGTCGAACCAATATGACCTGAAGCTCCAGACCGTGGGCCTTTCAACAGGGCATGACCAGACGATCCTGCGCGGCGACCCGGCGACCCGCAGCTTCTCTGTCCTCTATCTCAAATCCGGCAGGCTCATCGCGCTCGACTGCGTCAATGCGGTCAAGGATTATGTCCAGGGCAGAGCCCATGTCATTTCCGGCGCACTGCTCGACCAGGCACAGCTCGCCGACCCCGGCGTCCCGCTCAAAGAAGTGGGTCTCGCCTGACGGAAGCGAAGGTCAGCCGCGAAAGCTGGCCTTCGCCGCCAATTCCCACGGTCCTCCGCGGTAATGCCAGGCCGCAAGCCCGGCGATGGCGAGCGGCCTGGGACGAAAGGATCGTCCCAGTTCGTCCGCCAGCGCTTGCGCTTCCGCCCGATCGACCTTGTTCTGCACGGTGATGTGGAAACGCGGCCGGCCCTGGTCCTGCGGCACCAGCAGTCCGACAAAGGCGTCCGCCAGTTCGTCGCGCATCGCCATCAATTCCGGGCTTTCCACCCGATAGGCGACACCCCGCCCCAACAACATCACCTCAGCCAGCCTCGCCACTGGCGCCCGCCCCGCGCAAAGGGCCTTCAACCGGCGCGCCACCTCATCCATGGTGGAGGGCGGCAGATGATGGAACAGCGTGATGTGCGCCGGAACCCGATTGCGTTCGGGCGGGAAATGCGCGCGGCGCAGCCCTTCAGCCCAGCCGAAATCCGCCGCGCCCATCAGCGCCGTCACGACGATCGGTGCCGTCGAAGCCTCATGCGCCAATGCCCTGCCCCTTCATTCGCCAACGCATGACGCAGCGCTCTATGCCGCCGACAACAGTCGCCCCACCGCGTCAAGATCGAACGGCACGGTCTGGTACATTTCATCGATCCAGTTGCCGAACAGCAGGTGCGCATGACTCCGCCAGTGATTTTGCGGCGCCTTCGCCGGATCATCGTCAGGGAAATAATGCGACGGCAACTGCCTCGCCCCATCGCGCGCATATTCCTCGGCCAGGGTCAGCGTGTCATATTCCAGATGGTTGAACATATGCAGGAAACCGAACCCTGGATCACCGATCAGGCATAGGCCCGATTCAGCGCTATCAGCCAATATCTGCAAGCCCCGCCCGTCCGGAATATCCTCCCGCCGCACCTCCGACCAGCGGGACACGGGCACGCTGAAATAATCTGAAAAGCCCCGCATCCAGGGCGATGAAGGCACATGGACCTGATGGCGGAACAGGCCGAAAGCCTTGCGGTCCAGCACATGTTTCCCGACGCCATGGAAATGATGCAGCGCCGCCTGCGCCGCCCAGCAAATGCTGAGCGAGCGATGCACATGGGTTTGCGTCCAATCGAATATCGCGCGCAGTTCGTCCCAATAGCTCACCGCTTCGAAGGGAAGCTGTTCGACCGGCGCTCCGGTGATGATGAAGCCATCGAAACGCTGGTCCCGGACATCGCTCCACGGACGATAGAAGGACGCCATATGATCAGCGGAGGTGTTGCGGGAAATATGGTCGCTGATCCGCACCAGCGTCAGTTCGACCTGCAAGGGCGTTGCCCCGAGCAGCCGGGCAAGCTGCGTCTCCGTGTTGATCTTGTTGGGCATGAGGTTGAGCAACGCGATGCGGAGCGGGCGGATATCCTGCCGCACGGCATCGGCTTCGCGCATGACGACGACGCCTTCGGCTTCCAATGTCCGGCGGGCGGGCAGCTCGTCAGCTATCTTGATCGGCACGTCACGTCATTCCCTGCTACCGGGGCGACGCTTAACGATGTGGCTTGGGTCCGCTTGGTTGCCGGATCGGCCACATCCTCCTTGGCGGAGTGCCACCTTGCCCGGATCGGCAGGTTGGCGTTGGGCGTCGTCCCAACTCTTGATGCTGTGCGCTCAATAGGCCGCTGGCAGGCCTTTGGCAATTGCTGCTTTCACAACGGAAAGGAAAACTTCGAGAGCTATCCCATCAGACCATCCGCGTCCTGTGCGGGAGCATGGGTCAGCGGGGGCTCAGTGTCGCTGAATGCGCCCCTTGCTCCCTCAGGCCGCCAATCGCAGGAACGGCACAGGCTCTGTCGAACGCAGCACGATGGGCTTGCCCTCCGACGCCTCGAACAGTTCGCCGTCCAATATGACGCTGCTATGGTCGCCCTCGATGCGGATGACGTCGCCCTGCTCCAGATGAATGCCCTGCATCTGCGATTTGCCGACCCGCCTGGTGATGCTCGCCCAGAAGAGGCGCAGCAGGGCCGACAGGCTCTGGTCCACCGCCATCAGCTTCATATTGCCGCGCCGGCTGTCCCCCGGCTGCACGCCGAGCAGCAATCGTTCCAATGTCGTCACGATCAGCACCGCGAAGCGCCCGGCCAATTGTCCGTCGCGGATCAGCGAAATGCGCACCGGACGGCTGGATTGCGGCAGGAATCGGGCACGAATGCCGAAGACCAGCGACACCAGCACCGCTATCACCGTCAGGAAATGGCTGAGGCCGTTGGACAGGCCCAGCGGATAGATCTGGTTCCGGCAATAGAGCATGTAATCGGCCAGCCCCGCTCCGCCCAGGAACATGCCCAGCACCGGCCGGCTTTCCGCCTGCCCGTCCGACAACGCGATCAGCTCGCGCGCCACGACATGGTCGTCGACGCCCGCTTTCGCGATCTGGACGATCCGTTCCAGCGCCTTGATCGGATCCCCGTGGATGCCAAGGTCCAGCGCGATCAGGTTGGTCTTGCCGTTGGGCAAAACCGCGATGGGCGGCACGCGGCCCTTGAAATGCTCGCCCTGGTATAGTTCCGTCAGCGCCGCCTGCACCGTGCCGTCCCCGCCGTTGATGACGATGACGGCGGGATCCACGCGGGCAATGGTCTGAAGCGCCCGGCCGATCTGGTCGACATGCTCCACCTCATAATGGAAGATGTCGGGGTTGCTGGCGCAATAGCTGCGCACGCGCGGAAGCGTCTGCCGGTTGCCCGTGGACTTGGGATTGGACAGAAGGGCGACGCGAACCATGTCGGGGGATCACATATATTTGAGGTTGATGGTGATCTTCGTCACGCCCGGACCCGCATAGAAAGCGGCCTTTTCGACGCCCGGCTTGCCCAGGTTGAAGATGTTGATCGACGGATTGTTGGAAAATCCGCCGCCGTCGCGCGAAAAGTCCGTCTTGCCGTTGCCGTCGCGGTCGTGGCGAACGGCAATGCCGTATCGGCCGGCCTGCGGTACGGGCATGCAGAAGCGCATTTGGCCACTCACGGCCTTCACCGGAACGTCGATACGGCCAAGCCATTCGCCCTTGGCCAACCAGGCCGCCCTGGTCGCCGGATAGGACTGCACCCGCACCTTCCCGGTCGAGGCGGCAAAGCCACGCACGTCGACCAGAACCGCCGGCCCCTTTGCATCGGCGGAGCAGCGTTCCAGGTCGTTGCCGATCTCCATACCATGGGCGATCGCCGGGGCGGCGGCGAACAAAGCCCCCACCGACATCAGACCCATTGCAACTTTGAACATGACCATCCAACTCCGTGAAGCTATAGCCGCCCAGTGACACTGGCCAGTGTCACTGGATGGCGAGCCCCTGTTCGCCCCGCAACCTACCTGAATCGCATATGGGCGGGGTTTGCGGCCAAATCATGGTGATGGGACGACCACATAGAGAATGCTGACGGCCACTGACAGATATCTCGCCCGGCTGATCGCCCTGCCCATGTTGAGCACGCTGGTGATCTCGGCCATGCTGCTGGTGCTCGACAAGATGCTGAGCCTGTTCGACTTCGTCGCGGCGGAAGGCGGACCGGTCAGCGTCGTGTGGCGCATGCTGGCGAACATGATGCCCGAATATCTGTCGCTGGGCATTCCGATCGGCCTGATGCTGGGCATATTGCTGGCCTTCCGCAAGCTGGCCCTGTCGTCGGAGCTGGACGTGATGCGGGCGGTCGGCCTGTCCTACGGGCGGCTGCTGCGCGTGCCCTATATGTACGCCGTTGCGCTGGCCCTGTTGAATTTCGGCATTGTCGGCTTCGTCCAGCCGCTGTCGCGCCATGCCTATGAGGCGCTGCGCTTCGAGCTGCGGTCGGGGGCGCTGGGCGCATCGATCAAGGTGGGCGAATTCACCAATCTGAGCAAGCGGATGACGCTAAGGATCGAGCGCAGCCTGGACGAAGGCCGTAACCTTCAGGGCATTTTCGTGCGCGCCACGGGCAAGGACGGCCAGACCGTGGCGGTGACGGCCGCCCAAGGCGAATTTCTGGCGACCGACGATCCCGACACCATCATCTTCCGCCTTCGCGACGGCGTGCTGGTGAACGACGCGCCCAAATATAAATCGCCGCGGATCCTGTCCTTTTCCAGCCACGACCTGCCGATCGACCTGCCGCAGATCGAGAAATTCCGCGGTCGCGACGTGGACCGGGAGAAGACCATTCCCGAACTGGTGATGATCGGCCACGATCCCGGCACGCCCGACAAGCTGCGCAACGAGATACGCGCCAATTTCCATTTCCGCATGGTGGAGGTGGCGATGATGCTGCTGCTGCCGCTGGCCGCACTTGCCTTCGCCATTCCGCCCAAGCGGTCGACTTCGGCGCTGGGCGTATTCCTGTCGATCGTGTTCATCGTGACCTATCACAAGGTCAATGAATATGGACAGGGCGTGGGTTCGCTGGGCAGGATCGATCCGATCATCGCGCTCTGGGGCCCCTTCCTGCTGTTCGCAGGGCTGATCCTCTGGATGTATCATGTGATCGCGCATCGACCCGGCGGCCAGCCGATCGCCGCGCTGGAATTTGCCTTCGCGAAGATCGCCAAGCAGGTCTTCCGCCTGCTGGGCGTCCTCCGGCGGCGGCCAAGGGCGACAACCATGGCGGAAGGAGCCGCCTGACCCATGCATCAATTCAACTTCTTCCCGTCACGCCAGCTTGGCTGGTACATGGCGCGGCTGTTCCTGACGCGGACCTTCGCAGTGCTGGCGATGCTGGTGGCGGTGCTCCAGACGCTCGACCTGCTGGGCGAATCGGGGGACATCCTGGCTTATGCCGGCAATGGCGACGCGCAGCTGTGGCATTATGTGGCGCTGCGCGCGCCGCAGATCGTGGCCCGGTTCCTGCCCTTTTCGGTGCTGCTCGGCACGCTGATCATGCTCGCCAGCCTCAACCAGAACAGCGAGATCATCTCGATGAAGGCAGCGGGGCTGTCGGCGCACCAGATATTGGCGCCGCTGCTGGCCGCGGCGCTGGGCGTGGCGCTGATCAGCTATGCCTTCAACGAACGGATCGTGGCACGGTCGACAGCCCGCCTGTCCGCCTGGCAAGCCGTGGATTACGGCCCTCTGCCGCCTGACAGAGGAATCAAGGCCAGCCCGTGGGTCCGCGACGGCAACAACCTGGTAACGGCCGCGATCGTCGCCGGACGGGGAAAGGCGGTTCAACTCCGTAAGGTCGAAATCTTCAACCGGATCAACAACACGCTGACGACCATCGTGCAGGCCCCCAGAGGTCATTATGACCCTTCAGCCAAAAGCTGGGTGCTGGAAGATGCGCGGCAGTTCGACGTGGCAAGGGGTACGGAGCGCCGTATCGGGACCGTTCGCTTCGGCCATGACATACGGCCCGATCAGTTCACCCTGGCAAAGGTCGATCCCGACGCCCTCACCTTCAGCCAGTTGCAGGCCGCGATCAGCGACCTCCACGATGCGGGACGTCCCACGGCCGAACTGGAAGGGAGCCTGTGGCACAAGCTGTCCGGCCCGCTTTCCGCGCTGCTGATGCCGATCCTGGGCTCCGTGGCCGCATTTGGACTGGCGCGCTCGGGGCAGTTGTTCGTGCGCGCGGTGATGGGGATGGCGCTGGGCTTCGCCTATTTCGTTGCGGACAATTTCTCGCTCGCCATGGGAAATCTGGGCGCTTATCCGCCTTTTCTGGCGGCCTGGGCACCCTTCCTGCTGTTCCTGCTGGTGGGCGAGACGGTCCTGTTCCGGACGGAGGAATAGCGGTCGACGCCCCCTCCTCCAAGGGACGCCTTAGCGCTTCGCCATCGTCGACCGCGCGATCTTGCTGACGAGCGGCCACATGCCGGGATAATTCCCCCGATGATAGGGCGAATCGCTCTCCAGCGTCGCCACGAGCCGCTTATGCGCCTCGCCCAGCGCATGATAGGGAACGCTCGGCAGCAGATGGTGCAATGCGTGGTAGCGCAGGCCCACCGGCGCCCAGATCGCCGCAAGAGGCGATGGCGGCGGCACATTCACCGAGTCCAGATATTGCGCGGTAACGGTCATCGCCTCTCCCTCATTTTCCCAGAGATGCGCGACCAGCGTGCGAAGCTGGTTGATGACCGTCATGGCTGAATGCACCGCCATATAGGTCAGCAGCGGCTTCCATCCGAAGGCCAGGACGCTGCCGACCAATGCCAGCGCGAAGAGGCTCGCGCCAGCTTCCTGCCAGGCCCATTGACGAGCGAACTCCCCCTCCGGCGCGCGGCGCCGATAGGCAGGGTTGATGGAAAGCGCGGAAAATTCCGCCACCACCTTGCGCCGCAAGGGCGGGATGATCAGGCTGAGCGGCGTCAGCACGGCGAAGCGCAGGATCAGGCCCACCGGCGCCAGCGCCGCCACGATGAGGAACAGCGGCAGCGACCAGGGCTTCATCAGCGCCAGCGGAAGATATTCCGGATCGTTCGCTGTGCCGTAACGTGTGCGGGCGTGATGCTGCGTATGCACATCTTCATACAGGAATGATGGAATCATCAGCGGAATGCCGACGATGAGGTTCCAGCCAAGGCGGAAGCCGGGCAACGCACCCTTGCGGATATGGGTGAGCTCATGGATGAAGCTTGCCGCGCGATAAAGCGCCAGCACCGCCACCAGGCCGAATGCCAGCATGAACGCGCCATTGCCGCTGATGATCGCTCCTGCCAGGGCGGCATAGCCGATGAAAGCCGAAGCCAGCAAATCGGGCCAATAGATGCCAGGGCGCGCCGTCGACAGTTCGCGGGTCAGATCGGCCGCCGCGCGCAGCATCGCCGCATCGTCCGGGATCGCGCTTTTCGTCCGCGAGGCGGCTGCAATAAGGGGATCGTGCACAGTCATGCGGTGGTTCCTAAAGGGTAAATGCGCTGCAATTGGGGCAGCAACATGACGATTTGATCATCATGGGCCCATCCGCTCATGTCCCGATTGACATTCCCGGAACAAGCGTCGAACTGCTTTGCCCAAACCTCTCCAGCGAAAGCGTCCTGCGCCGTGGCCCATCAAGAACTGGTGATTTCCCCCGTAACTTCCAAGGCCGATCGCAAGGCTTTCGTCGATCTGCCCTGGCGGCTCTATGCCGATGATCCGAACTGGGTGCCACCACTGAAGGATGAAGTGTACAGCCTGATCACGCCGGGCAAGAACCCCTTTTTCGGGCATGCCGAGGCGCAATATTTCCTGGCGCGCCGGGGAAGCCGGGTGGTGGGGCGCGTGTCCGCACATCTCGATCATCTGGCTCTGACCCAGCCGGCCGAGCAAGGCATGGGGCCGGGCACCGGCAATTTCGGCCTGTTCGAGGCAGAGGATGCCGAAACCGGCGCAGCGTTGATCGCAACGGCGGAGGAGTGGCTGCGAGGCAAGGGCATGACCCGTGCGCTGGGGCCGATCTCGCTGTCGATCTGGGAGGAACCGGGGCTGCTGGTCGAAGGCTTCGACCATCGGCCGACCGTAATGATGGGCCATGCCAAGCCGGAATATCGGGCAATGGTCGAAGGTGCCGGGTATCAGGCGGTCAAGCAGCTCAAGACCTATGAACTGGACATCACGCAGCAATTTCCGCCGCTGATCCAGCGCATTGTCCAGTCAGGCGAGAAGAATGAACGCATCCGCATCCGCAAGGTCGACAAGTCCAGATTCGACAGCGAGGCGGCAATCATCCTCAACATCCTGAACGACGCCTGGGGCAATAATTGGGGGTTCGTGCCGATCACCGACGAGGAGGTCACGCATTTCGGCAAGCAATTGAAGCCCATCGTGTTCAACGACCTCATCATGATCGCGGAGCTGGAGGGAGAACCCGTTGCTTTCATGATGACGCTTCCCGACCTCAACGAGGCGATAGCACCCCTCAACGGTTCGCTTTTTCCCTTCGGCTGGGCGAAGCTGCTCTGGTGGCTGAGAAAGCCCAAGGTCCGCACCATGCGCGTGCCGCTGATGGGTGTGGTCCAGCGGTTGCAATCTTCGCGCATGGCCAGCCAGCTTGCCTTCATGATGATCGAATATATCCGCCGCAGCGCCACTACCAATTATGGCGCGACGCGGGGGGAAATCGGCTGGGTGCTGGACGACAACCAGGGCATGAACGCGATCGCCGATGCCATAGAAAGCCGAGTGAACAAGGTCTATCAGATCTACGAAAAGACGCTCTGAACAGCTGCCCGCAGGTGCAGGGAGGACGGTCAGGGAACCGCCACCTCCACCGCGCCCGCCGCGACCTGAACCGTGACCGGCGTGCTGGCCAGCACTTCGCCGTCGATGGAGATGCGCTGCGGCGGCCGGGTTTCGATCCGGAATGCCTTGCCCCGAAACTCCTCCGTCTGCGCATCGCGATCGCGCAGCTTGAAGAATTTGGCGTACCAGTCCCAGGCAAGCCGGGCATGGCTGCGCCCGACGACCGCCTGTATGACGATGTCCCCGGTGTCCACATCCGCCTGGTCGGACAGTTCCACCCCGCCATGATAGGGGCCGTTGAGGATGCGCACCTCCGTCGCCCACATATTGCGCCGCTTCACGCCGTCGTCCAGCGTCAACCGGAAGGCGCGAAAGCCTATGGAACATTTGATCGCCCATAGAAGATAGCCGACCCGGCCCAGATAGCGCTTCAGCTTGTGCGGCACCGTCTCCCCAATGCGAGGCGACAGGCCGAGCGAGGCTGCATTCACGAAATAGTCGCGGTCGATCATGCCCAGGTCGATGCGCCGCCGCCGGCCGCCGGATATCACCGCCACGGCACCCTCCAGATCGAGCGGAATGCCCAGGGTCCGCGCAAAACTGTTCGCGGTGCCCAGCGGCAACACGCCAAAGACGCAATCCTTGCTCACCAGTTCGTCCACCGTTCCGGAAAGCGACCCATCGCCTCCACCCACGATCACCATAGGCGCACCATCCGCTACGGCGCCGCGTACCGTTTCCTGCAATCGCTCCGGCTCCTTCACCGCATGTGCCGCTATCAGGCGCAGCCCTGCTTCTTCCAGCATGGCCTTGGCGTCCTTGAACAACGCCTCTCCCCGGCGGGAATGCACATTGACGATCAGAACCGCTTCACGCGGCAAATTCCTGGCGGGTGGGGATATCGTTTCCATGCCTCAACAACACGCAACCGCGCCCGGAGGTCCGAAACCATGAAAGGCCTTGCCCGTTGATGAGCAATGGCTCGCATCGCTCATCTGTCGGACATTCATTTCGGCGCGCATGATCCCCGGATCGTGACCGCCGCCGAAGCCTGGCTGCAACAGCAGCAACCGGATCTGGTGGTCATCAGCGGCGATTTTACCCAGCGCGCGCGGCGCGAACAGTTTCGTGAAGCGGCAACCTGGCTCAACCGGCTGCGGGCGGCGGGCATGAAGCTACTGGTTGTCCCGGGCAATCACGACGTTCCGCTCTATGATCTTGCCCGCCGCTTCGGCGCGCCGCTGCGCCGATACAAGCGCTACATCAGCAATGATCCATGCCCTTTCTACCAGGATGAGGCGGTCGCGATACTGGGCCTCAACACCGCGCGATCGTTGACCATCAAGGATGGGCGGATCAACCATGAGCAGATGGACATGCTTCGCGAGAAATTCGCGTCCGTGGCGTCGGACAAGACGCGCATTCTCGTCACTCATCATCCCCTCTTCGCCATGCCGATCGGCAAGGGCGGGGAATTGAGCGAAGCCGTCGGCCGCCATGAGGATGCCGTGCAGGCGGCGACGGAAGCGGGCATTCACATCGCGCTGGCCGGTCATTTCCACCAAACCTATGCGGAGGCGGCGGAGAAGATGGTGGCGCATGCCGGCGGCGCGCTGGTGATCCAGGCGGGAACCGCGACCTCCACCCGCCTTCGCAATGCCGAACCGCAAAGCTTCAACTGGCTGCACGTCCACCGCCATGACGAGATCGAGTTGCAGGTGGTGGCATGGGACGGCGCCAGCTTCCAGCGCGGCCAGCATATCGGCTATTTCAAACAGGGCGGCGCATGGATCAAACGGGATATGTCCGCGCGCTAGGACGGATCGACATTCAGATGATGACGAGCCGAAAATGGTGATTTTTCGTGACCCGGCGCGCAGCGTACTTCCGGTACGTGAGCACCGGAAGCACGAAAGGCCGACATTTGCAGGCCGTCAGGGCTGAATGTCGATCCGGCCTAGCCGAATGCTGCCTCGGCCAGGGCCGCGCCATGATCCCGGATGGCGCGAGGCCAATCGGCGGAGGCGCTTTCGAACCCGGCCCTGTCCTTCGCATAAAGCGCGCGGATCGCCTCCTCATAGCCGGCCCGGTCGCCCGCCATCACGGTCAGGAAATGATAGGCCGCGTCCATTGCCGTGCGGGGCGAAGGCTTTGCCCCGGCGTCCTTGCGCGCCGCCTCGACCAATCGCCGCAGCGTTACGGAAGCGCCGCCGGGTTGCGCCGCCAGCCAATCCCAATGCCGGGGGAGCAGCGTCACTTCACGCGCCTGGACGCCGAGCCGGGGACGCCCGCGGCCACGGGGAAGCTGCGGCACGGGACCGCGCAGGTCGATATCCACCTGCCGGCCCGTGCTGTCATCGAACAGCAGCAGAGACTGCGCCTCCGTCCCCATGGCATGGAGCGTCGCGCGCACCTCTTCCTCATCGCCCGTCGCAATCCAGAGGTCGCCTGCAAAGGCCGTCAAAGTGCGTGTCATGCCGAAATCTCCTTCGGCACGCGATTTATTATCCGGATAAAATAAAGTCAAATAAATTCCGGGTAAAATTATTCCATCAGTTCTACCCAGGTCGGGGCATGGTCGCTCGCCTTTTCCCGCCCGCGAAAATCCTTGTCGACCTGCGCGTCGATCAGCCGGTCGGCGGCGGCCGGGCTCAGCAACAGATGATCGATCCGGAACCCCGCGTCACGCGGCCACGCGTTCATCTGGTAATCCCAATAGGTCCATACCCCGCCCGCCGGATGCCGGGAAGCGATGGCGTCGGTCCAGCCATCGCCCAGCAGGCGGCGATAGGCTGCGCGGCTTTCAGGCTGCATCAGTGCGTCGTCGGCCATGGCCTTGACCGAATAAACGTCCCTGTCGCGGGGAATGACATTGTAATCGCCCGCCAGGACCGCCGGCACTTCCTCTGCCCAGATCTCCGCGGCGCGCAGGCGCAGACGCTTCATCCAGCGCAGCTTATAGTCGAATTTCGGCCCCGGTTGGGGATTGCCATTGGGCAGATAGATGCTGGCGACGCGCAGCCCCTTCACATCGGCTTCGAGATAGCGGCTATGTTCGTCTTCGACCTCGCCCTCCAGCCCGCGCCGCACCTCGACCGGCGTCTCTCCACGGGCCAGTATCGCGACCCCGTTGAACCCCTTTTGCCCGTGCCAGATCGCGCCATAGCCGACATCCTCGATATCCTTCACCGGAAAGGTCTCGTCGGACGTCTTGATTTCCTGAAGGCAGGCAATGTCGGGCCGCGTCTCGTCGAGCCACTCCAGCAGGCGCGGCAGGCGCGCCTTGATCCCGTTGATGTTGAAGGTGGCGATGCGCATGGCCCAAATCTCCTTGCGCGCATCCCTAAAGACTTCATCCGCCCCTCTACAAGAGCGGTGCGGCGATTAAATCGAAAAGCTGGTGCCGCAGCCACAACCAGCGGTGGCGTTGGGGTTCGTCACCTTGAACGCCTTTCCGCCAAGGTCGGACACGAAATCCACCGCCGATCCGCGAACGAGGTCGATGCTGACATCGTCGACCACCAGCGTGACGCCGTCCCGTTCGACCGCGATATCGTCTGCCTCCACCGCATCGGCCAGGCCGAAGCGATATTGGAAACCCGAACAACCCCCGCCTTCCACCGCCAGGCGCAGGATGGCGGGCTTGCCCTGCTTGGCCGCGATGGCGGCGACACGGGCAGCGGCCGAGGATGTAAGGTCAATGTCGGTCATGGCGCCTAGATAGGATCAAGCAAAAGGCCCGACAAGCTCTCGCCTGCCGGGCCTTGGGAAAGAAAGATTGGCGGGGCTTCAGTCGGCCGCCTTTTCCTGGGCCCTGGTCGGGCCGCCCATGGCGACCGGCGGCTTGGTGTTCATCGCCACCAGATAGTCGGGTCCAGCCACGAAGGGTATGGGGTTGATCGCCTGACCATCGACGCGCACCTCATAATGCAGGTGGCTGCCGGTGGAACGGCCGGTCGAGCCCATGAGGCCGATCAACTGGCCGCGATGGACATAGCTGTTCGCGGCAACCAGCAGCTTCGACATATGGCCGTAGCGCGTTTCCATGCCGCCGCCATGCGAAATCTGCACCAGATTGCCATAACCGCTGGCCCAGCCGGCGCGGCTGACGATGCCGTCGGCTGTCGCGTAGATCTTGGTGCCCAACGGGCCGGGGATGTCGATGCCCTTGTGCATGCGGGCGCCGCCGTTGAAGGGGTCGGAGCGGACACCGAAATTGGAGGTCAGGGAGAGTTTCTCGACCGGACGTCCCGAGGGGATGTAGTTGGCCGACTTGGTCTGACCGTCCAGCCGCTGGAGGCTGGAGAAGAGATTGGAAAAACCGACATCGGCAGGGCCAAGCGCACTGGTGTTGATTTCCGAAGCATCGCCATAGGGATCGTCTTCGTCGGCCTTGGCCTGGGCCGGGACGGCGGCGCATAGCGCTCCCGCCATACCCATCGCTCCAACCATCTTGAGCGCAGAACGGAACCATCGCGCAGCGCGCGCATTTTCAATCTGAAGAACCAACATGCCGACCCCGACTATCAACCGGAGGCTTGTGCCTCTCGGCTATCCCCACGTTAACCAAAATGCGACTGATGCCCACCCGCTGGAGCGAAGAGGACATGTCCCGGCTCATTGTGCAAGCGGAGTGTAAAATTCCCGCGTTAAACCGGCTTGTCGACGCGCCGAGTCGTTGAACGGCGGCTTCAACGCGCCCCGAAAGTGGCGTTTCACAAGGATTTGGTAATGATTTGCGGGGTTCACGCCCAGCCGCTTCGTCGCATGGTCGAACCATTTCGTCCCGGCAAAGACATGGCGAATCTCATCCGTCATGATCCTCTGCAAAATGCGCGCCGACATTTCGTCCCCCGCTCCCTGGAAGCGAAGGATGGTGGCGGGGGTGATGTCGAGCGCCCGCGCCTCCAGCACCATCGGAACAATGGCAAGGCGGGCGAGCGCATCATGCGCCGTCTCGCTGGCCGCCTGCCACAGCCCGTCATGCGCCGCCAGAGCGCCATAATGGCTGCCAAGTTGCCGCAACCGCCGGTCTAGCAGCGCGAAATGCATGGCTTCGTCGGCGCCCACGCGCATCCAGTCATCGGTGAAGTCGCGCGGGAATTCCGCCCCGAACCGTCCGATCAGGTCAAAGGCAAGATCGATGGCCACGAATTCGATATGGGCGAGCGCATGAAGCATCGCGACCCGCGCCCGATCCGAACCGATCTTGCCGCGCTTGGGCATCTGGTTGGGCGGCAGCAGTTCGGGCTGGTCCGGGCGCGCCGGACGATCGGGCATGTCCGCGTCGAAGCGATGCTCCAGCAGCCCCATCCGCCAGCCGCGCGCAACCGCTCGCGCCGCCATCAGCTTGGCCAGCGGATCAGGGGTCAGCAGCACATGCGCGCAGGCCGCGCCCACGCTGTCGATGGCGATAGGGAGCGTCAAAGGCCCTTCGCTGCCTCCAGCACTTCGGCGGCGTGGCCCTTGACCTTCACCTTCGGCCAGATGCGCTGGATCTTCCCGTCAGCGCCAACCAGAAAGCTTGCCCGCTCGATCCCCATATATTTGCGGCCATAGAGCGATTTTTCCACCCAGGTGCCGAAAGCCTCGCACATCTCGCCCGGCTCGTCGGAGGCAAGCGTGACGGTCAGCCCATATTTCTCCGCAAATTTCTTGAGCCTGGCCGGCTTGTCCCTGGATATCCCGACCACCGGCATGCCCAATGCAGCGAAATCAGCGGCCAGCGCCGTGAAATCCTTCGCTTCGCTGGTACAGCCGGGCGTGTCCGCCTTGGGATAGAAATAGACGACCAGCGGCTTGCCCCTGTAGCGCGCCAGCGTGAAATCCGCGCCGTCGGCATCCTTCAGCGTCACTTCCGGCACGGCATCGCCCACGTCCAGCATCGTCATTCCTCCTTGAAGGGCGCGGCCAGCGCCGCCCACGCGTCAGCCACCCTTTGCCGGGCCTGTGCGTAGCTTTCAAGCAGTGCGTCCCAGCTTTCGACGCCGCAGTCCCGCGCCACCAGAGGACGGGTGGCTTGCGGAGGTTCGGTCGATCGGGGCGAAACCAGGCGGGAAACGATCAGGAAACGGGTGATGAGGTCATGCGCCCCGACCAGTTCGGCCGGCAGGTGGCCGGCCGCGACAAGCTGCTCCAGCGCGGCGCGCAAATCGGGGTCGAACGCCATATTGTGACGGAACTGGGTGATATGGATCAGGAATTCCAGGTCGACCAGCCCGCCCGGCACCAGCTTCACGTCCAGGTCGCCCGCAGGCGGCTTATGCCTGGCAATGTCGCCGCGCATCTTCACCGCCTGACGCGCCAGCTCCTCGAAGTCGCGCGGCCGCTCCAGCGTTTCGGTGAGGATCGCTCCCAGCGCCGCCCGCGCCGCGCCGGAACCGAAGACCGGGCGGGCACGGGTGAGCGCCAGATGCTCCCAGGTCCAGGCCTCCTCGCGCTGGTAGCGGGCGAAGCTGTCGAGGCTCACCGCCAGCAGGCCCTGCGCGCCGGAGGGGCGAAGCCGGGTGTCGACCTCATAGAGCGGCCCCGCCGCCGTTTGCACCGACAGGGCATTGGTGATGCGCTGGCCCAGGCGATTGAAATATTGCGTTGCGCCCAGCGGTTTCGCGCCATCGGATTCGGTTTCAAAGCTGCCCGTGAAAAGATAGACGAGGTCGAGGTCGGAGGCATGGGTCAGCACTCCGCCGCCCAGCCGCCCGAGCGCCAATATCACCATCTCGCCGCCGGGCACTTTCCCATGGGCGCGCTCGAACTCAGCGACCGTGGCCGCGCTCAGCGCCTCGATGGCAGCTTCGGCAACGCGGGAATAGCCCCGTCCTGCTTCCAGCGGATCGCCGCCACGGATGATCTGCGCGCCCAACGCGAAGCGCCGGTCGTTCACCCGCTGGCGCACCCGGTCAAGCAGCGCCTGATAATCCTCCCCCTCCTCCAGCCGGGCAAACTGGTCAGCCAATATCCCCACGGCGGGCGGCGGGTCGAAGGCGGATGTGTCGATCAGCCCGTCCAGCAGTTCCGCCCGCCGCCCCAGCGCATCGGCCAGCGTCGGCGCATGACTCAGCAGTTCGGCCAGCAGTTCGACAAGGCCGGGCCGGGCCGCCAGCAGCTTGAAGAAGTTGATCGCGCTCGGCAAACGGCCGATCAGGTCGTCCAGCCGGTTGAGCGCCCTCGCCGGATCGGGGGCCGCCGCCAGCGTCCGCATCAATCCCGGCAGCAACTCCTCCAGCGCGTCCCGCGACGCACCGCTGCGCAGCGCGCGGACCGTGCCCGAACGCCAGCGCGCGATCCGTGCCAGCGGTGTTTCCGGATCGTCAAAGCCCAGGTCGACAAGCTGCGCCTTCAGCCGGTCCTCGTCCACCGACAGCGATTCGCTGGGCGCCGCAGGGGTCAGCCGGTCGTAATTGCTGCCCACCCACTGCACATGCGGACGCAGCAGATCGAGCAGCGCGCCGCCATCCTCCAGCCCGTGCAGCCGCGCGACATTGTCCATCGCCTCGGCCGATTTGGGCAATTCATGGGTCTGGCGGTCCTCCACCATCTGCAATCGGTGCTCGACGGTGCGGAAAAGCACATAGGCTTCGTCCAGCTTGGCGGCCACATCGCCCTCGAACACGCCGGCACCCGCCAGAGCGCGCAGCGCCTCCCGCGTATTGCCCGATCGCAGGGACGGATCGCGGCCCCCATGAATGAGCTGGTGCACCTGGGCGAAGAATTCGACCTCCCTTATGCCGCCACGCCCACGCTTCAGGTCATAGCCCGGCCCGAAGGCCTGCCCCTGCGAATAATGGTCGCGAATCCGGCGCGAAATGTCCGTGATCGCGTCGATAGCGCCGAAATCCAGACTGCGGCGCCAGACGAAGGGACGGATCGCCTGCATGAAATAATCGCCGAGCGCGATGTCGCCCGCCGCCGGCCGCGCCCGGATGAACGCCGCCTGCTCCCAGCCGAGCGCGGTCGATTCATAATAGCCGATCGCCGCCTCCACCGGCAGGGCGATCGGCGTTGCCTCCGGGGAAGGTCGCAGGCGCAGGTCAACACGAAACACATAGCCGTCGCCGTCGCGGGCATTCAGCAGTTCGCTGACCCGCCGGCCGATGCGCACGGCCGCGTCCGCCGGGTCTTCCCGCTCGCCATGGGGCAACGTCCTGGGATCGTAGAGCAGGATCGGGTCGATATCGGAGGAATAGTTGAGTTCCCGGCTGCCATGCTTGCCGAGCGCCAGCACCACGAAACCCCGCTTTTCCGCATCCGGATAGCGCTCAGCCATGGCGGCGGCCAGGGCCTCCTCCAGTGCCTGGTCGGCAAAATCCGACAGGGTACGCGTCACCCGGTCCAGTCCCCAGGCGCCCGCCAGATCCGCAGCGGCGGTCACCAGGGCCACCGCCCCGCGCCTGCGCCTCAACGACCGGGCGATACCATCCTCCGGCGCCGCCACCTGCTGCGCGGCCGCCCAGGCGCCGTCGAAATTCCCGCGCTCCACCAGATCGGCAATATCCGGAAAACGATCCCATTGCCGAGCGAGGAAGGGCGAATGCGCCCTGATCCTCGTCGCGACCGCCAAACGGTCCGTCACCATAAATCTCCCATAATGGAGCCGATATTGCTTGCCGCTGCGACGAACGCCAGAAACTTTTGCACGACTTGGCAGTTATTTGATCATGGAAATGCAACGCAAACCCTTCGGCCGGTCAGCCCGGATTCAGGAAGGCGCGATCCGCCGCGTCCTGAACGTCGGCGTGCCGCAGCCCTATGAGGGGGTGGGCAATGCGTTGCGATCGACCTTCCGCGCCAGCAGTGGGACGGTGCCGGACGACATGCTCGACCTGCTGGCGAAGCTGGACCAGCATTAGGGTCTCGATCTGATTGAATCAGATCGCCGCTCTGGATTCCTTGTGTCCCGCGATTTCTTGACCAGCGATCGGTTCCGGTCGCCTGGAAATCGCTCTAGCATTTTATTTACTTCGGCGGTTTACGGTAGCGCGCACAATGCAGGACGCGCGCTCATGATCTACAAGGCCTTTGCCGCGGTGACGCTGATCGCCGCCCCGATCGTCGTGCTGACGGTGCAGAGCATCGTGCCGTCAGCCCCGCAGACAGCAGTTCCGTCACCCATGGCGCCAACCCCGGCTCCGGTGATGATGCCGACGCCGGCTCCAGTCGTGACGCCGGCCGCAGCCATGCCGTCTCCGCCGCCACCGCCCGCGCCGGACGCGGGAAATCTCTCCTTCGGCCAGCCCATGCCAGAAGCGGGCAGGCCCCTTCTCGCCCCCGGAGCCGGACTGCCGGCCGCACCCGCATCAAACTCCGCGCCGATCCAAAGCGTACAGTCTTCGGGTGAGGCGCCGAAATAGCCGAAATAAGGACGGGACTCAGATCTCCGGACCTCAGGCGCCCTTGAATGTGTCGCACTGCGCGGGGTCACCGCTATCCAATCCCTTGCGGAGCCAGGTCATCCGCTGCTCGCTGGTCCCATGGGTGAAGCTCTCCGGAACGGGACGGCGGCCAGCCGCCTTTTGCAGCGTATCGTCGCCGATCGCCTGGGCCGCCTTCATCCCCTCCTCCAGGTCGCCCGGTTCCATGAGGCCAGTGCGCTTGGCCCACACGCCCGCATAGCAGTCGGCCTGCAATTCGACCCGCACCTGCAGCGCGTTGCCCTGTGCCTCGCTGACGGCGCGCTGCTTCTGGTTCACCTCGCCCAGCGTTCCTTCCAGATCCTGCACATGATGACCCACCTCATGCGCGATCACATAGGCCTGGGCGAAATCGCCGGGCGCGCCGAAGCGCTGCCGCAATTCGGTGAAGAAGTCGGTGTCGAGATACACTTTCCGGTCATTGGGGCAGTAGAAGGGGCCCATGGCGCTCTGCGCCGCGCCGCATCCCGACGAACCGTTCTGGGAATAGAAGGAAAGGACGGTGGGCTGATATTGCTGACCCGCCTGCTGGAACAGCGATCCCCAAACGCGCTCCGTCGATCCCAGCACCTTGAGGGACCAGTGCTGCACGTCGCTGAGCCTGGAGGAATCACGAGAGACCTCGCCACCCTGCGGCATCTGGCCGCCGCCCCCCATCAGGCTCAGGGGATTGACGCCCATGACCGCCATTATGATCAGCACCACGACGATTCCGCCGCAGCCGAACCGGCTGCCGATCAGCGGCAGCAGCAGCCCCAGGCCACCGCCCAAGCCGCCGCCCAGGCCGCCACGCCCGTCCTGGATCTCGAAATTGGTGCTTTCCCGTTCGTCGTCGAGCCGCATCTCGTCCCTCTCTTTCCCTCGCCTGCCTATTCCATTCCGTCACGCGTGGGAACGCCCCCGATGCGGCGCGGGTTGCGCGGGCCATGGCGCCCCATGAAGAGATTGTAACGAGACATTCAGTTGGAATGCCGAGCGACTATTCTATATTGCGCTGCGACATGGCCGATACCGAATCCCAGCCGCGCCGGCGCGCCAACACGCCCCTGCCCCTTCCCCGCGAAGTCGCCCTTCTGCTGCAGGGCGGCGGAGCGCTCGGATCCTTCCAGGCCGGGGTTTATCAGCGGCTGGACGAGCTGGGCATCGACATCAGCTGGGTTGCGGGCATTTCGATCGGCGCCGTCAACGCCGCCATCATCGCCGGCAATCCGCCGCATAAACGCCTTGGTCGACTCAAGAAATTCTGGCTGACCGTCTCGGGCGGGATGCCCAATGTCGTCCTGCCGGAGATCGACCATATCCGGGAGGCCGCCCATCTGATGGCGGCCGGGTCGGTCGCGACCTTCGGCGTGCCGGGCATGTTCCGCCCGCGCCTGTGGCCCGCGCCGCTGATGCCGGAGGGTACGCCCGGCGCGATCAGCTTCTACGACAGCGCGCCGCTGAAGGACACGCTGGACGCGTGCGTCGACTGGGACCTGCTGAACGACGGGCCGGTCAGGCTGTCGGTGGGCGCGGTGGACGTGGAAAGCGGCAATTTCGCCTATTGGGACACGCGCGGCCGGGGCGGCAACACCCGCATCGACGCGCGCCACATCATGGCGTCGGGCGCACTGCCCCCCGGCCTGCCGCCGATCGAGATCGACGGCCGCTGGTATTGGGACGGCGGCATCGTGTCCAACACCCCGCTTGCCCATGTGCTGGACCACCAGAGCGAGGACATGCTGGTGTTCCAGGTCGATCTCTTCCCTGCCGAAGGGCCGATGCCGCGCCAGATGACCGACGTCTATTCCCGCACCAAGGACATTCAATATTCCAGCCGTACCCGTCAGGTGACCGACCAGTATCTGCGGTTGCGCAAGGAGCATAAGGCGATCCGCGCGCTGCTCGAAAAGCTGCCGCCCGAATTGCAGGACGATGCCGATGCCCAACGGTTGCGGCAGTTGCTGGACACCGGATCGGTCAACATCGTCCATCTCATCTATCGCAGCCGCGCCTGGGAAAGCGGCGCGCGCGACTTCGAATTTTCCCGCGCCACCATGCTCGATCACTGGTCCCAGGGCCGCGACGCGGTGGAGGAAGTGATGCACAAGGGTGACCTCATCGCTCGCAACATCGTCAATGGGAAGAGCTCCAGCTTCGACCTCGACGCACCCGACCATCTCAAGGAGAAGCAGGCATGAGCAATTCCCAATCCGGCCAGTTCCTGTCGGGCAAGACTGCCCTCATCACCGGGTCGACCTCCGGCATCGGTCTCGCTTATGCCAAGCTGCTTGCCGGCCAAGGCGCGAATGTCGTCATCAACGGTTTCGGAGACGCGGACGCCATCGAGAAGGAACGCGTCGGGCTGGAGGCGTTGAGCGGAGCAAAGGCGCTCTACAGCGGCCATGACCTCACCGACACCGGGCAGATCGAGGCGATGATGAAGGAAGCCGCCGACACTTTCGGCGGCGTCGATATCCTCATCAACAATGCCGGGATGCAGCATGTCGCGCCGGTCGAGGATTTCCCGGTCGACAAATGGAACCTCATCATCGCGCTCAATCTCAACAGCGCATTCCACACCTCCCGCCTCGCCATTCCCTATATGAAGGAAAAGAAGTGGGGGCGGATCATCCAGACGGCCTCGGCGCATTCACTCACCGCCTCCCCCTTCAAGAGCGCCTATGTGACGGCGAAGCACGGATTGGCGGGCTTCACCAAGACGCTGGCCCTGGAACTGGCGACCTTCGGCATCACGGCGAACTGCATTTCACCCGGCTATGTATGGACGCCGCTGGTGGAGAACCAGATTCCCGACACGATGAAGGCGCGCAACATGACGCGGGAGCAGGTGATGAACGACGTGCTGCTGGCGGGGCAGCCGACGAAGCAGTTCGTCACGGTCGATCAGGTGGCGTCCATGGCGCTCTATCTGTGCAGCGATGCCGCCGCGAACATCACTGGCGCCAATATGAGCATCGACGGCGGCTGGACCGCGCAGTAGGGCCTAGAGCATCGTGCGCAAAAGTGGGAACCGGTTTTGCGCTTGAAACGATGCGAAAACAAAAAACTGGAGCATGCGTCCTGCATCCGATTTAACGCAGCGTGCTCTACGCGAAAGGAAGGGGCGTCATGCTGTTGCTGTCCATCGCGTTGACGGCATCCACCATCGTGACGCCCGCATCGGCCATGCTGGGCGCCTTCCGCGAATTCTGCCCTGCCGATATTCCCCCTCAGGCCACACTTTCCAGAGCGGATGCGCAAGGCTGGCACAGGATCGCATCGGTCAGGGAAGACGAGCGGCAGCTCGAAGGACCAGCCCCCATGACGCTGCACTCCAGCGACGATGAAAGGGCTGGGGAAAATTGGCGCAGTTGTGGCATCAAGAGCGATGGCAATTCTGGCGATCTGGCAGCGCTTGCCGGGAACGTCAAAGACTGGCTGGGCTTCCCTCCTGCGGTCGATCTGAAAACAACCGTGACCTATTTCCTGCTATGGGATGGCGCGTAATGGCGGGACGGCGCGCATCTCCCAACGGCGGAATTCCAGAAGGCAAAGGCGGCGGGCCACTTCTATTCACTCACGGCGATGAGCGCTGAGGGCGGCTCCAGTCTTTTCTGGCTGCAGAGTCGACCGACGAGATAATCGCTCTTAAAACACCGACAAATTGCCCCTATGGTCCCCCCACCATCAGGGAGACCCATCAATGCGTCATGCGTTGACGGCCATCATGGCCGCCGCCAGCCTTATTTCCATTGCCCATGCCCAGCCTCCCGGCGCACCCGCCGAGGTGGCAACGCCGCCCAATGTCATCGCCGCGACCATCGCGAAGGACATGGACGGCCTCATGACGCTCTATCGTGACCTGCACGCCAATCCCGAACTGTCGGAACAGGAAAGCGCCACCGCCGCCAAGCTCGCCCGGCGGCTGAAAGCGATGAAGTTCGCCATCACCGAAAAGGTGGGCGGTACAGGCGTAGTCGCGGTGTTGAAGAACGGATCCGGCCCCGTGCTGCTGATCCGCGCCGACATGGACGCCCTGCCCGTTACTGAACAGACGGGTCTGGAGTTCGCCTCCAAGGTCAGGGCCAAGACCGGCGACGGGACCGAGACCGGCGTGATGCACGCCTGCGGCCATGACACGCACATGACCGCCTTCATCGAAACCGCCCGGCTGCTCTCCTCCATGAAGGAGGAGTGGAAGGGCACGTTGGTGATGATCCTCCAGCCCGCCGAAGAAGTGGGACGCGGCGCCAGGTTGATGCTGGAGGATGGCCTCTACACCCGTTTCCCGCGCCCGACCCATGCCATCGCCTTTCACGACGCGGCCAATCTGGAGGCAGGGAAGATCGGCTATACGCCGGGCTTTGCGCTCGCCAATGTGGACAGCATCGACCTGCTGGTACGGGGTTCGGGGGGCCATGGCGCCTATCCGCAGACGACGCGCGATCCGATCGTGCTGGGCGCACGGATCGTTACCTCCCTGCAAACGCTGGTCAGCCGGGAACAGGACCCGTTCGACCCGGCCGTCGTCACCGTCGGCAGCTTCATGGGCGGCACCAAGCATAACATCATCCCCGACGAGGCGAAGATGCTGCTCACCGTGCGCAGCTATTCGGACGAAACGCGGGAAAAGCTGATCCGGGGCATAGAACGCATCGCGAGGGGGGAGGCGATCGCGGCCGGCGTGCCGGACGACAGGATGCCGGTGATCTCCGTGAAGGACGAATTCACCCCTTCCACCTACAATCCCCCCGCTTTCGCCAACCGCATGGCAGATGTGCTGAAGGCCCATTTTCCCGCGGGAACGGTCGGCGAGACCAAGGCCTCCATGGCTGGGGAGGACTTTGGCCGCTATTACCGCGCGGACAAGAGCATCGAGAGCTTCATCTTCTGGGTCGGCGGCGTGCCGGCGGAGCAGATGGAGAAGGCCAGGACCGGCGCGATCAGCCTGCCCTCGCTGCACAGCCCCTATTGGGCGCCCCAGGCTGACAAGGTCATCGCCACAGCCAGCGAGGCCATGACCGTGCTGGCGATGACCATATTGAAGCGGGATTGACAGCCGCCGTCACGACGCTGCCCGTAGGGAGGGCATTCAGCCCTGGGCTTCCCGCAGCCTTTCATGATGCCGGATCACCTCATCGATGATGAAGCGCAGGAATTTCTCGGTGAAATCGGGATCCAGATTGGCATCGGTGGCCAACTGGCGCAGGCGGGCAATCTGGCGCTCCTCCCGCCCCGGATCGGCGGGGGGCAAGTCGTGGGTCGCCTTGTGCTCGCCGACGGCCTGCGTGATCTTGAACCGCTCCGCCAGCATGAAGACGAGCGCCGCGTCGATATTATCGATGCTCTCGCGATAGCGCTTCAGCGTTTCGTCCACTTTCATCCTCCGCAAGGCATCGCCATGGCGGCGGCTTTGCGCCCGAACGATGCATCGATCAAAATATCGGCGCTTTTTGCCGTTTCCAGACGCCCGCGCAAGCTATTCCCGCTTGCCTTTAGCATTTTGCGCCGCCACATGGCCCTTGTCATGACAGCATCCGCCACCGGCAACGTCCACCCCATCGGCCGCGCCAGCAGCGCGCCTTCGCTCGCCTCCATGATGGCGCTTGTCGCCGAGGGCATGAACCAGGTGAACGCCGTCATACTGGACCGGATGCAGTCGCGCATCCCACTGATCCCGGAACTCGCCGGCCATCTGATCGCCGGCGGGGGCAAGCGGATGCGGCCGATGCTGACGCTCGCCTGCGCCGATCTGGTGGGCTATGCCGGATCGCGCCACTACAAGCTGGCCGCGGCCGTGGAGTTCATCCATACCGCGACGCTGCTGCATGACGACGTGGTCGATGGATCGGGGCTGCGCCGGGGACGCAAGACCGCCAACATCATCTGGGGCAACAGCGCGAGCGTGCTGGTGGGCGACTTTCTCTTCTCCCGCTCCTTCGAACTGATGGTCGAGGCGGAATCGCTGAAGGTACTGAAGATTCTCTCCAACGCGTCCGCCGTGATCGCGGAGGGGGAAGTCAACCAGCTGACCGCCCAGCGCAAGATCGACACCAGCGAAGAGCAATATCTCGACATTATCGGCGCGAAGACCGCCGCCCTGTTCGCCGCCGCCTGCCGCATCTCCGCCGTGGTCGCCGACCGGACGGAGGCGGAAGAGCAGGCCCTGGACGTCTATGGCCGGAATCTTGGCATCGCCTTCCAGCTTATCGACGACGCGATCGACTATGAATCCGACGGCGCGACCATGGGCAAGGATGCGGGCGACGATTTCCGCGACGGCAAGGTGACGCTACCGGTCATCCTCGCCTATGCGCGCGGGTCGGAAGAGGATCGCGCCTTCTGGAAGCAGGCCATCGCCGGCAACCGGGTGAGCGACGAGGATCTGGCGCATGCCACGGCTCTGCTGCGCGGGACAGGCGCGATCGCGGACACGCTGGCGCGGGCGCGGCATTATGGACAACGGGCCATCGACGCGCTCGGCATGTTCGACAATGGCAAGGCAAAGGCCGCGCTGACCGAAGCGGTCGAATTCGCCATCGCGCGGGCTTATTGAGGGTTTGGCAGGCCGGTTCGTTTCGACCATGCTGTTCCTGTGGTGGCAGGAGCACATAGCGCTTCGTTCCGCCAGGACCTGTCGCCCATGATCCTTTCCCCGGAAACCATCGCTTTCCTCATGGCGGCTGCCCTGATGGCGGGGTGCATCGACGCGATGGCGGGAGGCGGCGGGCTGATCGCGCTGCCCGCCTTGCTCGCTGCCGGAATCCCGCCTGTTCCGGCGGTGGCGACCAACAAGCTGCAATCGGCGCTCGGCACTTTCGGCGCCTGCCTCGCTTATGCCCGCGCGGGGCATATGGACCTGAAGGCCTATCGCTGGCCCATATGCGCCGCCTTTGCGGGATCGGCTGGCGGAGCGTGGCTGTTGCAGCGGGTCGATTCCTCGATCCTGGCGGGGCTGATGCCCGCGCTGCTGATCGCGCTCGCCGCCTATTTCACCTTCTCGCCGAAGGTGGGCGAGATGGACCGGCGTCAGCGCGTCGGGCTGGGGCTGCTCAGCCTGCTGATCGGCGTCATCGGCTTTTACGACGGCTTCTTCGGGCCGGGTGCGGGCACTTTCTACACCACGATTTTCATTGTGCTGGGCGGCCTCGGCCTTGTCAGGGCTACTGCGCAGGCCAAGGCGGCCAATCTCGCCAGCAACCTTGCCGGCCTGCTCACCATGATGGCGGGCGGCCATGTCCTCTGGATCGTCGGCCTTGCCATGGCTGTGGGCAGCATTACCGGCGGGCAGATCGGATCCCGGCTCGCCATGCGCTTCGGCAGCCGGCTGATCCGCCCGCTGCTGATCATCATGTCGCTGGCGCTGACGGCAAAGATGCTGATCGATCCAAAAAACCCCATCCACGCGCTGCTGTTCGGCTGATCCTTGCGCTCGGCCCGGAATGACGCGAGAGGGACAGGCATGACCGCCCTGCCCATCCATGCCGTGCTGCCCGACCTGCTCGCCGTCCTGCGCGAAGGCAGCAATGCCGTGCTGGTGGCGCCGCCGGGAGCGGGCAAGACGACCGCGGTCGCCCCGGCCCTGCTGAACGAGCCCTGGTGCACAGGGCAGGTGCTGCTGCTCTCCCCCCGCCGGCTTGCGGCACGCGCAGCGGCGGAGCGGATTGCCGAACTGATCGGCGAGGAGCCTGGCGGCACGGTCGGCTATGCGACACGCATGGACTCGCGGCTTTCCGCCCGAACCCGCCTGCTTGTCCTGACCGAAGGGATTTTCGTGCGGCGGATCCAGGACGATCCGGAGCTTTCGGGCATCTCCGCCGTCCTCTTCGACGAAGTGCATGAGCGCAGCCTGGACAGCGATTTCGGACTGGCACTGGCTCTCGACGCCCAGGGCGCCTTGCGACCCGACCTGCGGATCGTGCCCATGTCCGCTACCCTGGACGGCGCGCGCTTCGCCACGCTGCTGGCCCATGAAGGGAATGACGCGCCGGTGGTGGAAAGCGAGGGCCGCATCCAGCCGCTGGAACTGCGCCATGTCGGGCGCGCCGCGGAAAGGCGGATAGAAGATGCGATGGCAGCCACCATTCGCCAGGCGCTCAGCGATGAAGCGGAAGGCGACCTGCTCGCCTTCCTGCCGGGCGTGGCGGAAATCGAACGGACGGCGGAGCGGCTGGAAGGTGCTGGGGCAGAGGTCCACAAGCTGCACGGCTCGCTGGAACCCGCGGCGCAACGGGCTGCGATCCGCCCCTCGCGGGAGGGACGGCGGAAAGTGATCCTGGCCACCTCCATCGCGGAAACCAGCCTGACCATCGAGGGCGTGCGCATCGTGGTCGACAGCGGGCTGGCGCGACGGCCCCGCTACGACCGAGCGGCGGGGGTGACGCGGCTGGTGACGGAGCGGGCGAGCCAGGCGGCCGCAACCCAGCGGGCCGGCCGTGCGGCGCGACAGCGGCCGGGCGTGGCCTATCGCCTCTGGGAAGCAGCAGCGACGGCGGGCATGCCGCCCTTCGACCCGCCGGCGATATTGGAAAGCGATCTGTCGGGCCTGATCCTGGATTGCGCGCTCTGGGGCGTGGACGATCCGGCTCGCCTGCGCTGGCTGGACGTGCCGCCGGCTGCCGCCGTGGCGGAGGCGCGCAAGCGGCTCATGGCGCTGGAGGCGCTGGATGCCGACGGCCGCATCACCGCGCATGGCAAGATGCTCGCCACCCTGCCGCTGGAGCCGCGCATCGGCCATATGCTGGTGCGGGCTGGCGAGATGGGACTGGCAACGGTCGCCGCAGAAATCGCCGTCCTGCTTGGCGAACGGGGCATCGGCGGGCAGGATACAGACCTTTCGCAGCGGCGAATCCGCTGGCGACGCGAGAGCGGGAAGCGGGCCGACGCAGCGCGGGCGATGGCGAAGCGGTGGGCGAAGCTGGCCCCGGCGGACGCAGCCAGGACTTCGCCTCTGGTTGCGGAAGGGGGCCATGAAGCCGGCCTCTGCCTCGCCCTTGCTTTCCCGGACAGGGTTGCCAAACGCCGCTCCGCGGACGGGGCCGATTGGGCAAGCATCGGCGGACGCGGCTTCCGGCTCGACCCGCTCAGCCCGCTGGCAAGGGGGGAATGGCTGGCGGTGGGCGAAGTGCAGGGCAGTGCGGCCGGCGCCCGCATCCTTTCCGCCGCGCCGATCAGCGAGGCGGAAGTGATCGCCCTGTTCGCCGGCCGGATCGCGGAGCATCGCACCGTGCGGTTCCGGCCCGCCAATGGCGGCATAGAGGCGCTGCGTGAAAGGCGGCTGGGCGCGGTGCGGCTTTCCTCCGGCTCCGACGACCGGCCCGATCCCGACGCGGTCGTCGCCGCCCTGGTCGAGGGCGTGCGGCAGGGCGGGCTGGAGCTGCTTCCCTGGTCCGACGCCGCGCGGTCGCTCAGGATGCGGGCCGCCTTTGCCGGGGTGGAGGCGCTCTCGGACGCCGCGCTGATGGAGATGCTGGACGACTGGCTCCCGCCGCTGTTGCAGGGCAGGCGGCGGCTCTCCGACATCGACCGATCGCAACTTTCCGGCGTGCTGGAAGGGCTGATCGGCTGGGACGGCAAGCAGCAGGTCGACCGGCTCGCCCCGCCTGAATTCCGTTCCCCCGCCGGCAGCGGCCATGAAATCGACTATGCCGCTGAGGGCGGCCCCCGCGTCGAGTTGCGCGTCCAGGCCCTGTTCGGCCTCGACCAACATCCGGTCGTCGGCAGCGGGCGCATTCCACTGGTCCTTTCCCTCACCTCCCCGGCCGGCCGGCCGATCCAGACGACGCAGGACCTGCCCGGCTTCTGGGCGGGCAGTTGGCGCGCCATCGCCAAGGAAATGCGCGGCCGCTACCCCAAGCATCCCTGGCCGGACGATCCGGCGGCAGCCAGCGCCACGCTGCGCACGAAACGGGCCGATGCCAAGGGGAAGCCTTGACTTGGGTCCATTCGCTGGTGCAACGCAACCCGATCTTCCCTCAGGAGTCTCCATCGCGATGAGCGCGCGCATCTATCAGATCCAGAAGAACGCCCTGCAGTCCGGCAAGGCGCTGACCCGCAAATGGGTGCTGGAATATGTGGCGGCGGAAGCGAAGAAGCCCGACCCCCTGACCGGCTGGGCGGGTTCCGGCGACACCAGGCAGCAGATCAGGCTGACCTTCTCTTCCGAGGAAGCCGCCCGCGCCTATGCGGAGCGGGAGGGGATCGCCTATACGGTCATTCCGACCGCGCCCAAGACGTTGAAGATCCAGGCCTACGCCGATAATTTCCGGTAAGGCGCCGGGAGCGATTTCCAGGCGGCCGGGACCGATCGCTGGCTTCCTTATCGCCATCCCCAGGCCAGGTCGGCCACCAGCGTGGCGAAACTGATCACCACCCCGGCCAGGAACAGCCGATAGGCATAGCCCAGCCAGCGATATTTGCGCCGCTGGAGCACCTGACCATTCTGATACATGTCGCGCAGCATCGCCCGGCACAGCGCGTCGTCATCCGCCACCAGCCGCATCATCCGCGCACTGAACTCGGTTTCGCTGAGGCTGGTGAAGACGCCGAAAAACAGCAGATTGTCATCCTCCGTCACACCGCTGCGCGACCGGCCGACATTCGGCAACACCGCCAGGATCGCACAGGTCGCGGCCAGAAACACGCCGAGCGCCAGCACCGCCACCGGCCAGACCAGCGCACCCGACCGCAATTGACCAACGCAGAGGGTGAAGACCACCATCGACGCGCCGATCAGCATGTTCGCCTTCTGATCGGCCATCTGGCTGAGTTGCATGTTGGTCTGGACCGCGGTGCGCAGCAGGTGGATCGCATTGGGCACCGGCGCATCTGTCGCCTGGGTCATCATCCCCTCCCCTTTTTTCGCGACACTCATGCCCGATTGCCGCCTTATTCCCTTGCCAAAGAGCGACGCTTGAGGGCAAAAGCCGCTCTTTCACGGAAAGCACCAGGGATAATGACGGATCGCCAGCAAATTTTCGACAGCGTTCTGGGCCAGATCGCACCTTTCAACAAAAAGGGCGTCGCACTGACCGAGGCGACCACCTTCGCAGGGGATCTGGAGTGGGACAGCCTGACGGTGATGGATTTCGTCGCCGCGATCGAGGATGAATTCGACATCATCATCACCATGAACATGCAGGCCGAGATCGAGACGGTGGGCCAGCTTGTGGATGCCGTGGCGAAGCTGAAGGGCTAAAGGCCGCCCTGGAGCGATTTCCGGTCGGATGGCGTCATCCGACGGTCAGGAAATCGCGGTAAAATAAAGGAATAGAGTGGCCGATCTGATCCAATCAGATCAAAAGTCGCTCCAGTGATTATTTGCCGTTCGTGCCGAGTAGCCATCAAGCGTGTCGAAATGGCGGATCTAGGGAGCGGGGAACAGCATGACGGGCTTCGAGAGGGGCTTTGGCTGCGCCCGGTCCGAACTCAGGACGAACGGGTTAAGGGACTACATATGACGACCAATACCCGCGACCTCTTCTCCAAGTTCGATTCCCTGATCGCAGAACGGGAGGCGCTGCTGGCGACCGGCGTGCGCGATCCCTTCGCCATCGTCATGGATGAAGTGAAATCGCCCACCCTGGCCGTGATCAAGGGCAAGGACACGATCCTGCTCGGCACCTATAACTATATGGGCATGACCTTCGACCCGGAGGTGATCGCCGCGGGCAAGAAGGCGCTGGACGATTTCGGCGCGGGCACCACCGGCAGCCGCTTGCTGAACGGCACCTATCAGGGCCACCGGCAGGTCGAGGACGCCCTCCGGGACTTCTACGGCACCAGCGGCGCGATGGTCTTCTCCACCGGCTATCAGGCCAATCTGGGCATGATCTCGACGCTGGCGGGCAAGGGCGACTATGTCGTGCTGGATGCCGACAGCCATGCGTCCATCTATGACGGCTGCTTCCTGGGCGATGCGGAGATCGTCCGCTTCCGCCACAACAGCGTGGAGGATCTGGACAAGCGCCTGGGCCGCCTGCCCGCCGACGCCCTGAAGCTGGTGGTGCTGGAGGGCGTCTATTCGATGCTGGGCGACGTCGCCCCCCTGCCCGACATGGTCGCCGCGGTGCGCAAGCATCCCAATTGCATGATTCTGGTGGACGAAGCCCATGGCATGGGCTTTTTCGGCCCCAATGGCCGGGGCGTCTATGAGGAGCAGGGTGTCGAGAAGGACGTCGATTTCGTGGTCGGCACCTTCTCCAAGTCGGTCGGCACGGTCGGCGGCTTCTGCGTGTCCAACCACCCGAAGTTCGAAGTGCTGCGCCTCGTCTGCCGTCCCTATGTCTTCACCGCATCCCTGCCGCCGAGCGTCGTCGCGACCGCAGCGACATCGATCCGCAAGCTGATGCACGCGAGCGAGAAGCGCGCCCATCTCTGGAAGAACAGCCAGCGGCTGCACAAGGGCCTCTCCGACCTTGGCTTCAAGCTGGGCACGGAAACCCCGCAATCCGCGATCATCGCCGTCATCCTGACCGACCAGACGCAGGCCGTCGCCATGTGGCAGACGCTGCTGGAGCTCGGCCTCTACGTCAACATGGCGCGCCCTCCGGCGACACCTGCTGGAACTTTTCTGCTGCGCTGTTCGCTCTGCGCTGAACATAGCGATGAACAGGTTGGGCAGATCATCGGCATGTTCGAGGCGGCAGGCAAGGCGACCGGGGCGATCGGCTGAACGCGTCCTGTCATCGGCTTTACGACCGGACGGCCGATTAACGAGACGGAATCCGCCGCAAAAACGGAACCTTTCACCTGCGGCATTTCTCGCTTAACATTGTTCATCTAGTGTAACTGTCGATGACGGACGGGTTTTTCATGGATGAACATGCGACCGGTTGGCGAGCGTTCGTGGCACGCTTCCTGCCGCTGGTGCTTGTCATCCTGCTGTTCGGATCGCTCGGCACGCTGCTCTACAGCGCCAGCCATGCCGCGCATGACCATGAGCGCGCGCTGCAGGAACAGCGGCGCAGTTTCGAGATCATCGCCCTCGCCCGCGCGTTCGAGGCGAAGACCGCCCGCGCGGAAGTGACGCTGGCCCGCTATGTCATCAGCCTTGATCCCGATACCGGCCGCCTGTTCCAGGACCAGTGGCGCACCGCCGGGAGCCAGCTCAAGGTGCTCAATTACACCACCCGCCATTCCGACTGGCAGCGCGGCAATGTGATGGCGTTGCAGGCCGCCTTCGACCAGCGCGGCAAGACGCTGAGCGAGATCGGCCTGCGCACCACCTACGACCAGAAGATGGCAGCGCTTGCCCAGTTCCATCAGGCGGGCAAGTCCCGCGACCTGATGCGCATCACGGCATTGCTGGATCGGGTCATCCAGGCGGAAAACGCCCGGCTGCAGGAGCGCAGCGAGGCCGTGTCGCTGGCAGGGGATCGCAACGCCTGGTTCGGAAAGACATCCCAGCTTTTCGGACTGGTGCTACTGGTCTGCGTGCTGTTCGCGCTCTGGTTCGCCAATGCCGCCTATAGCGAGCGCCGCAATGCGCGCAGGCAGGCGGATGACGAGGCGGAGCGCGCCGACCGGCTGGAGGAGGCCGTCACCGCCCGCACCGCCGAATTGTCGGATGCCTATGAACGGCTCAAGAAGGAGACCGCCGAACGCGCCGTCGCGGAGGAAAATCTGCGCCAGATGCAGAAGATGGATGCCGTGGGCCAGTTGACGGGCGGCATCGCCCATGATTTCAACAACATGCTGGCCGTGGTGGTCGGCGGCCTGGAACTGGCCAAGCGCAAGCTGCGGCTGAAACCGCAGGAGGCGAACCGTCATCTCGACAATGCGATGGAGGGTGCCAATCGCGCCGCCGCGCTGACCCGCCGCCTGTTGGCCTTCGCCCGGTCGGAACCGCTGCTGCCCAACGCCGTCGATCCTGATGCGCTGGTCGCCGGACTGTCCGAATTGATCGATCGGTCCATCGGCGACCAGATCACCATGGCCTTTGAAAATGAGGCGAAGGGCTGGCGGATCTTCGTCGACCAGCATCAGATGGAAAATGCGATATTGAACCTGTGCGTCAACGCCCGCGACGCCATGGACGGACGGGGCCGACTGGTCATCAGGACAGGACAGGCCCAACTGGCGCAGCACGAGATCGGGGAATGCGCCGCCGGCGAATATGTGATGCTCAGCGTCACTGACGACGGGTGCGGCATGACGCCCGAAATCCTGTCGCGCGTGTTCGAACCCTTCTTCACCACCAAGCCGGTCGGCAAGGGCACCGGGCTGGGCCTCAGCCAGATCTTCGGCTTCGTGCACCAGTGCGAGGGCGAGATCCGCATAGAATCGGAGCCCGGCAAGGGCACGAGCGTCCATCTCTACCTGCCCCGCCATGTCGCGGCGGGAGGCGAAGGTGCGATGGACGCGCCTATGCCGGACCGGGAGCCTGTGCTCCATCCCCCGATGCGTATCCTGGTGGTGGAGGATGATCCCCGCGTCCTCAACCAGACGATGGCGGCGCTGGCGGAACTGGGCCACCTGCCGGTCGCCTGCGATCATCCGTCCAGGGCGGCGAAGCTGCTCACCAGCCATCGCGACATCGGCCTGATCGTCAGCGACGTGCTGATGCCGGACATGACCGGGCCAGAGATGATACGCACCCTGCCGCCCCTCTATGCGCATCTGCCAGTGCTGTTCGTCACCGGCTATGCCGGCGATATAGCGGAAAGCACCGATTTCGGGGGCCATGAAGTGTTGCGCAAGCCCTACACTCTCACCGGGCTGGCACAGGCGCTGTCCAATGCGCTCAGCGGATCGCACCACCCCGGAACAGCCGCGGCAGCAGAGTAAGCGCGCCGATCAGCGGCCAGCGGCGCTGCCAGGGCCTGATCTGGATCGTGGTGCCCGCATGGCGATTGATCTTCCACGCCAGATAATCGATGCCGCCAGCATAGGTGAAGCTTGCCTTGGCCAGGCGGATGACGGACAGCCATTTGCCGCGCCTTTGCAACCGCCGCCAGCGGGCAGCCGCCTGCTCCGGCGATGGCGGCAGGCCCTGGTCCAGCGCGGCCTCGCCAAAGCGCGCGTAGCGCTCCGGATCGGCATCGACGATGGAAAGCGATCGCCCCTTCCGTTCGGCCCGCAATTCCGCGCCATAGGTCAGGGTGAAGCCGGTCCTCCACAGCGACAGCGCATCCTGGGCCTGCGCCATTGGGCGAGCAAGCGAGAGCAGCGTCGGGGCAGCACCGGCAACGGCTGTGATGGCGCGCTGGCGGGCAAGGTCATCCGCCGCCCAGAGCAGCCGCGCAGGCTGGGCGAAGCGGGCCCAGACCGACACATTGTCGGCGGCAGGGCTGTTGAGGCGGGCAAAGTCACCTTCCGACAGCACGGCATATTTGGCGATCAGGCCATTATGTTCGAAGGGAAAGACATTGGGCGGGATCAGCCGGTTTGCGGCCGCAAGCCAGCGCTTTCCATAAGCGGCGCGATAGTCGGAGACGATCAGGTAGAAATCCAGCATCAAGCCGTCGAGATTCTTCTCCCGCAGGCAGGAACCGTAGAAGAGCACCGCCCGCGAGGCATCGGGATATTGCGCAGCCAGCGCGCCCGCCATCGCCGCCGCGCGCGGATCGGCGGGCGCGGCCAGTTCGGCGGTGACGAGGGAGAGGAGAGAATGAGGCATCGGTCCTGCTACGGGTACAGCATGCTCCCGCAAAAACACTCGAACGAGCGGTCAGCAGGAGCGCGGGTCAAACGGCCAAGATCAGGCTCCTCCCTTCGCAGGAGCGCCGCAGTCTTTCAATCCCGCCGCCGGAATATCAACGACAGATTGTTCGCGGGCATTTCGAGCAATCGGCGAAGCACCAGCCCCTCGCCCTCCGCCGCGGCAATCACATCCTCCACCCGGCGCAGCCCCCATTGCGGATCACGAGCCTTGAGGGATGCATCGAAGGCAAGATTGCTCGGCGCTGTTTCGACATTTTCCCGCAGATAGGGCCCATAGACGTAGAGCAAGCCACCCGGCGGCAGTACGGCCCCCGCCCCCTTCATCAACCCCAGCGTCGCTTCCCAGGGGCTGATATGGACCATGTTAATTCACCCATACAGTTGTGAGGTTACGCGATCTTAACGCGGACAAAGCAGCTAGGGGCAATGACATTGGAAGCAATCGCATACATTCGCTGGTCAACCGACGATCAAACAGAGGGCGATAGTGAGCGCCGTCAGACCGACTTAGCGCAGAACATCTGCCGCACAAGGGGATGGACGCTAACTGAGACGATCATCGAGCGCGGTAAGTCTGCTTACAAGGGCAGGAACCGCGCGAAGGGTGGCAAGCTAGCTGAGATTGAGGAACGCGCCGCAAAGGGTTTGCTGCGCGGCAAAGCACTCATCATTGAGAACATCGATCGACTAAGCCGTCAGGAGCCTCTTGTCGGTCTGAACCTCATCCACGGCCTCGTAAACGCCGGTATAACGCTGGTCGAAAGCGATACTGGTCAGACCTACACAGCAGAGGAAATCAAGCACAACTGGCAAACGCTGCTGACGCCGTTCCTGCGCGCTGGTCTAGGACACGAGGAAAGCAAAAAGAAAGGTGGCCGAATTGCCAAAGCGTTCGAAGGCACCATCGAACGCGGCTTCAAAACGAAAGATGGTCTGGCCGACTTGCGTTTCGTGCCTAGCTGGATCGACCGCGATGGCGACAAATATATGGTTAATGAGAAGCGCGCTGCTGTGGTCAGGATGATCTTTGACCGCTGCCTTGAAGGCAAAGGGCTTCGTCAGATTTGTGCCGAACTCAACGCCGATCTTGAGAATACGCGCTGGCAAAAAGGCGATTGGACACAAGCCAACGTCAGGGAAATTCTGCGAGGTCGGGGCGCATTAGGCGAGTATTGCCGCGTCAAGGAGCCCGGCGCTTACAAGCACAAAGCAGGAGAATGGTTCAAAGTCTGCGATGCGGTAATCTCAGCAGAGACATGGCACCGTGCACAAGAAGCACTCGACCGTCGCCGCAGTTCAGGCGGTAAGCGCCGAGGTATGGTTAATTTGCTTCAGGGTTTCACATACTGCGCTCATCGGAACAACGGTGAGGTTTGTGGTAGCCGGATGATAATTTCGCAAACCGATGTGAACGTCCCCCGCAAAGCTAGATTGCGTTGCGCGAGAAACCACAGGGCTGCTGGTTGCTCATCCAGCGCGTCATTCCACTACTATCACCTCCTCAACGGTATCCTCGATAACGTCCTTCATATGGCCATCCCGGCACCTGAGGAACAAGCACAGGACAACGGCCTTGCTGTCGCGCAATTGGAACTCAAGACCGCCGAGCAACGCCTAGACAATCTAGTTGATGCTTATGCGGCTAACCCTAGCCCGGCTATGTTGAGAGGCATCCAGCGCGCCGAACAGGACATTGAAGAGCGCAAAGAGGGCATTCGAACGCTGGCGCTAGCTGCTGAGCAACAGGCCAACAAAAAGCCAAGCGTCGAACTGGCTCAGGAAATTGCCCGACTTAGGGACAGCCTGCACGATGATGAAGATGCTCGTCGCCAGGTCCACGCTGCACTATCGGAGATCATAACCAGCGTCTTCCTGTATCCTGGCACTCGCGAGGCTCATGTCCTTGTTGCTGGCGTCCATGCTTTCAGGTTCGACGGCCTCGGTAATCTGCTACAGCAAGCAATAGCCACAAGCGCAATGCTGCCCGGTGCCCACAATGATAGCCCGATTGCTCTCAACCGCTATATGGAACGGGCAGCTTAATCGCTGCCCTGTAAGCCCCTAGAAACACCACTCAGAGTGAAAGCGCCTCGCATTGCTTGCGGGCGCTTTTCCTTTTGTAAGGTCGTCTGCGGGGATCAGTGACGCGGTAGCTCGATGACATCATCTTCATGGTCAACTTCGACCCGGAAATGGCTCATGTAACGCTCTACATAGAGCCGATGACCGCGCCACTCGACGCTGAACTCGTCTTCTTCGTAATCCGAAGAACAATCAATCTCACAAAGCAGGTAATCGGCCAGCGCAGCAAGTTCCTGAGTGTTCAACTGCATCGTTTGTCTCCTTCCCACATCGTATGTGTTCAGGTGACTTCTGCGTCATCCACTTTATGACTTAGATAAAACTCTTCTCCGCGAACCACTTCTTAGGTTGATTTTCAAGTCAACTGGCGCTTGTTGTCCTGAGGCACATTGAAGAAAGGGAGTGCCTACATGGACCCGTGGATGAAGTTGATGCGTCCAAAGCAGCTACAGCAGCTGATTATCAATCATGAGGAGCAAGTGCCCCTGCGAGGCACAAAGGGCGAAAAAGACCTCATGCCGGTTGTTCGCTTGTTCAACCCCATCGGTATCGGAACTTGGATACTCAGCGAATGCAGCAATGACGGGCTGGCGTTCGGCATCTGCGATGTGGGCTATCCTGAACTCGGCTACGTCGCACTCTGGGAACTTGCCGAACTGCGCTTACCAGCAGGACTACAGATAGAAGAAGACCTGCATTGGACGCCAACAAAGCCAATATCCAAATACATGGAAGACGCGAAGGCAGGACGAGCCATCTAACTAAGTAGAGTTAGGCATTGGAAAGAAGCTAGGATCGGCAACGGTCCTAGCTTTCTTTTTCTTTTAATGACGCAGATCGTTCTTGACATTACAACAAAGCAAGAACTTAACAGGGAGTTTCTACAATGCGACGTTTACTCTTCCCCTTAGTTGCAGCCTGTGCGCTGCTTTCGGCCTGTGGCAATGTCTATGACAAGGCGCTGCCAGACATCGAGGATGAAGCCTCAATCAATGACATTATCAGCGACGTTGATGCTCAGGATAAAACCCTGCTGCGTGGCTACTTCATCAGGAAGAACAATGTCAGGCTTGGCCTGATCGAAGCCGGTCCTAAGGAGTGGAACAGCGCAACGAATGTGCGCGAAGCCATCGAGGAGCAGAAGCTAGTTCGTAAGCACAATGACGAGCAGATCAAAGCTGCTGCCGAGGAAGTGCGCCGCGTAAGGGAAGAAGGCGACCGTATGCTGGCCGAAATTGAAAAGCAGCAGGAGGAACTGCTGAAAAGCCTTTGAGGCTAAATAGACGGCAATCGAGAAGCCTTTGCGTAATTGGGCTTCTTGGTTGCTCTCTTACTACAGGGAAAAGCCGCTGCCGGTAAACAGCGGCTTTTCTTATGTCAGCTTACTTCGCAGCCTTTTCGGCTTCCTGACGCTTCTTGATCGCAATGTCGATCATGTCAGCATCCTTACCCTCTGCGAGATAGTGCTTCTTGATGTCAGGGAACGACATCGGATTCTTGCCCCTGCGCTTGCCCGCTACGCCGATGTTGAGCGATCCTTGATCCGAGTTAGCGCCTTTGGACGATGATGCTTTCCGAGGAGCCTGAGGGGCTGTCTGGATTGCTTTGAGTGCCCCATCGAACTCACCGGCCTCTGCGGCTTCGATCAGTGCAGAGACAAAACCCTTGAACTGGCCTTCTGGCACATAGTTGGTCGTGGACCCGCCG
>NZ_JBEGHU010000008.1:0-67712 GCF_040676415.1 Sphingobium sp. LSP13-1-1.1 | reverse complement strand
CCCGATCCCTTCCCGAACTCGGACGTGAAACCAGTCTGCGCCGATGGTACTGTGGCTCAAGCCCCGGAAGAGTAGGGCGTCGCCAGGCATTACAGCTCGCGCTTCAATACCCATCCACAATATTTGCGGCCTCCGCAGCGATCTCTAGTGTCGCGGGATGGAGCAGCCCGGTAGCTCGTCAGGCTCATAACCTGAAGGTCGTAGGTTCAAATCCTACTCCCGCAACCAGAGGCCGCAATCTTCTTCGCAGTTGGATCGCCATCCGATCAAATCCTCGAAAACCATTAATTTCGGTCGAGGTTGGACGTGGCCCATTTTCATTGCTGCAGGCTATTCTCAAACCCATTCCATTGACGCTGGCTTGCCGCAGATAGCGTGTACGGCCGGCTACCTGCGTGCTTCTTCAAGCCCGTAACGCTATCATCGAAATCTGTCGGCCATAATCGGGTTCTCCGCGGTGGCATGCACGGCGATAGCTGTAAAAGCGTTCTGGCTGCCCATATGTATCCTCGTCCAGCAGCTCGACCTGGCCGACCCCCGCACCCGCCAGCCGGGCAGCGACATAGGCGGCGATGTCGAACTGACAATGCCCCTCGCGGCCAGCCGAGAAAAAGCGATCATTTTCCATATCTGCTGCCACGAAGCGTTCGGCGAAATCCAGCGTCACCTCATAGGACGAACGGCCGATGCATGGCCCTATCGCGCATGTGATCCGGTCACGCGCTGCACCCAGCGCCTCCATCGCATCGATCGTCCGATCCGTGACACCGCCCAGGGCGCCCTTCCAGCCCGCATGCGCCGCACCAACGATCCCTGCCGAGGCATCGGCAAACAGCACGGGAACGCAATCGGCGGTGAGAATCCCCAATATCAGACCGGGTTGATCCGTCACCATCGCATCGGCCGACGGGCGTTCGTCAATGGCAAAGGGCGTGGTGACTGTGACCACATCGGGTGAGTGGACCTGGTGGACCGTTACCAGCGCACCCCCGGGCAGCAGGGCGTCGCGCGCAAGATCCCGGTTGCGCAGAACCGCGTCACGTTCGTCCTCCGAGCCAAGTCCGACATTCAGGCCAGCATGAACCCCGGTCGAAACGCCGCCGCGCCGCCCGGCGAAGCCATGCAGCGTATCGCTCAAACTCGCTGCTCGCAGCAATTCTACCACAATTCACTCCTTTGGGGTCATCAGGGGGAGGCGGGAGCGCTTTTGGACCATGTCCCGAATGCGCAACATACTTGCGCGCCGCAGATTAGGCGATAGTCTCCACTCCATCACAAAAGGAGAGCGGCCGCAACGGCCGTCTGGGCAAAAGACTTCAAAGATAAAGGGCTCCACAATGATTTTCGGGCGCATAAAGCCATTGGATGCCATATTGGCCACGGCCGAGAAGAAAGCTCTCGTCCGTACGCTGGGGCCGGTTCAACTGACGCTATTGGGTGTCGGCGCGGTTATCGGCACCGGTATTTTCGTTCTGACCGCCGCCGCCGCGCAAAAGGCCGGGCCAGGCATGATGTGGAGCTTCGTGATCGCGGGCGCTGTTTGTGCCTTCGCCGCGCTCTGCTATTCCGAAATCGCCTCAATGGTTCCCGTGTCGGGCTCGGCCTACACTTATACCTATGCCGTCGTCGGCGAATTGCTCGCCTGGATGGTGGGCTGGGCGCTCATCCTCGAATATGCGGTCGCCGCCAGCGCCGTTTCGGTGGGGTGGTCCGGCTATTTCATGGGGCTGCTCAAAAGCATCACGGGACTCGAATTGCCGCAGGCGCTCTCGGCGGGGCCGGTCTGGACGATGAATGGCCTGATCCCACATGCTGACTTCACTCACGGCGTGATCAACATTCCCGCCATCGTCGTCGCGCTGGCAGTCACGACCCTGCTGATAATCGGCACCACCGAAAGCGCGCGCGTCAATGCCGTGCTCGTCGCCATCAAGGTGTCCGCGCTTACCGCCTTCATCATTCTGACGCTTCCCGTGCTCGACACCGGCAATTTCTCGCCCTTCGCACCCAATGACTGGTTCGGTCCCGCGGGAACCAGCGGCATGGGCATAGTCGGCGCCGCAGCGTCCATCTTCTTCGCCTATGTCGGCTTCGACGCGGTGTCGACCGCGGCGGAGGAAACCAAGAACCCGCAGCGCAACGTGCCCATCGGCCTGATCGGCAGCCTTGCGATCTGTACCATCTTCTATCTGCTCGTGGCTGCCGGCGCGATCGGCGCAATCGGGGCGCAGCCTGTGCTCGGCCCGGATGGATCGGTCGTCGCGCCGGGATCGCAGGGCTTTGCCGCCACCTGCGCGATGGCGGCCCATGCCAAGGATCTGGTCTGCTCCAATGAAGCGCTCGCCCATGTGCTGCGCGAGATCAACTGGACGGTGGTCGGCAATGCCCTTGGCCTTGCGGCCAATCTGGCATTGCCCTCAGTCATTCTGATGATGATGTTCGGGCAGACCCGCATCTTCTTCGTGATGGCACGCGACGGCCTGCTGCCGGAAAAGCTCGCCAGCATCCATCCCCGGTTCAAGACGCCCCATATCGTCACCATGGTGACGGGCATCTTCGTCGCGATCGGCGCCGCGCTGCTGCCGGTGGGTCAGCTGGCCGACATCTCCAACTCCGGCACGCTGTTCGCCTTTTTCATGGTGTGTCTCGCCGTGCTGGTGTTGCGCGTGAAGGAACCGGGCCGCGCTCGCCCCTTCCGCACGCCTTTGGTGTGGGTGATCGCGCCGACTGCGGCATTTGGCTGCGTCTTCCTGTTCTTCAACCTGCCGGTCGACGCCCAGCTTGTCCTGCCGATCTGGGGCGGGATCGGCCTCGTGCTCTATTTCATCTATGGTTATCGCAAGAGCCATGTGGGGCGCGGCCTGGTTGAAACCCATGAGCAGGATAGCGGCATCCCGCCTCAACCCGTGCCGCCGCTGCCGGGCGCGCATACGCCTGGCGGCCGGGACGCCTGATCGATCAAAGGGGGCGGATCACACCGCCCCCTTTTTCAATGCATCGGCTCGAATTCCGGATCGCGCAGCCCGCCATGATGGGGGCGCGTGAACAATTTTCCCCGCTCCGCCCAGGCGACGATCAGGAAGGAGATAGAGCCGAACACCGCCAGTCCCAGGGTCAGCGGCAATGTCGTCCCGTTGAAGGCGCGGCCGATCAGGCTGCCCAGCGTGCTCGACACGGCGGTGGTCAGAAATGCCTGGAAGGAGGAGGCGACGCCGGCGCCTTTTGCGAAGGGCTCCATGGAGATCGCGCTGAAATTCGATGCGGTGAAGGCGATGGTCATCATCGTCGCTGACTGCAGGACCATGAAGCTGGTAATGGTTTCCAATCCGGACAGGATCACGGTCAGGTGCACGACATTGATGGACACCAGGCATAGCAGCGCTGTCTGGCTCAGCCGCCGCGCACCGAAGCGCGAGACAAGGCGGCTGTTGAGCAGACTGCCGATGCCCATGCTGCCGGCGATGGCCGCGAAGGCGAAGGGAAAAATCTTCTGCGCGGTGAATATGTCGAAGAATATCTGCTGTACCGACAGGATGAAGCCGATCAGGCCGCTCATCACGACGCCGCTCGCCAACATGTAGCCGATTGACGCCCGCGTGCGGACGATCGTGCCGACCGTGCGGAAAATGGAGCCCGCGCTCATCCGCAGGCGATTTTCCGGCAGTAGCGTTTCGGGCAGCCGCATCCCCATCCACAGCAGGATCAGCGTCGCCAGGATCGCGAGCGCCCAGAAAATCCAGCGCCAGGGCGCAATCCAGAGGATCGCCTGGCCGAAAGTGGGCGCCATGACCGGGATCAGCATGAACACGGCGAAGATCAGCGACATCACGCGGGCCATCGCATCCCCCCTGAACCGATCGCGGACGATGCCGACGGTGATCACCCGGCTGGCCCCGGCGAAAAAGCCGGCGGAGGCCCGTCCGACGAGCATGGCGGCAAAGCTGTGCGCGCCCGCGCAGGCGATCGAGGAAAGGATGAACAGCGCCATCGCGCTGCCGAGTACCCGCTTTCGCCCAAAGCGGTCAGACAGCACGCCGAACAGCAGCGACCCAACACCGAGGCCCATGAAATAGACGCTGATGATCAATTGGCGGTCGTTGGGGTGGGGGACCGAAAGATCCCGACCGATATCGGGCAAGGCCGGCAGCATGGGATCGATCGACAGCGCGTTCATCGCCATCAGGCAGGCGCAGAGCATCACGAATTCGCGAAACGCGATGTCCTTCTTCGGTTGCGCCCGGCTGATGTCGTGATGGTCTGTCATGCCGGTGGCTATGGGGACAATCCATTGACCGCGCCACCCTTTTCACGTGGCGGGCGGACGCGGGATCGGTTCAACGGAGCCATCATCACATGGTATCCGACGCGTTAACCATTTTTTATCCGCTGCCGGTGCAGCCTGCTGCTCGTCAAGAACCACAAGTCGAAATCCATGAGGGGGATTCGGTTATGGCCAATGGACTGAAGAGTGCGCAGTTTCTGATGCAAAGCCGGTTTGCCGGAGCAGAAGGCCAAACTGCGGAGGCCTGTTTCGATCTGGGCGTCGCCTATAGCTGCGGCACGGGCGGCATGCCGGTGGATCTGATCGAGGCGCATAAATGGTTCAATCTCGCCGCGCTCAAGGGCAGCGAGGAAGGGCAGGCGATGCGCGCCGAAGTGGCCGAGGAAATGTCGGCGCGCGAAATCGCCGAAGCGCAGCGGCAGGCGCGGGCGCTGATTGCCGCGACACAATTGCGCGCGGCCTGAAATCGGGGACACAACGGTCCGCCAGGCTCCTTGCAGCCCGGCTGACCTTTGTCGTCAGTCCGGCCGCGCTTCGCCCTTGCGAAAGGGTGTCCTTTCGGTCAGCCAGATCCGGTCGCGCTGCACGCCCTGCCGTTCCGCCGCCAGGAATTCGGTAACGGCCCTGCGGAAGCTGGCATTGGGAATGAAATGCGCTGAAAATGTCGGCTCCGGGGTGTAGCCGCGCGCCAGCTTGTGGCCGCCCTGCGCGCCTGCCTCCACCCGTTTCAGCCCGCGGGCGATGGCGATGTCGATCGCCTGATAATAGCATAGTTCGAAATGCAGATTGGGCACGTCTTCCGAACAGCCCCAATAGCGACCGTAGAGCGTATCCGCGCCGATCAGGTTGAGCGCACCGGCGATCGGTCGCCCTTGTCGCAGCGCCAGCACCAGCAGTACCCGGTCGGCCATGCTCTCGCCCAGCATGGAGAAAAATGCCCGGGTCAGATAGGGCCGCCCCCATTTGCGTGCTCCCGTGTCCTGGTAAAAGGTCCAGAACATGTCCCAATGCGCCTCCGTCAGCGCCGCTCCGGTCAGGTGGAGGATATCCAGCCCCTCGACCGCCCTTTCCCTTTCCTTGCGGATATTCTTGCGCTTGGCACTCGACAGATCGGCCAGGAAGTCGGTGAAATCGCCATAGCCGCGATTGGTCCAGTGGAACTGGCTATCCTCCCGGATCAGCCAGCCCGCCGCCTCGAACAGCGGCACCTGTTCGGGCGCTATGAAGGTCGCATGGGCGGAGGACAGTTGATTCTGCTGCACCACCGCCTCGATCCCGGCGATCAGCGCCGGCGCGAGGGCCCCATCACGTAGCAGCAGCCGGGGGCCCGGCACCGGCGAAAAGGGAGCCGCGATCTGAATCTTCGGATAATATTGCCCGCCGGCCCTTTCCCAGGCATCGGCCCAGCCGTGGTCGAACACATATTCGCCCTGGCTATGGCTCTTGCCATAAAGCGGCGCGGCAGCGGCGATCTGCCCGTCCGGACCATCGATCACCAGCGGCAGCGGTTGCCAGCCGCTGTTTCCGCCGACGCTGCCCGATCGTTCGAGCGCGGTCAGGAAATCCCAGCTCATGAAGGGATTTGCGTCGCCCGCGCAGGCGTTCCACTCGTCGCGCGGCAATTCCGCAACGCCCTGCGCCAGCCGGGCCACGCATTCAGTCATGAGACCGCTCGAAGATGATCTGGTCCGCATGCAGCGCGGCGCGGGCACGCTCCTCCTCTCCGCGCACCGTCCATGTCAGCACGGGCAGGCCCCTTTGGCGGGCATCATGGGCAGAAGAGGAAGGCAGGTCGCGGATATCACAGGCGATAAAATCGGGTTTCGCCGCCCAAAGTGCAAGGGCCCGCCCGATTCTGCCGCGCCAACCGCGCCTGCCCTGGTCCGTGATCACCAGGCCCCGCGCGACCAGGGGCCGGCGGCGCCTGAACCAGCCAATGGCGAGGGGGTTGAATGACATGACCGCCGCCAATGTCTTCGGTCGTCGCGCCAGATCGTCGGCAACCGCCGCGCAGATCGGGCCGACATGGCGCCCGTCCACCTTGATCTCGATGAGCAGGGGAATTTCGGTTCCGCAGAGGTCGAGCAGCGCGCGGAGGCGGGGAACGCCGCCGCCGTCGGGCAGCATCAGGCGATCTATCGACCCGGCATCATGGTCCGACACCGCGCCACCTTCGCCCGTCATCCGTTCAAGGGACGCGTCGTGAAAGACGATGGCGACGCCGTCGCGGCTGAGGCGCACGTCGCATTCGATGCCGAAACCGCCGACGATGGCGGCCGCGAAGGCCGCCATGCCGTTTTCGCTGATCCGACCGCCGTGCAGCCCGCGATGGGCAAAGGGGCGCTCGGTCAGGAAGGGATAGGCGTCAGGCCGGGCGGACAAGGACGATCGCGTCGATCTCGACCACCGCGCCCAGCGGCAGCACCGGCACGCCGACGGCGCTGCGGGCGTGTTTGCCCGCTTCGCCGAATATCTCGACCATCAGTTCGGATGCCCCATTGGCGACCTTGGGCTGGTCGGTGAATTCGGGCGTGCTGCTGATGAAGGCGCCCAGCTTCACGATCCGTTCGACCCGGTCCAGGCTGCCGAGCGCCGCCTTCATCTGAGCGATCAGGTTGAGCCCGCAGGCGCGCGCCGCCTTGACGCCATAGTCGAGGTCGCGGTCCTCGCCCAGCCGGCCCGTCATCAACTGGCCGTCGGACAGCGAGATCTGCCCGGAAATATGCAGCAGGCCGTTGGCTTCCACCGCTGCGACATAGGCGGCGACGGGTGCGGCGGCGGCGGGCAGGGCGATGCCCAATTCACTCAGCCGGGTTTCGATGCTCATGAGGATGCTCCCTGGATGGACGGAATATTCTGATAGGACGGTGCTGCCGGCGCGGCCCCCTCGGCCAGCCGGGCGGCGATCCATGCTTCGGCGACGGCCCAGTCGTCAATTCGGGCATGGGCCATGGGCGCGACGGCGACGTTGGCGGCGATCTGCGGCTCCCCCACCATGTGCAGGCGCCAGACGCCGGGCGCATGGTCGGCGACCGAGGCATGATGCTCCGCCAGATCGTCGATGAACAGGGCGACGCTGGGTTCGCGCTCCGCAAGGATGGCGGCCAGCGGCTTCCCCTTGCCTCCCTGGTTCCAGCGCACCGGAAGATCAAGGCCATGCGCCGCGAGCTGTTCGACGCGCTGGAGGTGATGCCGCTCCGTGATGTTGGTCAGGACCACGATGTCCGCAATCCGGCCGAGCCGCCTTATGGCCTCCACCGCCCCGGCAATGGGCGTCTGGCGGTGCATCTGCGTCTCGAAAAAGCCCAGCAGCAGTTCCCAGACCAGCGCCCGCTCCACCGGCTGGCCGCTGTCCTTGTGCCGCAGCGCCTCGCTGAAGCCGCGGTCATGCATGTCGAAATGGATATCATGCTGCTCGTCCAGCCACTCGCGAAAGGGGACGACCATGTGCAGCAGCACCTCGTCGCAGTCGGTGATGATCAACGGCCGGGTCATGCGGCAAGATGCTCCTTTGCTGCTATCAGCGCCTCCGGGCTGCTGTCGATGCTTTCTGCGCAGGCGATGAGGTCGGGCTCATGGTCCGACAGGAAGCCCAGCACAGCGCCCAATATCGCAGGATCGGCCACGCCCGCCCTCAGCGTGTCGGCATCCAGCCCCGTCAGCGCCAGCAGCCGGTCGGCGCGCCGATCATCCGCCAGGGTCCAGGCCAGCGCCATCAGCGCCAGTACGGATGGCTCTCGCGTATCGCTTGGACTATGCTGCTTGCCATGGTTAATGTCGGGACGCATGATTGATCTCAACGAAGGGCGGGTTTAGGGGACGCGCTTCCATTATATTGGCGGATTTCTCCAAACGCGGGTGACTGGTGGCAAAGCGCGTGCTCGTTGTCGAGGACAACGAACTCAATCTCAAACTTTTTTGCGACCTGTTGCGCGCGCACGGGCATGAAGTGCTGCCGTTGCGGGACGGGCGCGACCTGTTGCCCCAGGCGCGGGAGTTCCATCCCGACCTCGTGATCACCGATATCCATCTGCCGCATGTCAGCGGCCTGGACCTCATCATCTCGCTGAAGCAGGACGCGCAATTATCGTCGGTGCCGGTCATGGCGGTCACCGCCTATGCCGGCCATGGTGATGAGGAGCGGATCCGGGAAGCGGGGGCGCAGGCCTATGTGTCGAAGCCGATCTCGGTGCTGCGCTTTGTGGAGCAGGTGAACGCATTGCTCTGACGCGCGCAAGGGCGGCTTGCGGATGGGGCCGATGCGCCGCCTCTACCCCCGCGTCAATATCTTCCGCGCCCGGGGCGCCAGGCGTTCCGCCGCGGCCGCGTGAATCCCCGGCGCCGCGCACAGCAAGCCGAAAGCAGTGGGTTGCGGCCGGTTGAAGGAAAAGGGATTGCCGAGCGCATCGGTGACGACAGCGCCGGACTCTTCCGCGATCAGCGCGGCAGCGGCCACGTCCCATTCATTGCCCCAACGCACCGTGGCGACCAGGTCGGCCTCGTCCGCCGCGACCATCGCCATGCGCAAAGCGATGCTGTTGGGCTTTTCGACGGTGACGAGATCGCGGTCATGGCGGGGAAGCTGGTCCGCCGGAACCCGCGAACCGGGCAGGACGGCGCGTGGCCCGGCGCGCAGGGACCGACCGTTCCGGGTCGCCCCCGCACCCGCCTGCGCGATCCACAATTCATTCCGGGCGGGCGCCGCGAGAATGCCGAAGCGCACGGCGCCATGTTCCACCAGCGCCACCGAAACCGCCCAGCCGGGCCGCCCGCGCAGATAGTCGCGCGTGCCGTCGATCGGATCGACTACCCACACGCGCGGCAGGTTCAGCCGGTGCACGGTGTCGGCCGTCTCCTCCGACAGCCAACCCGCCGCGGGATCGATGGCGTAGAGCCGTTCGCGCAGCATGGCGTCCAGTTCGATGTCAGCCTCGCACACCGGATGGCCGGGCACCTTTTCCCACTGGCGCACGCGGGTTTCCCCGCCCGCCCAGAGCGTCAGGGCCCGGTCGGCCGCGTCCGAAACGGCGGCCACGGCATCGCGCAAGGGAATGTCAGCCGCCTGCAACGGTCATCCCGTCGATACGAATGGTCGGCACGTTCATGCCATAGCGGAAGGTAAGGTCATTGGCCGGCACCAGTGCCCGGAACATGTCCTTCAGATTGCTGGCGATGGTGATTTCCGACACCGCCTGCCCAACGGCGCCATTTTCGATCAGGAAGCCCGCTGCCCCCCGGCTGTAGTCGCCCGTGACGCCATTGACCCCCATGCCGATCAGTTCGGTGACATAAAGGCCGCGTTTCACGTCCGCCATCAGTTCGCCGGGCGACAGCTTGCCCGGCTCCATATGCACATTGGTGACGCCCGCGCCCGGCGCGCCGCTGCCGCCCCGGCTGGCATGGCCCGTCGGTTGCAGGCCCAGTTGCCGTGCCGAGGCGCTGTCCAGCAGCCAGCCGGTCAGCACGCCCTTGTCGATCAGCGCCCGCCGCTCGACGGCAAGTCCCTCGCCGTCAAAGGGTCGCGAGCGCAAGCCGCGCGGCCGCAGCGGGTCGTCGATGATCGTCACGCCCGAATCGAACAGCGCTTCGCCCAGCGATTCCAGCAGGAAGCTCGATCGCCGCGCAATGGCGGGGCCCACCATTCCGCCGATCAGATGCCCCATCAGGCTGGACCCGATCCGGGGATCGAAGATCACGGGCATCACGCCGCTGCCGGTCTTCACCGGATGGAGCCGCGCCACTGCGCGATGCCCGGCGCGGTTGCCAACCGCCTCCGCATCGTCCAGATCCTCGATATGGCGGACGCTGTGGCTGGCATGGTCGCGCTGCATGTCGGCGCCGGAGCCGGCCAGCACGCTTGCCCAGGTCGAATGGCTGGTCCCCGCATAGGCCCCTGCAAAGCCATGGCTGGTGGCGAGCGCCATCTGGCTCCGCCCGGTCGCCGCGCCGCCGCCCTCGCTATTGGTGACGCCGGGCACGGCGCGTGCCGCCTCCTCCGCGATCAGGGCGCGTTCCCTGAGGTCCGCCGGTTCGGGTTCGACCGGATCGGTCAGGTCCAGCGCGGGCAGTTTCTTCCTGAGCAGCCGGTCTTCCGGGGCAAGGCCGGCATAGGGATCTTCCGGCGCCTGCCCCGCCATGGCGATGCACCGGTCGACCAGCGTGGCCAGCGTCGCGGGATTCATGTCCGACGCCGAAATGCTGGCGGAGCGGCGCCCGATGAAGACGCGCAGGCCGATCTCCTCGCCCTCCGACCGTTCCACATCCTCCAGCGCGCCCAGCCGTACCGACACGTTGGTCGACGCGTTGCAGGCATAGATGGCGTCGGCCGCATCCGCGCCCGCCCGGCGCGCTGCAGTCACCAGATCCTGCGCGCGGGACTGGGCTTCTTCTAGGCTGAGCATGGGATCGATCGTTTCCTGTAAGGGGACATGCAGGGCGAAGGGGCGGCCTTACGCGCTTGGGCCACGGTCGGCAACCTGCCCTTCCGATCCCCTCTCATCCAGCCAATGGCGCAACAGATGCCAGGCAATGGCCATCGGCGGCGGGGCGAGAAAGGGCGCACCGTCCTCCCCGGCCATTGCGGCGCGGACGCCCACCTCGTCGCACCAGAAGGCGTGTTCGATCTCATTTTCGTCGATCTTCAGAGCGTCGTCATCGGCCTGCGCCATGCAGGCGACCATCAGGGAAGAGGGGAAGGGCCAGGGCTGGCTGGCGACATAGCGCACGGAGCGGGTGACCACGCCCGCTTCCTCCCGGATTTCGCGAACCACGGCTTCCTCCAGCGTCTCGCCCGGCTCCACGAAGCCGGCCAGTGCGGAATAGCGCCCCGCAGGCCAGCCATGCTGCCGTCCGAGCAGCACGCGCCCGCGATGTTCGGCCAGCATGATGACCACCGGATCGACGCGGGGGAAATGTTCCGCCCGGCAGGATTCGCATTGCCGTGCCCAGCCCGCCTTGGCAGGTGCCGTGCGCTGTCCGCAGACCGAGCAGAAACGATGCCGCGCATGCCAGGCCAGCAGGCTGCGCGCGGCACCGTAGAGGGCGACCTCATGCCCCGGCACCTCATCCGCCAAGGCCCGGCTGCGCGGCGTGGCGAACAGGGTGTCCGGCGCATCTGCCAGCAGTTCGGCGAAGATCGGCTGTTGCCACTCATCCACGCCGAGCAGCGCATGATGTTCGATCAGGCCGTCGGTGGGCAGCGGTTCCATCACCAGATGGCCATCCACCACCACCGGTTCCAATCCGTCCAGCACGACGCGGCGCGCCTGCGCAGATGCAAAGGCTTCCGCCAGCAGGACAGGGTTGCTGCGGACATGGTCGACCCGGTCCAGTCGTCCGCCGCCAAAGGCGATGAGCCGCGATCCGGGGGCGTCAGAGCCGTGCATCTTTCCCTTTCTCCTTCATCGCCGTCTGGGCCGCCTGGGCCGCGCGGGCGAACAGCGTCGGCAGGCCCGCCTTCGCGATCCGGGCCACTGGCCACCATTCGCCCTCTCCGGGCGGCGTCACATCCTGCCCCACATGGGCATGATGCACCGTCAATGCGAGGGAGAAATGCGTAAAAACATGAGCGACTGGTTCCGCCACCTGGCGCCAGGCACCGGCGACCGGCGGCGTCGGATCGGGCGCGTCGTTCCATTCGGAGGAGGGCAGCGCGCGCATGCCGCCCAGCATCCCCTTTTCGGGCCGCCGCACCAGCCAGACATGCCCGTCGGGCCGTTCGATCCACCAGCCATGACCGCGGCGGTGCGGCTTGGCCTTCTTCGCCGCCTTGACCGGGAAAGCGGCAGGGTCTGCGGTACGGAAAGCCGCGCAATCCGCCCGCAACGGGCAAATGCCGCAGGCGGGATTGCGCGCCGTGCAGATAGTCGCGCCCAGATCCATCATCGCCTGCGCGAAATCCCCGGCGCGCAGGTCCGGCGTGATCGCGTCGGTCGCCGCGCGAATCCCGGGGCGTGCCGCCGGCAAAGGCGTCGATATGGCGAAGAGGCGCGAAACCACGCGTTCGACATTGGCGTCGACCACCACGGCCCGCCGCCCGAAGGCGATGGCGGCCACCGCCGCCGCCGTATAGGCGCCGACGCCCGGCAGGGCGCGGAGCCCCTCCTCCGTGTCGGGAAACACGCCGTCATGTTCGTCCGCGACCGCCCGTGCGCAGGCCAGCAGGTTGCGGGCGCGGGCATAATAGCCCAGCCCTGCCCAGGCGGCCATGACCTCGGCATCCTGTTCCGCCGCCAGCGCCGCGACATCGGGCCAGCGTTCGGTGAACCTGGCGAAATAGGGCGCGACCGCCGCGACAGTGGTCTGCTGCAACATCACCTCCGACAGCCAGACCCGATAGGGATTGGCGGCATTGGCCCCCGGCGGCGCGCGCCAGGGCAGGCGCCGCGCATGGACGTCATAATGGGCGAGCAGATCGGATGCTATTTTCTGGATGTTGCCCTCGACGCGCATGGCGCCCCTATGCCATTAAGAGAGCCATGACGGAACGCCCCCCGACACCCAAAATGAAAAGCCGCAAGTCGGATGCGGAAGACCGGCCGCGCGTCGGCGCGCCCCGCCGGATCGCCGACCTGATGCCCGCCATCGGCGCCGCCGCCTTCCGCAAGTTCGGCTTCGTGCAATCGAGCATCGTCACCCGCTGGGCGGAGATCGTGGGCCCGCATTATGCGACGATCAGCGAACCCGAATCGATCCGCTTTCCGGCGGGCAAGAAGGCGGGCGGCACATTGCAGCTCACCGTCATGAGCGGCCATGCGCCCATGATCCAGCATGTGCTGCCCGACATCATGGAGCGGGTGAACCGCTTCTTCGGCTATGCCGCCGTCGCCAAGATCGCGATGAAGCAAGGCATGGTCCAGCCCAGGGAACCGGAACGCCGCCCCCCGCCAGCCAATCTCAAGCCCATTCCGGTCGAGCTGGGGGATTCCCTGCGCGACATTGGCGACCCCGAATTGCGCGCCGTGCTGGAATCCCTGGCGCAGGGGCTTGCCAACAGCAGCGGTTTGCCCAAGATCAGTTGATCGGAAAATTACTCCATCACCACCTTCAGCCGCGACAGGGGCGGCGCATCACTGGACCATCGCATGATGAAATTCCGCCTGGCCTTCCTCGCCCTGCTCGCCATCCCGGCAAGCGCATCTCTGTCCGCATGGGCCGCTCCCGCCGCCAACTGGCTGACCCGGATAGCCTTGTCCCCCATGGGTGGCCATGTGCTCGGCAATCCTGCCGCGCCGACCAAGCTGGTCGAATATGTGAGCTACACCTGCTCCCACTGCGCGCATTTCGTGGGCGAAGCCAGCGAACCGCTGCGCGCCAATTATGTGAAGGGCGGCACACTCAGCGTCGAGGTGCGCAATGCGGTGCGCGACAAATATGACCTGGCCGCCGCGCTGCTTGCCCGCTGCGGCGGGCCGAAGCAATTTTTCGGCAATCATGAGGCGCTGTTCGCCAATCAGGAAGCCTGGATGGAGAAGATCCAGTCCTATGAGACGGACGCCGCCAAGCCGACGGATCAGAAGGCGGCCCTGCGCGACATCGGGCAGAAGACCGGCCTCTACGCGCTGATGGGCAAGCGCGGATTCAAGCCCGCGCAGCTTGACGCATGCATCAACGATCCCGCGTCGATGAAGCAGGTGCTCGCCATGACCGACGAAGCCTGGAACAAGCTGCAGATCGGCGGGACGCCCGCGTTCACGCTGAACGGCACGCTGGTCCATGGATCGGACTGGACGCGGTTGCAGGCTGCATTGCCCTGATCTAAACCACTGCACGACAACGCCCGACAACGGAGCCAAGAACAACGTGAAAGCCCTTTCCGGACTTGCCCTGATCGCCCTTAGCCTCACCGTCGCCGCCTGCGGCAAGAAGGATGAGGGCAGCGTCACCTCCGCCGAACCGATCGCCGCGGTCGCCGCGCCTGCCGGCACGAAATGGTCGGAAACCATCGCCGCCAGCCCCGACGGCTATTTCGTCATGGGCAATCCCAATGCGAAGGTGAAGCTGGTCGAATATGGTTCCTACACCTGCTCGCACTGCCGCGACTTCGCCGCCGAATCGTCCGAGGAGATCAGGCAGATCGTCGACAGCGGGAAGATGAGCTTCGAATTCCGCAATTATGTGCGCGACCCGATCGACATTTCGACGGCGCTGCTGGCCCGTTGCGGTGGCAAGGACATTTTCTATCCGCTCTCCGAACAGTTTTTCGCCAATCAGAGCGCGATGTTCGAAAAGGCGCAGGCGCTGGGCGATGAAAAATACAAGGCGCTGATGAGCGCGCCCCCGGCGCAGCGCTTCGGCCAACTGGCCTCCGCCGTCGGCCTGGTCGATTTCGCCAAGCAGCGCGGCATATCCGAAGATCAGGCGAAGCAGTGCCTGGCCGACACGGCTGCGGCCGAAAAACTGGCCAAGACGGTCGAGACCGCCAATCAGCAATATAAGATCGAAGGCACGCCGACCTTCATCCTGAACGGCGTGATGGTGGAAAATACCGCCGCCTGGCCGGCGCTGCGCACGAAGCTCAAGGAAGCGGGGATCTGATTGGACCAGGGGGGGCTGACATCGTCGGGCCGGCTTTCCGCCGATGGCGGCGCCGCCCGGCCCTGCCCTGACGTCGCGCAATGCAGATAAAGCGCCTCAAGCTCTCCGGCTTCAAGAGCTTCGTCGATCCGACCGAATTGCGCATCGAACCGGGCCTGACCGGCATTGTCGGGCCCAATGGCTGCGGCAAGTCCAACCTGCTGGAGGCGATCCGCTGGGTCATGGGCGAATCCAGCGCCAAGTCGATGCGCGGCGGCGGCATGGAGGATGTGATCTTCGCGGGCACCTCCACCCGTCCGCAGCGTGATTTCGCGGAAGTCTCGCTGCTCACCGTCCAGGAACAGGGCGAACTGTTCAACGCGGTGGAAGTGGCCGCCGACGGCGAACTGGAAGTGACCCGCCGGATCGAGCGGGGCGCCGGCAGTGCTTACCGCGCCAATGGCCGCGACGTCCGGGCCAAGGACGTGTCGCTGATCTTCGCGGATGCCGCCACGGGTCCGCACAGTCCCGCGCTGGTCAGCCAGGGCCGCATCGCCGCCGTCATCGCGGCCCGCCCCCAGGAGCGCCGCGCCATGCTGGAGGAAGCGGCGGGCATTTCCGGCCTGCACGTCCGCCGCAAGGATGCGGAGCAGAAGCTGCGGGCCGCCGAAGCCAATCTGATGCGGCTGGACGAAATCCTTTCCGACATGGACGCCCGCGCCAGCAGCCTGCGACGCCAGGCGAAGGCGGCGGAGCGCTATATCCGCCTCTCCGAACAGATCCGCATCGCCGAGGGACGCACGATCTTCGCCCGCTGGCGCGAGGCCGCCGCCAGCGCAGACGCCGCCCGTGCCGAGGCCAAACAGGCCGAAAGCGCCGTCGCCGCCGCGCAGGAGGCGCAGCAGGCCGCCGCCGTCCACGCCCATGCTGCCGTGGAGGCGCTTGCGCAGAAACGCGCCGCCGCCCAGGTCGCGCGCGATGCGGCGAGCGAAGCGGGACACAGGCTCGCCGCCCTGCGCACCGAACGGGACGGCGTGGTACGGCGTCTCCATGACCTTGCCCAGCAGGCCGCCCGGCTGGAGGAGGACCGCGAACGCGAAGGCACGCTCGCCAATGACGCGGCGGAGGCGATTGCCCGCCTCACCGATGAACTGGCGGCGCTCAAGGCGCGCATCACCGAGACCGAGGCGATGCGCCCCGATTTCGCCGGACGGATCGCCCGTGCCGAGGACGCCGCCCGCGACGCCGAACTCGATCTGGCCAAGGCCATGGCGAAGCAGGCGGGCGAGCAGGCCGAACTGCGCGTGGCTGACGCTGCGCTTGCCGCTGCGCGCGCCCGCCTGGACCGGGCGTCCCGTGAAACGCAACGCCTTGAATCGGAAGTCGCGGCCTTGCCCGACGCCGCGCCGCTGGAAGAAAAGCGGGCCGAAGCGATCGCCGCTCAGCAGCAGGCCAGCGCCGACCGCGATGCCGCCGAAGCCGCAATCCGCTCCGCCGAAGCCGACCGCGCCGAAGCAGCGGAGGCGCGTGCCGGCGCCGAGGCCGCCTTGTCCTCCGCCCGCGCGGCCCTCGCCGCGCTCGACAGCGAAGCCGCCGCGCTCCAGCGAGCCGTGGACAGCGGCACCGGCAGCCGCAGCCGCGCGCTGGATCGGCTCAAGGCCGCCCCCGGCTATGAACGCGCGCTCGCCGCTGCGCTGGGCGACGATCTGGAAGCGCCCATCGCTGCTGAGGGCAAACGCCGTTGGGCAGGCGCGACGCCGCTCGACAGCGATCCAGGCCTGCCCGCGGGGTGCACGGCGCTCTCCGCCCATGTCACGGCGCCGGCCGAACTGGAGCGCCGTCTCGCCCAGGTCGCGGTCGCGGACAGCGACGAAGGCCAGGCGCTCGCGGTTGGCCAGCGCCTCGTCACCAGGGATGGTCAGCTTCGCCGCTGGGACGGCTATGTCGCCGTGGAAGGCGGAGCCGCCGCCGCCGAACGGCTGATCCGCCTCAACCGTCTCGAAGCCATTGCCGCCGCCCGGCCCGCCGTCGAAGCCGATGTCGATGCTGCCCGCGCGGCGCAGGATGGAGCATTGGCGCGTGAAGGCGAGGCTGGCCGGACGCTGGCGTCCGGCCGTACCCAGCTTGCGAATGCGGATCAGCGCCTGCGTACCGCGCTGCGCGCCGCCGATGAGGCCGCCACCGCGCTCGAACGGCTGAGCGGCCGGCGCGAAGCGATGGAGGAGCGGTTGAACGAAGCCCGCGCCGACCTGCTCGGCGCGCAGGGCGAGCATGACAAGGCGCAGGCCAGCCGGGTCGCCATGCCCGATGGCGGGGAAACCCGCGCGCAGGTCGCCACGCTGCAACAGGCGAGCGAAAAGGCCCGGATCGCGGTCAGCCAGCTTCAGGCCGATCAGGCGCTGGCGGACCGCGCGCTGGCCAGCGACCGGGAGCGCATGGCCGCCGCCGATGCAGAGGCCAAGGGTTGGCGCGCCCGCGCCGGTGAAGCGGCCAAGCGCATCGCGGCGATGGTCGAACGCGGCGAGGCCATAGCGAAGGAACGCGCCGAAATCGCCGGCCAGCCTGACAGTCTGGCGGCGACCATCGCCGCACTCAGCGAACAGGGCGACACGCTGATGCAAGCGGCGGAGGCCGCGCGGCGCGAGGAAAGCGAAGCCGAAGCCGCGCTGCGCATGGCCGAACAGCGCGCGTCGCAGGCTGGCGAAACGCTCGCCAATGCCCGCGAAGCCCGCGCCACCGCCACCGCCCGCGCCGAGGCGGCGGATGAGAAGCGTGTCGAAACCAACCGCCTTTCCGGCGAGCGATTCGAATGCCCGCCGCCCGTCCTGCCCGAAAAACTGGGCTTCGCCAGCGCAGAGGTCCGCATCGCCCAGAGCGAACAGGGCGAGCATGACCGGCTCGTCACGGAGCGTGAGCGGATCGGCCCGGTCAACCTGGTCGCGGCGCAGGAACTGGAGGAACTGGAAGCCACCCAGGCCAGCAGCCGCGCCGAAAGCGAGGAACTGACCCAGGCGATCAACCGACTGCGCGGCTCGATCGGCAGCCTGAACCGGGAGGGGCGCCAGCGCCTGCTCGCCGCGTTCGAGGCGGTGGACGGCCATTTCCGCCGTCTTTTCACGACGCTGTTCAATGGGGGCCAGGCGCATCTGGAACTGATCGACAGCGACGATCCGCTTGAGGCAGGGCTGGAGATCATGGCCCAGCCGCCGGGCAAGAAGCTGGCCGCCCTGACCCTGCTCTCCGGCGGTGAACAGGCGTTGACGGCCGTCGCCCTGATCTTCGGATTGTTCCTGACCAACCCCGCGCCGATCTGCGTGCTGGACGAGGTCGACGCGCCGCTGGATGACGCCAATGTCGAGCGCTTCTGCGACCTGCTTGACGCGATGGTGGCGCAGACCGAAACGCGATACCTGATCGTCAGCCATAATGCGGTGACCATGGCCCGCATGCACCGGCTGTTCGGCGTGACCATGGTGGAACGCGGGGTGAGCCGCCTCGTGTCGGTGAACCTCGGCAGTGCGGAAGCGCTGCTCGCGGCGGAATGACTGTGTTTCGGGCCCGGAACGGATTTCGATCTGATTGAATCAGATCGCCGCTCTGGTTTCCTTGTTTTCCGCGATTTCTTAACCAGCGATCGGTTCCGATCGCTTGGAAATCGCTCTAATCCCGCTCCATCCACCCGCGCATCCGCCGGAACAATCCGCGCTCCGCCACGGGTTCCATCATCTCTCCCGGACCTTCCGGATCGAGTATCTCATTGTCCGCCAGCCATGCCTGCACGTCGTTCAGGTCAGGCGTCACATAGTGTCTCAGCGTTCGCCCCGGCTTGTCGCGCAGCTGCTCGACGGCGGCTACCAGCCCGCGCTCGGCGATCACCGCCGCCACACGCGCGATGGGCAGGTCGAGATGCTCGGCGATGAGATCGTCGCGAATCGCCCGTATCACATCCTCCCGCCCTGCATTGGCGGGCAGCGCGGCATCGATCGTCACGTCGCATTCGGTGTCCAGCCGCATGGACCGGTTGTTCATGTTGGACGATCCGACCCGCAGAACCCGGTCATCGACGATCAATATCTTGGCATGCACATAGATCGGCTCCCCCCGCGCGGTAAACGGATGGTAGAGCCGTAACCGGCCGTGGCGGTCCCGCGCCTTCAGCGCCTCGAACAGCCGGGCGCGGCCCGTGTCCATGGCCTGCTGTTCCAACCAGCCGTCGGCCTGTTCCGGATTGATGATGACGATCTGCGGCCCGTCCTCCTCGGCCAGCCGGGCTGCGATCGCCTCGGCAATGCGGCGGGAGGCGAAATATTGGCTCTCCGCATAGATATAGCGCTTCGCCGACGCGATCTGGTTCACATAAAGCCGCTCGATCTCGATCAGGGGCTCCTGATCCTCCATCTCCGGCGCGGAGCGGGATATGGCGACATCCACATCCTCGAACTGCACCGGCAATGCATCGGGCCAGCAATCCTGCTGACCCTCCACCGGCAGCAGTTCCTCCCCGCCTGCATCCTTCCACCGCGCCCGCGCATGCTGGCCCAGCGCCGCCGCGACGGGCCCCTGCAGGGCCGTCGTCGCATCGTGCCAGGGGCCATAGGGCGACCCGTCCGGATGCCGCCGCCCCGGTTCCTCATCGCGGTGATGCCGGGTGTCCCAGCGATCGCCGGTCATGTCGATGCCACCGCAAAAGGCAAAGCAATCGTCGATCACCACGATCTTCTGATGGTGGGACGCGGCGGTCGGATGATGGCTGTCCAGCTTCACCGTGATGCGTGAATTGGCCATCCAGCGGACGGTCGTGAACAGGTTGGACGGCCGCACCATGGACTTCATCGCGCCCACGTCCCAGCGCAGCAGGAAGATTTCCAGCTCCGGCGTCCGTTCCACCAGCCAGCTTATGAAATCCCCGATCACCGTTGGCGCGCCGTCGCCCGCCTCATCTTCGCGGATCAGCGTGATGGCGGCGTCAAAATCCCAGCCGATCAGCATGATCCGCTTCTTCGCCTTCATCATCGCGGCGCGGGCATGCCGGAAATAGGCGTCCGCATCGACGATCATGCTGGCCTTCAGCGCCCGCTCGATCCGCCAGCAATCCTCCCCCTCGCGCGGACCGTTCATGCGCTGCCCACCACCAGGCAGCCCAGGAACATCAGCAGTCCCGCAAAGCGATTGGAACGGAATTTGGCCAGCGGATCGATGCCATCCTCCTTCAGCGTCGCCACCTGCCAGCCCAGATGCACCGCCATGGGCAGCAACGCCGCCAGCGCCAGGCCCTGCGGCCTTGCCTGCCAGATGGCGCTGGCCCAAAGGCCCAGCGCCATCGCATAGCAGAACGCCACGCCGCCGCGCACATGCCTGCCCATGGACAGGGCGCTCGATCCGATGCCGATCAGCGCGTCATCCTCCCGATCCTGCAACGCATAGATGGTGTCATAGCCGACCACCCAGAAGATGCACCCTCCATAGAGCAGCAATCCCGTCAAATTGAGGCTTCCCGCCGCTTCGCTCCACCCGACCAGCGCCGCCCAGGAAAAGACCAGCCCCAGCCATATTTGCGGCCAGCCGGTGATCCGCTTCATGAACGGATAGGCTGCGACCAGCGCCAGCGAGCCCAGGGCCACGACCTGGGCGTAGAGATGGAGCTGGAGCAGCACCACCAGTCCGACCAGGCAGAGGGACAGCAACCATATCCATGCGGTCTTGAGGGATATCGCCCCGCTCGCCAGCGGGCGGGATGCCGTGCGCGCTACCTGCCGGTCGAGGTCGCGGTCGACAATGTCGTTGAACACGCACCCCGCCCCGCGCATGGCGATGCTGCCCAGCAGCAGCCAGAGGATCAGCGGCCACTGCGCCCGCGCACCCCCCGCCAGCGCAACGGCCCAGGCGCCAGGCCAGAACAGCAGCCACCAGCCGATCGGCCGATCAAATCGCGCCAGCAGGGCCAGGGCGCGGGGGATATTCGGCAAGCGCGCGACCAGCCCGCGCGCCTCGCTATCGGGAACTATCGTCTGTTGGGCCATGATAGGTTTTTGGGACTCCGTTCGGGCCGAGCTTGTCGAAACCCTCCACTTCCCTAAAGAGAAGCATGCCCCTTCGACAAGCTCAGGGCGAACGGAAGAGACAAAATGACCGCGACCCCCGCCTGGCCGCCGCAAAGCGCGCCGCGCCTCCACGTCGAAACGCAGCTGGGCGAGGGTGTGGCCGTGCCTGTCGACGGCAACCCGGCCCATTATCTGATCAGCGTCATGCGGGTGAAACCGGACGACATCGTCCTGCTGTTCGACGGCAGGTCGGGCGAATGGGCGGCCAGGGCGCGCGACATCCGCAAGCGCGACCTGGTGCTGGAGGTGGTCAGCCAGACCAGACCGCCGGAGGATGTCCCCGATTTCTGGCTCTGCTGCGCGCCGATCAGGAAGGGGCGCATCGACCTGGTCGCAGAAAAGGCCTGCGAACTGGGGGTGGCCCGCCTGCAGCCCGTGCTCACCCGGCGCGCCGTGGTGGACCGGCTCAATTTCGATCGCCTGCATGCCCATCTGGTCGAAGCGGCCGAACAATGCGGCCGCACGGCCCTTCCCGAACTTGAGCCTATGGTGAAGCTCGACGCGTTGTTGCGGGATTGGCCGGAGGACCGCTGGCTTTTCTTTGCCGATGAGACCGGCGGGGAGGCGCTGGCCGCCACGCTCAGGGCGCATCCGGGCGCCGCCGCTTTCCTGATCGGTCCTGAAGGCGGCTTCGACCCCGCCGAGCGCGAAGCGATCCGCGCCCATCCCCGATCGGTCGCCGTCTCGCTCGGCCCCCGCATCCTGCGCGCGGAAACCGCCGCCATCGCTGCGACCACGGCCTGGATGACGACGAACGGAGACTGGGTTTAGCTTCCTGGCGCGTCATGCTTCCGCGGCCTGCCGGCTGGCACCGCAGCATCTCGTGCCGAGCGCTCAAATATGGTTTTCTTCCGCAACCCGATTGAAGCCGCCATCAACGCAGCTTATCTGAGCGCCGAAGGTTGCGCCTTTGACGCAACCGGGGGAAAGATTAAGGCGGGGCATGAGCACCAGAACCGACTCAGGGGAAAATGATCCCATCATTGAAAGCCGCGAACAGTTGATCGCGGCCTTCGCCAAGGGCGCCAAGCCGAAGGATCGCTGGCGCATCGGCACCGAGCATGAGAAATTCGTCTATGCGAGGCGGGATTATCACGCCCCCAGCTACGACGAGCGGGGCGGCATTCACACGCTGCTGATCGGCCTTACCCGTTATGGCTGGAACCCGGTGTTCGAGGGGGAGAATATCATCGCCCTTTCCGGCGCCGACGGCACCATCAGCCTGGAACCGGCCGGCCAGCTCGAACTGTCGGGCGCGCCGCTGGAAAATCTCCACCAGACCTGCGCGGAAACCAGCCGGCATCTGGAACAGGTGAAATATGTGGGCGACATGTTGGGCCTGGGTTTCCTGGGCCTTGGCATGTGGCCGGACAAGAGCCGCGAAGAACTGCCCATCATGCCGAAGGGCCGCTACGACATCATGCTGCGTCACATGCCGCGCGTGGGCAGCATGGGCCTGGACATGATGCTGCGCACCTGCACCATCCAGACCAACCTCGACTATGGCAGCGAGGCGGACATGGTGAAGAAGTTCCGCGTCTCCCTTGCGCTGCAGCCGCTGGCGACGGCGCTCTTCGCCAATTCGCCTTTCACGGAAGGCAAGCCCAACGGCTTCCTGTCCTATCGCAGCCATATCTGGTCGGACACCGACCCCGGCCGCACGGGCATGTTGCCCTTCGTGTTCGAGGACGGCTTCGGTTATGAGCGCTATGCCGACTATGCGCTCGATGTGCCGATGTATTTCGTCTATCGCGACGGCCGCTATATCGACGCGGCGGGCCAGAGCTTCCGCGATTTCCTGAAGGGCGAACTGCCCGCCCTGCCTGGCGAAAAGCCGACGGAGAAGGACTGGGAGGATCATCTGTCCACCGCCTTCCCGGAAGTGCGGATGAAGAGCTTCCTGGAAATGCGCGGCGCGGATGGCGGGCCTTGGAACCGCATCTGCGCGCTGCCGGCGCTGTGGGTCGGGCTGCTCTATGACGAAGGCGCGCTGGACGCAGCCTGGGATCTGGTCAAGGGCTGGAGCATGGAGGAACGGCAGGTCCTGCGCGATTCCGTGCCCAAACTGGCCTTGGACGCGCCCATTGCGGGCAACCGCAAGCTGCGCGACATTGCCGCAGAAGCGCTGGACATCGCTCGCGCCGGCCTTTCCGCTCGCGCCCGGCTCAATGCGTCGGGCGACAATGAAAGCGGCTTCCTCGCCCCGCTGGACGAGATCGTGGCGTCGGGCCAGACCCACGCCGAACGGCTGCTCGCCCGCTATCATGGCGAGTGGAAGGGCGACCTCACCCGGATCTACGCTGAGGAAAGCTTCTGACGCTTCCTTCCTTCTCCCTGCGGGAGAAGGAAGGGCTGCCCCTCCGACAGGGCCGGTCAGCTATTGTGGATGAGGTGGTCGGCCCTCATTCGGCGGGCTGGGCCAGCCCCATGGGCTTGCGCCCCACGATCCACGCGAAAAGGCGTGGCACGGCGCCGTTGCGCTCCATCCAGTCGCTATAGGCGCGATATTCCGGATCGGCGCCCAGATGCGCCTCCTCGGTCTTCGCCCGCCAATAATAGACCGCATTGGTCACGCCCAGCAGGGCGCAATTGCGCACCACATCGGTCAGGCTGCCCGACAGGCTGAGGAAAGGCAGGGCGGAAAACCACCAGAAGAGGTTCTTCGCCAGATAGGCCGGATGGCGCGTCCAGCGATAGGGTCCGTGCGTCAGGATCCCGCGATGCGTCAGGTTGGAGAAGCGCAGTCCGAAGGCCACCGTCGCCCAGGCATAGATGGCGGTCAGCAGGACCAGCCACCCGCCCAACAGCCATTGCAGGGCCTCATGCCCGCGCGTCCAGACATCCCATTCGGCTCCGCCGGCGTGATAATCGAGCGGACCGCCATTGCCCATCAGCACGAAGGGCGGATAGCAGATCAGCGCCGCAACCCATCCCGCCAGCAGCGGATTGGCCGTCCGGATATGCGAATCCAGCGGCTTCATCGTCAGCATATAGCCCACCGTCGCCATGCAGACGTCGATCATGAACATGATGGCGATCAGGAAGCTCGCCAGGGCCACGGGATGGCTGAACGCATCCGCTGTCCGCCATTCGACCACGCTGGCGAAATTGCCCGGCACGATCGACAGCATGAAGGCGAGGAAAAAGCCCTTCACCGCCCAGGCGCGGGCATGATGGGCAACCTCCGCCCGGTCCGGCACGCCCGCGGCTCCGCCGATCACCCATTGGCCAAAGGCAAAGCTTGCGTCCCTCGGTTCGACCGTCCGCCGGTCCAGCCAGATCACATAGGGCACTGACGCCCCCAGCAGCCAGGGCGCCGCGCTCATCAGCAGGTTCATGGACATGCGATAATCGCCCGCCCAATACCAGCGCGCAATGCAATAGAATGATGCGATGACGAGCCAGGTCGCCCATAAACCGGCGATCTTGACGATGCTGACGTCCATCACCGCGCGCCAGGGCCGGGCGGGCGCGATCCAGTCGATCCCTGTCGATGCCCGGCGGTGGACCTTGTCGACCAGCAGCGACCACAGCACCATGGGAAGGCCGCATGCGACCACGGCGGCGAAGCCCGCATTCGGCCCATTCATCCCGTAATGGCGCGCCACCAATGTCCAGAGGCAGAGGCCGACCAGCCCGGCAATGCCCACGCCATGGCTGACGGCGGATTTCGGACAAGGATCGGCATTGTCGCTCATGCCGTGGCCCTAGCGAAAATAGGTAAACAACCCCCGAAGGTCGACCGGGCGAAGGGGGATTCGGCCGCCCCGATCAGCTCCCGCCCAGCACATTGATGGTGAACGCCAATATGCCCAGGTTGAAGAGGAAGGCGGCCAGGCAATGGAACAGCGCCGTTTGCCTTATGCTTCCGCTTTTCACGGCGACGTCGGAAGTCTGGAATGTCATTCCCAATGTGAAGGCGAAATAGAGGAAATCCCAGTAGCTTGGTTCCTGCGTGTCCGGAAAATCAAGTCCGCCGCTGTCCCGACCCTTTCCATCGCCCAGGTAGAAGATATGCGCATAATGCATCGCATAGACGAGGTTGGAGAAGAGCCAGGCCAGCGCCAGCGTCGCCAGCACCAGCGCAATCGCCCCCGCACTTGGCCCGCCATGCTGGCTGACCGCGACGCCGACGGCGACCAGGATCACCATCGACACGATTCCGGTCAGCAACAGCATCAATTGCCGGTTGACGTCATTGTCCGCCGCTTTGCGTCGCATCGCGTCGGGATCGGCGTCCAGCAGCGGCCAGACCGACAGGATGAAGGCCAGCGCCGCCAGGTCAAAGCCCGCCATCACCGCCTCATGCCAGGGCAGCAGGAGGCCAAAGGGCGCCATGCTGGCCAGCAGGGCCAGGAACATGCCATAACGCCACGGGAAAATCTGCGGTCGGCTCATGCCGTGCATCAAAGGCGTAATCCCCGTCGCGCACAAGATGCTTTTGATACCGCATTTTACGCGTTGCCGACCGCAAAGGGTCAAGTTGACAATGCGCTAGATCACGGCCGCCACCAAACCCAGCGCCTGGGCCTCATTCGCTTCGAGATACCAGTTTTCCGGCGCGCGCTTCAGCAGCTCTTCCATCGAAACCTGTGATCCCAGGATCAGGTTCGCGAAACCTTCATTCTGGATCGCGATCGACGCCTCGATCTCATGCAATGTCGCCTTGAGCGACGCGATGCAGGTCGACAGCGGCCCTTCCAGATGGATGTCCCGCGTGATGATGCGCTCGTGGATCATCACGCGTGTTCCCCGCGCGAGATAGCGATTTTCCGCCGCGAAGAAGCCCATGAAGGTGGCGCCCGCCGAATAGACCGCCGTCTTGCCCAGGAACACCAGCCGCCGGTCCGGATAGAGATCGGAATGGAAGCGGACATCCTCCCCCATCATCCGTGCAATCTCGGGATCGCCGCCCAGGGTGGCGATCTCCACCACGACCAATCCCTGTTGCGGCGCGGACGACAGGCAGTTGCGGAAATGCAGGTACATGCCATGATCGACATAGCCTGACAGCATGATCGCGGGATATTCGAAATCCTTGGGGCCCAGCAACGGTGCCTGTATCGACATTAAAAACGGCTCCTTCTTCTGCCCTCGCCGGCTGCTCTACGCGCAGGCCGGCAAATGGTGCCCTGTTCCCCTCGGTTTTTAGCTGGCGCCCCGCTGGAGACGTCCCTAAAGAACAGATCATGACCAAAGGGCGGGGCGCATGATCGCTAAACTGAAAGGACGGCTGGACAGCACGGGCCTGGACCATGCCATCATCGACGTGGGCGGGGTCGGCTATCTGGTTGGCGCCTCGTCCCGTACGCTCTCCGCGCTGGGGCCTGTGGGCGAAGCGGTGACGATCCATACCGAAATGCTGGTGTCGGACGATGCCATCCGCCTGGTCGGTTTCGCCCGAGCCGAGGAACGCGACTGGTTCCGCCTGCTGACCGGCGTGCAGGGCGTGGGATCCCGCGTGGCGCTGGCCATATTGTCGGCCCTGGAACCGGCGGAGCTGCACCGCGCAGTGGCCACGGGCGACAAGGCGATGGTTGCACGCGCCAATGGCGTCGGCCCCAAGCTTGCCCAGCGCATCGTCAATGAGTTGAAGGACAAGATCGGCGCCGTACCCGCACCAGCCGGCGCGGCCGGTGGCGGCTTTGCGGCCCTGCCCACCGGCGGCCACGGCGCCGACGCGATTTCGGCGTTGCAGAATCTGGGTTTCAAACCCGCCGAAGCCAGCAGCGCCGTCGCCGCTGCCGAGGAGGAATTGGGTGAGGACGCGTCGCTGGATGCGCTGGTCCGCCTGGCGCTCCGGAAAGCGGCGAAATGAGCGAGGACCGCCTGATCTCCTCCACGCGCCGTGTCGAGGATGCGGATGCCGCGCTGCGCCCCAAGTCCTTGGGTGAATTCATCGGGCAGCAGGCGGCACGGGAAAATCTGCGCATCTTCATCGAAGCCGCCAGGGGACGGGGCGAAGCGCTGGACCATGTGCTCTTCTTCGGTCCCCCCGGCCTTGGCAAGACGACGCTGGCGCAGATCGTCGCCCGCGAGATGGGTGTGGGTTTCCGCGCGACATCAGGCCCGGTCATCGCCAAGTCAGGCGATCTCGCCGCGCTGCTCACCAATCTGGATGAGGGCGACGTCCTCTTCGTCGATGAGATTCACCGGCTCAACCCCGCGGTCGAGGAAGTGCTCTACCCCGCGATGGAGGACCGGGCGCTCGACCTGATGATCGGCGAGGGGCCGTCCGCCCGATCGGTGCGGATCGACCTGCCGCCCTTCACCCTGGTCGGTGCGACCACGCGGCAGGGCCTGTTGACGACACCCCTGCGCGACCGCTTCGGCATTCCGGTGCGGCTGCAATTCTATACAGTGGACGAACTGGAGCTGGTGGTGCGCCGCGCCGCGCGGCTGCTGGACCTGGCCATAACCCCGGACGGTGCGGTGGAGATCGCCCGGCGCTCGCGGGGCACGCCGCGCATCGCGGGGCGACTGCTGCGGCGGGTGCGCGACTTCGCGAATGTGGCGGCGGCGGCGGCCGTGGACGCCAAGGTGGCCGACGCCGCGCTGACGCGGCTGGAGGTCGACTATCTCGGTCTCGACCTGATGGACCGCCGTTACCTGACCATGATCGCGGACATTTATCGCGGCGGCCCGGTGGGGGTCGAAACGCTGGCGGCCGGTCTTTCCGAAGCGCGCGACACGATCGAGGAAGTGATCGAACCCTATCTCATCCAGCTTGGCCTGATTGCCCGTACGGCGCGGGGTCGCTGCCTCAATGGTCCGGGCTGGAAGCATCTGGGCCTCAATCCCCCCTCCCATCTTCAGGATGGGCTGTTCGATTGAAATCGGCCGACGGCCGGACCGACCGGCCGCCGATCGCCAAATGATCCATACGCATATTCGCGGGAGGGCAGGCCATTCATCGCGGCGGCCCGTGGTCGGCTCCCCATCGATCGGCAATGTCACCGCCCGGTCATGCCGCTTTCACCGATCCGTCTCCTTTTTGCAGCCATGCCGTCATTTGCCTCTGTCATGCCCCGGTCGCCACCGGCGCGGCCTCCAGCCGACAGCCCGGATTATGCACAGGGGTATTCATCCATGTCTCATCTGACCGACGAGGCGCGCGCGGCCTTTCGCGATGCGCAGCCAAAGATCACCGCGGGCGAAGATAGCCTGGAATCGATCGTCGCCGCCAATCCGGCGCGCCGCACCGTGCTGAAGAACGGCCTGCTGGGCCTTTCCATGCTGCCGATGCTGGGCGCGCTGACGGCATGCGGCGACGACGAAGCCTCCGGCTCGCCCGCGCCCCTTCCCACGCCGACCCCGGCGCCCAGCTATGCCATCGCCTTCGCGTCGGTCGCGATCAACAGCAACGACACGGTCACCGTTCCTGCCGGCTACACTGTCGATGTGTTGCTGAAGGCGGGCGATTCGGTGGAGCCTGGCACCCCCTATGCCCCCGGCAGCATCCCCGGCAGCGCGAGCCAGACCAATTTGTGGGCGGGCGGCAATCATGACGGCATGGAGTTTTTCGACCTGTCGGGCGTCGATCCCAACAGCGGCGGCCTGCTGGCGATCAACCATGAACTGCCGGATTATAATATCCTCTTCGCCAGCGGCACCTATAACGCCGCCACCGCCACCGCGGACCAGAAGGCGCTCGCCCTGTCGGCCGTCGGCGTTTCGGTGGTGGAAATCGCCAAGGGCACGGACGGCAAGTTCGCCGTCAAGGCGGGATCGCGCTTCAACAAGCGCTATAGCGGCAACACCGATTATCGCGTTGGCGGACCGGCTGCGGGCCTGCTGTCCTCGACCATTCGCGGTACGCTCAACAACTGTTCCTCGGGCCGCACGCCCTGGGGCACCTATCTGACCTGCGAAGAGACGACCAATAATTATCTGGATCCCACGCAGCCCAGCAACAATTACGGCTGGGTCGTGGAGATCGATCCCTATCAGGAACTGGCCGCGCCGACCAAGCGCACCGCCATGGGCCGATTCTCCCATGAGAATACCGCCTATCTGAATGACGCCAACAATCGCGTCGCCTTCTATATGGGCGACGATTCGACGCCGGGCTGCATCTACAAGTTCGTGCCCGATCGCGCCTACAGCACCAGCAATCGCGCATCGAACGTCGACCTGCTCGATTACGGCACGCTCTATGTGGCGCGCTTCAATGCGGACGGCACGGGGGAGTGGCGGGCGCTGGTGCAGGGCCAGAACGGCCTGGTCGCCAACGCCACCGATCCCGGCAACGTCAGCCAGTCAACCACGCCGCCCACCCCCACCACCGTCAGCTTCAACAGCACGGCCGATGTGCTCATCAACGCCCAGTCGGCCGCCCGCGTCGCCGGCGGTACGCTGATGGACCGGCCGGAATGGATCACGGTCGCGCCGAATCATCAGGCGATCTTCGTCACGCTGACCAACAACAGCGGTCGCCGCGTCACCGACAATCCCAATCCGCGCGTGACCAACCTGCACGGCCACATCCTGAAGTTCCGCGAAAATGGCGATTCACCGCTCGCAACCGGCTTCACCTGGGAAATTTTCCTGCTGGCGGGCAATCCCAACCTTGCCGAAGCGAATCTGAAGGGGAACATCAACGGCGATTATTTCTCCAGTCCCGATGGCCTTCGCATCGATCCGCAGGGCCGCCTGTGGGTTCAGACCGACCACAACCTCACGGGCAACGCCGGTACGTTGAACGGCACGGCGGTGAACATGACGCAGGCCTTTGGCAACAATTCGATGTACCATGTCGACCAGACCAGCAAGGCGTCCAAGCGCTTCCTGGTCGGTCCCACGGGCTGCGAGATCACCGGCATCGCCTATACGCCGGACCTTCGGAACTTCTTCATCAATATCCAGCATCCCACGGGCAACTGGCCGGTGTCGGGGCAGCCGCCGCGTTCCTCGACGATCGTGGTGCGCCGTACGGACGGTCAGCCGGTCGGAAACTGAGCCTTGGCGCCGGCCCGGCCCTGTTCGCCGGCAAGGGACGGCTTCCTGCGCTCTGGCGCCAGAAAGTCGTCCTTGCCGACCCCTCCCGGCCCTGCGGAGGATGGCAAGCCGACCTCGCCTTGAGCACGGCTGGGAAACAAGGAAAGGCCCGTTCCCTTAGGAACGGGCCTCTTCGTTCGGGCTATATACGCCGCGAATCCGAATGGCGTCAGGCGGCGTCAGCCACCTGCGCGATCACTTGATCTTGGCTTCCTTGAACTCGACATGCTTGCGCACGACGGGGTCATATTTCCGGAAGCTCAGCTTCTCGGTCTTGGTGCGCGGATTCTTCTTGGTCACGTAGAAGAAGCCGGTGTCAGCCGAGCTGACGAGGCGAATCTTGACGGTTGCTGGCTTGGCCATGGCCTTAGTCCCTGGTCGTGAATATCGTGAAAAAGAAGAGCGGCCCCAAATCTCTTGCGAGCAAGGGACCGCCCCGTTTCAGCGGTGCCCCATGAGGCAGATTCGGATCGGTGTCAAGGCTCGTGGCCGAAATGCGGCGGCCATGCTACACTTTACGCGGCCTTAACCGGCTCGGGTCTATCGGTGGAGTCGGAGTTACAGGACGGGGGAGTCTTCTCCATGCGACATGATCCGATGCTGGCCATTCTTGCCGATCTGCTGCGGCGGGTGGACGCGCTCGCGGGCGAACGGGGGCATATCTCCTTGGCGCGCCTGCGGGACGAGATTGACCGGATACGCCATATTGCCCGCGCCTTCCACCTCGACAATGTCGAAGGCCTGGCCGGCACATTGCAGTCGGCGCTGTCGCTGCAGGGCGCGGGGCCTGTCGTCATGTCCTATCTCGACCTGATGCGCGACGCGATCGCGGCTGAAATGCCCGATGCGGAGGTGATAGCGATGCCTGTCGCCGCCAGGCCGGCGGCGGGGCCTGGCACGCGGCTGACCGTCTGACCGGCTGAATGGATGCATTGCTGATCGCGCTGCTCGGCTGTCTGTTGGCCGAAACCGGCGACAAGGGGCAGTTGCTGGCCCTGGCCCTGGCCGAACGGTTCCAGCGCGATGGAGCGGTGATCGCGGGGATCGTGGCGGCGGCTTTCGCCAATGCGGCGATCGGCGCGGCGGCGGGCGCCTTTATCGCGCCGATGCTGGGGACGGACGGGCGGTTGCTGTTCCTGGCGCTGGCTTTGATCTTCCTGGCGGTCGGGATGTTCTGGCCGACGAAGCGGCCTGACCCCCTGGCGAACTGGCGGTTTGGGCCCTTTCTCACCAGTGCGCTTGGTCTCTTCATCCTCGGCTTCGGGGACGGCGCGCAATTCCTGATCCTGGGAATCGCCGTGCGCACCGCCGATCCGGTGCTGGCCGCAACGGGCGGGGCGATCGGCATCATCGCCGCGACTGTTCCCGTCCTCCTGCTGCGCGGCGCGGCGTTCGACGCGCTGCCGCTTCGCGCCATTCGGCTTGGCGGCGCCGTGCTGCTGCTGCTCGCGGGGATGGCGGCGGCGGTGTCGGCTCTGCACCTCGCCTGATCGACGGAATGCATCAGACTGAACGGCTTTTTTGGCGGAGTTCCCTGTTTTGTCATGGCACCATATCGGGCACAGATCATTATATGTCCGAAACCAAGTCCCTTAGCAGGAGCCAAGCATGACAGCCCCCGATCTCAAGACTCCGACAGATTTGCGCAGCAACGCAACGAAAACGGTCGCGGAGGCGCTGAACGGCGTGCTCGCGGACAGCTATGCGCTGTATTTCAAGACCAAGAATTTCCACTGGCACGTGTCCGGTCCCCATTTCCGCGACTATCATCTGATGTTCGACGAGCAGGCGACGCAGATCCTGGCCACCACCGATCTGATCGCCGAACGCGTGCGCAAGACCGGGAACACGACGCTGCGTTCCATCGGCGACATTTCGCGTCACCAGTCCCTTGCCGACAATGACGCCGATTATGTCAGCCCCGGCGACATGCTGAACGAGTTGCGGGAGGACAATCTGAAGCTGGTGGAGGCCCTGCGCGCCGCCAAGGCCGCAGCCACGGAAGCGGGCGACAATGCGACGGAAGGCATTATCGACGATTGGACGGACGAGGCGGAGGAACGCGCCTGGTTCCTGTTCGAGGCCGGCCGCAACGCCTGATGGAACAAAGCCCTCCAGCCGCAACTGGAGGGCTTTTTCGTTGGGATCAATCCTCGATGATCGGCTCGATCGCCACGATGGTGAGCGCAGCGGCCCTTCCACCGAAATCCACGCTCTCGCCACCCTCCGCGTCCATCATCGCGCGGGCGAGCGGCGCGGAAAAGGCGATGCGCCCTTCGGCAGGATCCGCTTCATCATCGCCGACGATGCAGATCTGCCTTTCCTTGCCGTTCAAGCTGTAGGTCACGCGGCTGCCGAAGGCGACCGCCTCCCCGTCCGGGATCGGCCGCACCTCCGCGGTGGCAAGCCGGGTCCGCCAGTATCGCAACTCGCGCTTCAGTTTCTTGGCCTCGTCTTCGGCCATGCCATCCATTTCCACCGCCTCCAGCGCTTCCACCTTCTCCCGCGTCAGCCGCAGGCCGCGCGCAGTCACCCAATTGGGACCGGGCGGCAGCGGAAGTTCGAAAGTGGGCTCCAGATGCTCCTCGTCACTCTCGCGACGAAAGGCGACACTCATTGCACTCTCCTGTCAAAACGCCTGTCCGCGCCATGACGAGGTCGAAACCGGCGCTCTTCTTTTCAAGGGGAAGGTCCGGGTTGCGACAGCGCCAAAGCCCGGACAAGCAGGGCTTCTAATCGTCGAACAGCGCCGCGAGCTGTTCCACCATGGTGCCGCCAAGCTGTTCGGCATCCATGATGGTCACTGCGCGGCGATAATAGCGGGTCACGTCATGGCCGATGCCGATCGCCACGAGCTGAACGGGCGAGCGGTTCTCGATCCATTCGATCACCTGCCGCAAATGGCGTTCCAGATAGGTGCCGCTGTTCACCGACAGGGTGGAATCATCGACAGGCGCGCCGTCGGAGATCACCATCAATATGCGGCGTTCCTCGTTCCGCGCCAGCAGCCGGCCATGCGCCCAGAGCAGCGCCTCGCCGTCGATATTCTCCTTGAGCAACCCCTCCCGCATCATCAGGCCGAGATTCTTGCGCGCCCGGCGCCAGGGTTCGTCCGCCTTCTTGTAGATGATGTGGCGCAGGTCGTTCAAACGCCCCGGCATCGGGGGACGCCCGGCCGCCAGCCAGTCCTCCCGGCTCTGCCCGCCCTTCCAGGCGCGGGTGGTGAAGCCCAGTATCTCCGTCTTCACGCCGCAGCGTTCCAGCGTGCGCGCCATGATATCGGCGCTGATCGCCGCGATGGAAATCGGCCGGCCGCGCATGGACCCGGAATTGTCGATCAGCAGCATGACGACGGTATCGCGGAACTCGATATCCCGCTCGATCTTGTAGGACAGCGATCGTGTCGGATCGATCACGATCCGCGCCAGCCGCGCCGCGTCGAGCAGCCCCTCTTCCTGGTCGAAGTCCCAGCTCCGCGACTGCTGCGCCATCAGCCGCCGCTGCAGCCGATTGGCCAGTTTCGTCACCGCGCCCTGCAGGCTGACGAGCTGCTGGTCCAGGAAGCCGCGCAGGCGCAGCAATTCATCTTCGTCACACAGGTCGGTGGCGGTCACCACCTCGTCATGCAGCAGCGTATAAGCCTTGTAGTCGAAGCCCGGCGGGAGGTCGCCCATCGGCCGGTTCGGGCGAACAGGCATCATGCCGTCCTCGCCCATATCCTCCGCGCCATCCTCGCTGCCGGGATCGAACTGATCGCTATATTCGGTTTCGCCGTTCTGGCTTTCCCCGCCCTGATCCTCGGCGCGCGTCTCGGCAAAGGCGTCGCTATCGCCGGCCTCGTCCTCGCCGCTGTCGCTCTCGTCCTGTTGCTGCTCCTCGTCCTCGCCCTCGTCCGGCGTCTCGGAATCATCAGTCTCGGGCGGCATGTCTTCGTCGACAAGCGCGAGATGCTCCAGCATGGCGGTGGTCAGCTTCTGGAAGGCGCGCTGGTCGTCAATGGCCATGGCCAAAGCGTCGAGATCAGCGCCCGCCTTTTCCTCGATCCACTGGTCGATCATCGCCAGGCCCGCCTGCACGTCCCTGGGCGCGGCCTGCCCGGTCAGCCGCTCGCGGACCTTGAGCGCCAGCGCCGTCGACAGGGGTACTTCCTCGGACGAACGCGCCCGCCGGATCGGGTCGGATTTCAGGCGCAGGTCCAGCGCATGGTTCAGGTTCGCCCGAACCCCTTCCATCGCCCGCGAACCGATCGCCTCGACCCGCGCCTGCTCCACCGCATCATAGACGGCCCGCGCGGTCGCGTCGGCGGGCGCGGCCGCGTTGTGGATCCGGGCATTGTGATGCCGCAGCCGCAGCGCATTGGCGTCGGCAAAGCCCCGCGCCAGCGCCACCTGATCAGCGGGAAGGTTGCGTCCAGGCGTCGGCACCTTGATCGCCTTGCCCGCCATATGCGGTGTGTCGGCGGTGAAGCTGACCTCCACCTCCGCGTCGCGCGCAATCGATCGCGCTGCGCCGGACAGCACATCCTTGAAGGCGTCGAGAAGCGAACGGTCGGTCATGTGTCCAGCAGCATCCCGCCCGACGCAGGGTGAAGGCAACCGTTCAGGCAGCGACGCCCTTCATCCCGCGGGGCACGGAGCGCGTTCGTACAGGCGGCGGCGTTCATGGCCGCTCGCCCTCTCCGACATAGGGCACCGCGATGGTCTCGATCTCAGTCTCCACCTCGCTCATCAGCTTGTGCAAAGGGCATTTCGCGGCCACGGCGATCAGCCTGTCATGCTGGTCGGCGGTGAGCGGACCGGACAGGGCGATGCGCGTGGTCAGCCTGTAGACGCCCTCCCGTTCCCGGCTTGCGTCGCGCACCACGCCGACGTGGATGTCCTCCACCGGAATGCCGTTGCGTTGCGCATACCAGAGCATGGTCATCGCCTTGCAGGCGCCCAGCGCCGAATCATACAGGTCATGCGGGTCGGGTCCGGCGTCATGGCCGTCGGGCGCCGACATGTCCGCGATCAGCTCATGGCCGCGGATGCTGATCCGGTGGGCGGTGCCGCCCGATGGATCGATCCGTTCGACGACGATCATGGCTCGTTCCTCCCTGCGCGCTCAGGCCGCCCGGTGGGCGACGCTTTCGGGCAGGTCCTTGCCGAAGACGCGCTGATAATATTCGGCCACCAGCGGCCGCTCCGCCTCATCGCATTTGTTGAGGAAGGACAGGCGGAAGGCGAAGCCTATATTCTTGAAGATCAGGGCGTTCTGCGCCCAGCTTATCACGGTGCGCGGCGACATGACGGTCGAGATGTCGCCGTTGATGAAGCCCTGGCGGGTCAGCTCCGCCACCTTGATCATGTTCTCGACTTCCTTGCGGCCGCCCTCATGGTCATATTCGCCGGACTTGGCCAGCACCACCTGCGCCTCGGTCGCGGCGGGCAGGTAGTTGAGCGCCACGACCAGGTTCCAACGGTCCATCTGGCCCTGGTTGATCTGCTGCGTGCCGTGATAAAGGCCGGTCGTGTCGCCCAGACCCACGGTATTGGCGGTCGCGAAAAGGCGGAACCAGGGATTGGGCCGGATGACGCGATTCTGGTCGAGCAGCGTCATCTTGCCGTCGGTTTCCAGCACGCGCTGGATCACGAACATCACGTCCGGACGGCCGGCGTCATATTCGTCGAACACCAACGCGACCGGCCGTTGCAGGGCCCAGGGGAGCAGCCCTTCGCGAAATTCGGTGACCTGCTGCCCTTCCTTCAGGACGATGGCGTCGCGCCCGACCAGGTCGATGCGGCTGATATGCGCGTCCAGATTGATGCGGATGCACGGCCAGCGCAGCCGCGCCGCGACCTGCTCGATATGGCTGGACTTGCCGGTGCCGTGATAGCCCTGCACCATCACGCGACGGTTATAGGCAAAGCCCGCCAAGATCGCGAGCGTGGTATCCGGATCGAACACATAGGCGGGGTCGAGATCGGGCACCCGCTCATCGGCTTCCGAAAAGGCGGGTATCTTCATGTCGACATCGATGCCGAACACTTCGCGCGCATCCACTTCGCGGTCGGGCGATGCCAACAGCGTTTCGGCGCGGGTATCGGGTTGGACGTTCGGGATGTCGGTCATCTTCTAATCTCTTTGAACGGTCTGGTCGGCACTGCCCTAGCCATAGGGGACGGGCATGTCGATAGAGTGGGGCTTTAGCAGGCCGGGATCAAGCAGCCCATTCGGCCAAATTGGCCCCCTGCCCGACCAGCGCCGGCGGGGGGAGGGGACGATGGGCTGTGCGACGCGGCTCAGGCAAAGGCCTCCGCCTTGCGCAGGAGCTGATAGGCCTCGATCACCCCCTGCAGCGATGCCTCATGGCTGCGGTCGCCGCCATTATGATCGGGATGAAAGCGCCGCAGCAATTCGGTATAGCGCTGCCGCAGCGCCCTGCGGTCGGCATCGATGGGCAGCCCCATCACCTCCAGCGCCTTGCGGTCGTCCCGCGACAGGAACTTGCCGTCCTGCCGCATCTGGCTGTCGGCCCGGGCCTTCGCCACCCGCTCCCTGAACTTGGCGCCGATGGCGTCCAGCGGATCCTGGAAGTCCGACCATCGGGGCGGCGGGCTGGCAGCGTTGGAGGAAAAGGCCCGGGTTTCCCTTTCCCATCCCGCATAGGGGCGCTGGGCGGCGGCGATCTCCTCCGGGCTCATGCCGGTGAAGAAATTATAGCCCTGGTTGAATTCCCGCACATGGTCGAGGCACAGCCAGCGCCAGCGCGGGCCTTCTTGGTGCGACGGGCCTCCCTCCATGGGGGGCGCGCGAAATTCCCCCGGTTCATCGCAGCCGGGCGCCGCGCAGGGGCGGTCGCTTTCCACGCGGCCGTGGAAACGGTTGAAACGTCGGGTCGAGAAGGAATCGCCAGCCAAGATTGTCCTGATGCAACGGGGAGCAAAGGGCCTATATAGGGGCGATGACCGAGATTCTGAAAGACCCCTCCACGCCGCAAGGACCAGTGGCCACCGAAATCGAAGCCCGGCTGCAGGCCGCCCTCAATCCCGAACGGCTCGCCGTGATCGACGACAGCGAGAAGCATCGCGGGCACGCCGGGCATGATGGATCGGGGGAAAGCCACTTCACCGTGGAGATCGTTTCCGACCGCTTCACTGGCCAGAACCGCGTGGCTCGCCAGCGGCTGGTCAATGCCGCGCTGGCCGATCTGCTGCGCGAAAAGGTTCATGCCCTGGCGATCAAGGCGCGCGCGCCGGGCGAATGACACCATGGCGCCTCTCGCGCGTTGTGCGGCCGTTCCCAAAGCGATTTCCGGCCGGATGAACCTCTGACCGCCGGCATTTCGTGAGAGCAAGGGGCTGGAGGTGCGACGTATGGCCTATGATTTCTGGTACTGGTCCACCATAGCCGGCCGCGGCGAGTTCGTGCGGCTGACGCTGGAGGCGTGCGGCATTGCCTATCGCGACTGCGCCCGCATCGATGGGGACGGCGCGATGATGGCCGATATGGAACGCCATGACGCCGGTCCGGCCTTCGCCCCGCCCTATCTGGTCGCGGATGGCCGCACCGTGGCGCAAACCGCCAACATCCTCTTTTACCTGGCCGAGCGGCATGAATGCGGCCCCGAAGGTCTCAGGCCCCGCTATTGGCTGGCGCAGGTGCAGCTTACCGTCATGGACATGGTGGCGGAGGCGCATGACGTGCACCATCCGCTCGGCCCCGGCCTCTATTATGAGGAACAGAAGGCCGAAGCGCTTCGCGCCGCCCATGGCTTTCGCGCCAGCCGCATCCCCAAATTCCTCACCTATTTCGAACATGCGCTGAGCGCCGAGCCCGGTGACTGGCTGGCTGCCCGGCGCTGGAGCTATGCCGATCTGTCGCTGTTCCATCTGGTCGCCGGGCTGCGCCATGCCTTTCCGTTGCGCATGGCGACGCTGATGCCGTCCTTTCCGCGCCTTGCTGATCTGCATGACCGGGTTGCGGCGCTGCCCGAATTGCAGGACTATCTGGCGAGCGAACGGCGCCTGCCCTTCACCAACGAAGATATCTTCCGCCATTATCCCGAACTGGACGCAGCATGATCCCGACCGATCCGATCATACAGACGATCACGCCCACCACCCATAATCTGGGCGATTTCCGCGTCCATCGCTCTCTACCGGTCAAGGATCGCACCATGGTCGGCCCCTTCATCTTCTTCGACCAGGCCGGACCGGCCCGGATAGAGGCGGGACAGGGCGTGGATGTTCGCCCGCACCCGCACATCAACCTGGCCACCGTCACCTACATGTATGAGGGCAGCTTCCTCCATCGCGATTCCCTGGGCACGGAGCAGCTGATCGAGCCGGGCGCGGTCAACCTGATGACGGCGGGCAAGGGCATCGTCCACAGCGAGCGGTCGCCGGACGAGGATCGCGCGAAGCTGTCGAAACTGTCCGCCATCCAGACCTGGCTGGCGCTTCCCGACCGTTATGAGGAAATGGACCCGGCCTTCGAACATGTCGGCGAAGGCGGCCTGCCCGTCATCGATGGCGCCGGGGCGCGGGCGCGCGTGATCATGGGCAGCCTGTGGGGCGCCACCTCGCCCGTGACCACCTATGCCAGCACCATCTATGCCGATATCCAGCTCTCTCCTGGCGGTTCGGTCCCGATCGACGCCGCTGCGGAGGAGCGGGCCATCTATGTTTCGGGCGGCGATGCGGCGCTGGACGGAGTCATGCTCCAGCCGCAGATGCTCTACGTCCTGCGGCCTGGCATCCGCGCGACATTGATGAGCGTCGACGGCGGCCGGGTGGTGCTGTGCGGCGGCGAGGCGTTCCGGACGCCGCGCCATGTCTGGTGGAATTTCGTGGCATCCTCGACCGATCGCCTGATGCAGGCGCGGGAGGATTGGGAAGCCATGCGCTTCCCGCTGATCCCCGGCGACGATCAGGAATTCATCCCGATTCCGCAGGGAAGGCCGAAGACGGTGAGCTATCCCTGAACGGCGGCTTGGCTCGATAATGCGCGGCTTGTTTCCACCATTGCAGGAGCAAGCCGTGCCCGGATAGCGGCTTTTCTGCCCGTTACTGGACGAAAGTCAGCGACAGATTTTCGGCATTTTTCGGAATGTCGATCCGGCTTTCGTTGATCGACGCTTCTTCGCCCGGTTTCAGCCGGGTCCGGTCCGCCTTGGTGGTCCAACTGAACACCAGCCGGTTCTGCCGGTCGCGCAATTGCACCAGCACGGGCGGCACCGGCAGAACCTGCTTGCCGCTGTTCACGATCCGGGCGCCAAAGGCGAAATATTCCTCTCCGGTTGGCAGCTTGCGCCGCTCGGCGGGCTTGGAGAGATAGAAGAGCAGGTCCGGATCGCCTTCCTCCGGTACCAGGCCCAGATTGACCGCCCAGCCAGGCGTGCCGAAATACCACAGCGCGCCGCCCGCCGCGCCGACGGCCAGGCAGAAGGCGATCGCCGCATAGGTCCAGATCTTCAGCCGGTTGCGCCGGGGTTTCGTGGCGGCGGGCACAGGTTCGGCCCAGTCGTCATGTGCTTCCGCCTGGGCGCGGCCATAGACATCGTCAAACCGATAATCCGGCCTGGCTTCTTCTGGCGCGGCGGCGAGCGGCTCGGGCTCCTCGGCCGCTGCGACGGCCTCGACCGCTGGAGCTGCGGGTTCCTCGACAGGTGGAGGTGGCGGAGGAGGTGCTGGCGGGGGCGGCGGAGGAGGTGGTGCGGGACGAGGAGGCGGCGCAGCTTCCGCTACGCCTGCCGTCGCCATCGCTTCTTCCCGTGGAGCGAGCGCGGCGCCTTCCTGGAACCAGCTATGCTTGCAGGCGGCGCAGCGAACCTGGCGGCCGTTCGGGCCGACGGCGCTGTCCGGCACGATATAGCGCGTGGCGCAATTGGGACACACCAGGATCATGTTGCTTCATAGGCACGAGTTGGATTCGAGGGCAAGCGGCTTCAAACATGCCGTCTCCATCGTGCGCGACTCGCGGGAACAGGCTGGCTCGCCTTCCGGATGGGCTTTACGGCCGCCCGTCCACTGTGCCATGGCTATATGCTCGGGGAAGCAGGGAGCGCGCGGGCGCCGAAATTGACGCATGTCGGCCATTGTCCAGTTCGAAAATGTCGGCCTGCGCTATGGTCTGGATAGCGAGACGCTGTCCGACGTCAGCTTCTCCCTGGCCGGCGGCGGTTTCTACTTCCTGACCGGCGCGTCGGGCGCGGGCAAGACATCGCTGCTGAAGCTCCTCTACCTTGCCCAGCGGCCCAGCCGTGGCGTCATCCGCCTGTTCGGCGAGGATGTGGTGACGCTGCCCCGCAAGCGCCTGCCGGGGTTCCGCCGCCGCATCGGCGTGGTGTTCCAGGATTTCCGGCTGGTCCCGCATCTGTCCGTATACGACAATATCGCCCTGCCGCTGCGCGTCGCCGGCATGGAAGAGAGCGAGATCGACCTGCCTGTCAGCGAAATGCTGAACTGGGTGGGCCTGGGCGATCGCGGCCAGGCGCGCCCCGCCACCCTCTCAGGCGGGGAGCAGCAGCGCGTCGCCATCGCCCGCGCGGTGATCGGCCGCCCGGAGATATTGGTGGCGGATGAGCCGACCGGCAACGTCGACGCCGACATGGCCCGCCGCCTCATGACCCTGTTCGAAGCGCTCAACCGGCTCGGCACCACCATCGTCGTCGCCACGCACGACCTGCCGCTCATCGCTCAGGTGGGAAGCGCGCAGATGATGAAGCTGGACAAGGGCCGCCTGTCCGACCCGACCGGGTCGCTGCGCTACCCGCCCCGGCCGCAGGTGGCCGGCTGATGGCGTCCACCGGCACTCTGGGCAATCGTCGGGCCGCCGCCGCCGCGCGCCATCGGCTGCTGCCGGAGGGGCGGGTGGCTGGCCCCATGCCCTGGATCATCGCCATCATGATGTTCCTGACGGTGCTCTCGGCGGCCGCCGGTCTTGGCCTGGGTGCGGCGGTGAAGGCGATGGGCGCCGACCTCGCTGGCCGCGCGACGGTGCAGATCGTGGAAGCCAATGCCGAACAGCGCGAACGCCTCGGTGCGGGCATTGCCGCCGCACTGCGCAAGGACGCGACCGTCCGCGCCGTCCGTCCGGTCTCGTCCGCCGCGCTGGCAGAGCAGATTCGCCCCTGGCTGGGGCAGGATGCGGCAAGCGGCGACCTGCCGATACCGGCGCTGATCGACATCGAACTCACGCCGGGCCAGGCGGACGTGAAGGTGGAGCGCCTTCGCCGCCGGCTCCACAAACTGTCGCCCAAGGCCCGCATCGAACCCCATGCCGCTTTCCTCGCGCCGCTCGCGGGCCTGCTTTCCGCGTTGGGCTGGCTGGCGGCGGGCATCGTCGTGCTGATGACGCTGGCGACCGGCGCTGTGGTCGTCCTTGCCGCGCGCGCCGCGCATGACAGCCATCGCGGCACCATCGACGTCCTGCACCTCATGGGCGCGACCGATGTGCAGATCGCCCGGCTGTTTCAGCGCCGTATCGGACTGGACGCGCTGTTCGGCGGCGCGCTCGGCTTTACATGCGCATTGCTGGTGATCCTGCTGCTCGGCGCGCGGCTGCTGGCTACCGGATCGGAACTGTTGAGCGCCGTCCAGCTACCCTGGACCAGCTGGGCCGTACTGGCCGCTATACCCATGGGATGCGTGCTGCTGGCGCGTATCGCGGCGCGCTGGACAGTGCTGCGGTCGTTGGGGCGGCTGCTGTGATCGTCCGCTTCATCGCCGTCACCCTGCTGGGGTGGATGCTGGGCTTTGCCTGGTTCGCGATCTTCCTGCCGCAGCCGCTGGACGGTCGCCAGACCGATGCGATCGTCGTGCTCACCGGCGGGGCCGGGCGCATCAATCGCGGCCTTTCGCTGCTTCAGGACGGCGCGGCCAAGCGAATGCTGATCTCCGGCGTCGATCGCTCGGTCCGCCCGGTGGAACTGGCTGCGCAATATAAGGTGCCTGAACGCCTCTTTTCCTGTTGCATCACGCTTGGCCGCGAAGCCATCGACACGCGTTCCAATGCCATAGAGACCGCGCACTGGCTGGAGCGGCGGGATTTCAAGACGGTGCGCCTCATCACCACCGACTGGCACATGCGACGTTCCGCGCTTGAACTGCGGCAGGCGTTGCCGGAACGGGTCACGCTCGTCTACGACGCCGTGCCCAGCCGCCCCAGCCTCACCATGCTGGCGCGGGAATATAATAAATATCTGCTACGCCGGGCGGCGGCGCTCATCGGTATCTGAATGGCTTACCCGGAATGCTGACCGCGCTGCGCTCCCTTGCCTTCATGCTGATCTTCTATCCGGGATCGCTGCTGTTCGTCCTTGCGGCGATGGCGTCCAACCTGGTCGCTCCGCGCTCGATTCCCCGGGTCGCGACTGCGTGGAGTCGCTTTCATCGCCGTTGCGCATACTGGCTGCTCGGGCAGAAGGTGCGGGTCGAAGGAAGGCTGGAGAACGGTCCCTATCTCTATATCGTCAAGCATGAATCGATGTTCGAGACGATCGACCTGCTTTGCCTGCTGGATCGTCCCGCCATCGCTGCGAAGCGTGAGCTGTTCGACATTCCGCTCTGGGGCGGCATCGCCCGGCGCTACGGCCTGATCCCCATCGAACGCACCGCGGGGGCCAGCGCGCTGCGCGCCCTGCGCGCCGCGGCCAGGGCTGCCACGGCGGAGGGCCGGGCCGTCTGTCTCTTTCCGGAGGGCACCCGCGTGCCTCATGGCGAAAGCCCGCCCCTGCGCGCCGGTTTTGCCGGGCTCTATGCGCTGCTCGGCCTGCCGGTGGTACCCGTCGCGGTGGACAGCGGCCGCGTCTCGCCGCGCGGCAAGTTCATGAAGCGCGCAGGGACCATAACCTACAGGGTGGGCGAGATCGTTCCCCCCGGCCTCGACCGGCGCGAGGCGGAAGCCCTGGTACATGCGGCGATCAATGCGTTGAACAGGCCGTCATAACCTGCCGTGCCCCTGCGAAGGCAGGAGCCAAGTTCACAGGTTGCGCGGAACACGCTGCTGCATTTAGAGCGATTTCCAAGCGATCGGAACCGATCGCTGGTTAAGAAATCGCGGAAAACAAGGAATCCAGAGCGGCGATCTGATTTAATCAGATCGAAACCCGCTCTAATGACGCCGCCCGAAATCGGGTTTGGGATCGTCCTGCCCCTGCTCGATGATCGACCGCCGGATCGCGCGCGTGCGGGTGAACAGGTTGAACAGCGCATCCCCGTCATTCCAGCGGATCGCCCGCTGCAAGGCCGACAAATCCTCCGAAAAACGCTGGAGCATTTCCAGCACCGCATCCTTGTTCGCCAGGAACACGTCGCGCCACATGGTCGGATCCGATGCGGCGATGCGCGTGAAGTCGCGAAAACCGCCAGCGGAATATTTGATGACCTCCGACTGGGTCACGTCCTCCAGATCGCTGGCCGTGCCGACGATGGTATAGGCGATGAGGTGCGGCAAATGGCTGGTCACCGCCAGCACCAGATCATGATGCGCCGGGTCCATCGTCTCCACGTCGGCACCGACGCGCCGCCACAGTTCGGACACCCGCTCCACCGCCACTGGATCGGCGTCGGCAGGTGGCGTCACGATGCACCAGCGGCCCTGGAACAGCGAGGCAAAGCCCGCCTCTGGCCCGCTATTCTCGGTCCCCGCCACGGGATGCGCGGGGACCACCCTGCGCCCGGGCAGCGCCGCATTCAACTGCGCCAGCACGTCGGCCTTGCAGGAACCGACATCGCTGATGATCGCATCGGCAGGCAGGTCTTCGGCAATTTCCGCCGCCGCCGCGCCCATGGCCCGGACCGGCACGCACAGCACGACCAGATCGGCGTCCGTCACCGAAGCGCCGGCGGTATCGGTGACGTCGTCGGCCAGGTCGATGGCCCGCGCAATCTCCCGCACGCCTGCATCGGCATCATAGCCGGTCACGCGCACGGTCGGCATGGTTTCGCGGATCGCCCGCGCCAGCGAGGAGCCGATCAGCCCCAGCCCGATGATCGTGACCCGCGCGAAGGGCAGCATCAGGCGGTTTCCGCCATGGCGCGCAGCCTGGCCGCAACCCTGCGCATCTGATCCTCGGAGCCGATGGTGATGCGCAGGCCGTTGGGCAGCCCCTGTCCAGGCAGCCAGCGCGTGGCGAAGCCTTCGTCCCAAAGCCCCTTCATCGCCGCCTCGGCCGTCAACCGGCCGTCGAACAGGATCAGCAGGAAATTCGCCTTGCTGGGCACGGCACGCAGCCCGTGATTGGACAGCGAGGCCACTTCCGCTGCCAGCCATTCGCGCCATTTCCGGTTGTGCACCCGGCTCGCCTCGATCCAGGCCGTGTCCTGGATCGCCGCCACCGCCGCGGCCTGCCCCGCCGTCGTCACGTTGAACGGCGCCCGGATGCGATGCAGCACGTCGATCACCTCGGCGCTGGCATAGCCCCAGCCGATGCGTTCGGCCGCCAGGCCATGAATTTTCGAGAAGGTGCGCGTCACGAACACATTGGATGCGGTCCTGGCCAGTTCCAGCCCGCCATCATCCTCCTCGGCATCCAGATATTCGGCATAGGCCTGATCCAGCACGAACAATATGTCGGGCCGCAGGCTGGCGTGCAGTCGCGCAATCTCCTCCCGCGACGTCATGGTCCCGGTGGGATTGTTGGGATTGGCGAGGAAGACGACCTTGGTCTTTTCCGTCACCGCCGCGAGCAGCGCGTCCACGTCGGTCGCATAGTCGGCATCCGCTGCGATGACGGGCGTCGCCCCGACGCGCCGCGCGGCGATGTCGTACACCGAAAAACCATAGCGGACGTACAGGATCTCATCCCCCGGCCCGGCATAGGCGCTGGCCGCGATGTGCAGCAGCTCGTCCGATCCGGTGCCGTAAATCACGCGCACGGGGTCCAGTCCATGCGCCGCCGCGATCGCCTCGCGCAGCCCGGTCGCGGCCGGATCGGGATAGGTCGCCAGATCCGCCGTCGCCGCGACCATCGCGGCTCGCGCCGCTTCCCCGGTGCCCAAGGGATTCTCATTGGCCGACAGCTTCGCCAGCGGGCGTCCGTCATCGGCGGCCGACTTGCCGGGGACATAGGGCGAAATGCCAAGGATCCAGTCTTTGGGGGCGGGCTTTGTCATGCGCCGCGCTTTAGCGTCATCGAGGCGAAACGCAAAGCGCTTGGATGTCCCTTCCGCGCCGCTTTATACGACCGGGGTCAGCAGGGGCTCGCCGGCCGCCCAGGCGTCCAGATTGGCCAACACCAGGTCGGCCATCGCCTTGCGCGTCTCGACCGTCGCGCTGCCCTGATGCGGTTGCAGCACCACATGATCCATGGCGAACAGGGCCTCCGGCACATGCGGCTCGTCCGCGAACACGTCGAGACCCGCACCCGCGATCCGCCTTTCCGCCAGCGCCGCCACCAGCGCGCCCTCATCGATCACGCTGCCCCGGCTGATATTGACTATCACGCCCTCCGGTCCCAGCGCGTCCAGCATAGCCGCGCCTACCAGCCCTTGCGCCTCCGGCCCGCCCGATGTCGCGACGATGATCACGTCGCTCTGCCGCGCAAGGTCGAGCGGATCGGCCACATAGCGATAGCGGCTGTCCGCTGCCGCCCGCCGATTGTGATACAGGATTTCCCCGGCCACCGGCTCCAGCCGCCGGGCGATGGCCCGCCCGATCCGGCCCAGCCCGAGAATTCCGATCCTCCGCCCCGTCAACCGCCCGGCAAGCGGAGGCCTGTTGCCCCGCGCCCAATCCCCGGCCCGCACCATCCGGTCGTTGGCCGCGATGTTGCGCACCGTCGCGTAGAGCAGGCCCACCGCCAGGTCGGCCACGTCATCGGTCAGCACGTCCGGCGTATTCGTGACGCGGATGCCCCCGGCCCGCGCATGATCGATATCGACCTTGTCATAGCCCACCGAAAACAGCCCGATCATCTCCAGCTTCGGCAGCGCGTCCATGATCGCGGCGGAGGCGCCGACCGATCCGAAGGATACCAGCGCCCGCGCCTCCCGCACCTGCGGGGGCAACGCGGCGGGATCGGCATTCGCGGGAAGGGCGTGGACCGCGAAACGTCGCGCCAGCGCGTCGTCCAGATAGGGATAGAGCGGGCCATAGGTGACGATGGGGATGGCGGGACGGTCGGTCATTCCGTTCATCTAGGCGAAGGAAGGGCCGATTGACAGAGCCCGGCCCCGGTCCTAGCCCGAACGGATATGGCCAGCGCGTCCCTTCCCGATGACAACCGTTTCGGCCTGCGGCGGCAGGCGCGCCTGCCCGGCCCGCTGCGGCTGGACAGCGGCGCGGCGCTGGGCCCGGTGGACATCGCCTATGAAACCTATGGGCGGATGAATGCGGACCGGTCCAACGTCATCCTCATCTGCCACGCGCTGACCGGCGACCAATATGTCGCGTCGGAACATCCCGTCACGGGCAAGCCCGGCTGGTGGTGGCGGCTGGTGGGGGAGGGGAAGCCCGTCGATCCCGCCCGTCATTTCATCGTCTGCGCCAATGTGATCGGCAGTTGCATGGGGTCCAGCGGGCCGGCCAGCCTGGATCCCGTCACCGGCGATCCCTATGCGATGCGCTTTCCGGTGATCACCATAGCGGACATGGTCCGCGCCCAGGCGATGTTGCTCGATCATCTGGGCGTCGACCGGCTCCATGCCGTCATTGGCGGCTCGATGGGCGGCATGCAGGCGCTGAGCTGGCCCACCCTCTGTCCGGACCGCGTCGAAAGCTGCATCGTCATCGCCTCCACGGCGCGGCACAGCGCCCAGAACATCGCCTTTCACGAGGTCGGTCGGCAGGCGATCATGGCCGACCCCCACTGGCGCGGCGGCGATTATTATGCGGGCGGTTCGATCCCCAGCGCAGGGCTGGCGGTGGCCCGCATGGCGGCGCACATCACCTATCTTTCCGAAGCAGGCCTTACCGAGAAATTCGGACGGCGTTTGCAGGGGCGCCCGGAAAACCCGAACGGGGCCAAGACCTTCGGCTTCGACGCCGATTTCCAGGTGGAATCCTATCTCCGGCATCAGGGATTGAGCTTCGTCGAGCGGTTCGACGCCAACAGCTATCTCTACATCACCCGGGCCATGGACTATTATGACATAGCGGAGGATCATGGCGGCAGCCTCGCCAGGGCCTTTGCCCAATCCAGGGCGCGTTTCTGCCTGGTCAGCTTCGATACGGACTGGCTCTATCCCACGGCGGAATCCCGCCTGATCGTCCACGCCCTCAACGCCGGCGGCGCGCAGGCCAGCTTCGTCGAACTCTCCAGTCCCTTCGGCCATGACGCCTTCCTGCTGGAATGCCCGGAACTGAACCGTGTGGTGGACGGCTTCCTGAAGGGCGGCCGCGCATGAGCCTGCGCCCCGACCTTGCCCTGATCGCCCGCACTGTCACCCCTGGCGCCAGGGTACTGGACGTGGGCTGTGGCGACGGCGCGCTGATGGCGGCGCTGCGCGACACCAAGCAGGTCGATGCCCGGGGCCTGGAAATCGACCCGCACAATGTCGCCGCGGCCGTCGGCCGGGGCCTGTCGGTCGTTCAGGGGGACGCCGACACCGACCTTGCCTATTATCCCGAAGCGAGCTTCGACTATGCGATCCTCAGCCAGACGCTGCAGACCACCCGCCGCCCCGACCGGGTGGTGGAGGAACTGTTGCGCATCGGCAGGCAGGCCTTTGTTTCCTTCCCCAATTTCGCCCATTGGCGCGGCCGGCTGTCGCTGTTCTGGGGCGGCCGCATGCCGGTGACGCGCCTGCTGCCCGACACATGGTATGACACGCTCAACATCCACCATGTCACGGTCGATGATTTCCGCGCCCTGGTAAAGGATCGCGGCTGGTCGATAGACGGCCAATGGTTTTTGAAAGGGGATCGTGAGACCACCCATGCCAATGCCAATCTGTTGGCGGAGCATGCCGTGTTCCTGCTGAGGCGTTGAGGGCGCGAAAATCCTCGCGCAGCGACAGGGCTGCGGCCGCTGCCCACCCGCAATGGCTGACGATCCACCGCCACAAGCGCGGCGAAAAAACGCCATGCCACGGCGGCGTAAATCAAGGATATGCGGGAAAAATGGTGCTGCCGGTGAGGATTGAACTCACGACCTCAGCCTTACCAAGGATGCGCTCTACCACTGAGCTACGGCAGCACTATTTCGGTTCCATCCGGCTTATAGCGCCAGCGGAGCCGGGCCTATGGCTCCCTCCTTGCGCCATGTCAAGGCGGCTTGCGGCAGAAGATGCAATTTGATTATGGGCGGGCCATGACAAACGGTCAGGACCAACGGAAAGAGCGATTGGCGCAGGCGTTGCGGGACAATCTGCGTCGCCGCAAGGCCCAGTCCCGCGAATCGCGCGACACGCCAGCCCCCGCGCGCCCGGACGACGCGGGGGAGTAGATCGGCACTGCTACAGCGGCGCGCAGGCCGCCTTCAGCCAATCGAGCGCCGCGCCGTCCAGTTGCTGCCCGACGACCTGCCATACCTGGGCGTGATAGCCGTCCAGCCAGGCACGCTCCTCGTCGGTCAGCAGTTCGGTTGCGATCGCGTTCCGGTCGATCGGCGCGAAGGTCAGCGTCTCGAACCCCAGCATCTCCCGCTCCGCGCCCGGCACGTCACGGGGTTCGACCAGCACCAGATTTTCGATGCGGATGCCATATTCGCCGGTCTTGTAATAACCCGGCTCGTTGGAAAGGATCATCCCCGCCTGAAGCGCCTCGTCACCGCCGCCGAATGTCGCGATCCGCTGCGGCCCTTCATGCACCGACAGGAAGCTGCCCACGCCATGGCCGGTGCCATGGGCATAATCCAGCCCTTCCGCCCAGAGGAACTGGCGCGCCAGCACGTCGAGCTGGCCGCCGCGCGTCCCCTTCGGGAACTGCGCGCGGGCCAGGGCGATATGCCCCTTCAGCACCAGCGTGAAGCGCCGCTTCATTTCCTGCGTCGGCGTGCCGATGGCGATGGTGCGGGTCACGTCGGTCGTGCCGTCGCGATATTGCCCGCCGGAATCGACCAGGTAGAAACTGCCGCTCTCGATCGGCCGGTTCGTCTTTTCCTCCACGCGGTAATGCACCACCGCGCCATTCGGCCCGGCGCCGGAAATGGTGTCGAAGGACAGGTCCTCCAGCAGCCCGGTCTCCTTGCGGAACGCCTCCAGCCGGGCCGCCGCGCCCAGTTCGTCGACACCGCCCCCCGGCGCCTCGGCCGCGATCCAGTGCAGGAAGCGCGACAAGGCCGCCCCGTCCCGCGCCTGCGCCGCCTTGTGGCCCGCGATCTCGATGGGGTTCTTGACCGCCTTGGGCAGCACCGCCGGATCGCGCAGCGCCAATATATGCGCGCCGCCGGCCTCCAGCGCCTCGAATATGGCGGCGACCGCGCGTTCGGGATCGGCAGCGACCGTCTTGCCGGCAAAGCCCGCCAGCGCATCGGCGAAGGCCGAGCGATCATGCACGCGCACCGCATTGCCCAGATGCTTCGCCACCGCTTCGTCCATCTTCTCCGGCGCAACATACAGGTCCGCCGTCGCATCCGCATGGACGATGGCATAGGCGAGCGCGACCGGCGTCCGTTCCACATCCTTGCCGCGAATATTGAACGTCCAGGCGAGGGAATCGAGTGCGGACAGAACCACGGCGTCGGCATGCCGGGTGACGAGCCAGTCGGCCATGGCCTGTCGTTTTTCCGCCGCCGACTGCCCGGCATGGCGGTCCTCGTGCACCACCAGCCTGGCGTCGCTGGGGGCAGGGCGATCGGGCCAGACGGCGTCTACGGGGTTGGTGTCCACCGCCACCAGCTCCGCGCCGCGCTCCGCCAGCGCCTCGCCCGCCGCCTTCACCCAGGCGCGGGTGTGCAGCCACGGATCGTAACCGATCCGCCCGCCGACTGGGGCATGATCGCCCAGCCACGCCGCGACGGAGGTTTGCGGCACGCTCTCATATTGCCAATGCGCGCGGTCCACCTGCTCGCGCACCTGCAAGGTGTAGCGGCCGTCCACGAAGATCGCGGCTTCCTCCGGCAACACCACGGCGCTTCCGGCAGAACCCTGAAAGCCCGTCAGCCACGCCAGCCGCTGCGCATAGGCGCCCACATATTCGCTCATATGCTCGTCAGTCAGCGGCACGACAAAGCCGTCCAGCGCCACGCGCACCAGTTGGGCGCGCAACGCTTTCAGGCGATCTTCATAAGTGGACATCAAATTTCCCTTGGACTTGTCGGCCCTCTTGCGCAGGGCCTATGGCCGCCAACATAAGCAGACCAGCACAGTTTCGCCAGATCAGGACATTGAATGACCGCTCCCTCCGCAGTTCCTTCCGCCGACCGCCGCCCGCACAGCTTCACCCGTCACGGCATCACGGTGGAGGATCCCTATGCCTGGCTGCGCGACCCCGGCTATCCGGAGGTGACGGACAGGGAAGTGCTGTCCTATCTGGAGGAGGAGAATGCGTTTTTCGAAGCGGCCATGCAGCCGCGCAAGGCGCTGACCGACCGCCTGTTCGAGGAGATGAAGGGCCGCATCAAGGAGGATGACAGCTCCGTCCCGCAGAAGGACGGCGACTATATCTACTGGCGCGCGTTCGAGGTCGGCGCGCAATATCGCAAATGGTATCGCAAGCCGGTGGCTGCCGGGGATGACAGCGCGCAGGATCAACTCATCCTGGACGAACCCGCGTTGGCGCAGGGGCATGATTATTTCCGCCTGGGCGCCCTGTCGGTCAGCCCGGACGGCCGCTATCTCGCCTATGCCATCGACAATGATGGCTCCGAACGGTTCGAGGCGCGGATCAAGGATCTCTTCACCGGCGAAATCCTGCCGGAGGTGATCCCCGATACCCTGTCCTCGCTGGTGTGGACCGGCGACAGCAAGGGCTTGCTCTACGGCATCGCCAATGAACAATGGCGCACCGACAATACCCGCCTCCACTGGCTGGGCCAGCCGGTGGAAAGCGATGTAGAGCTGTTCCATGAGGATGATGAGGGGTTCCGCGTCTCGGTCGGCCTCACCTCATCGGAAAAATGGATCGTGATCGCGACCGGCGACCATGTCACCAGCGAGGTCTGGCTGCTTCCCGCGGACAATCCCACGGCACCCCCGCTGCTCGTCGCGCCGCGCCAGCCCGGCCGCGAATATGAAGTCGATGAGCATGAAGGGACGCTCTACATCCGCACCAACGACGTTCATCCCAATTTCCGGCTGGTGAAGGCGTCGCTCGAAACGCCCGGCCAATGGGAAGAGATCATCGGTGCCGACCCGCATTTCTACCTGACCGATTTCACGTTGTTCAAGGGCTTCTACGTCACCGAGGGGCGGCAGGACGGCCTCGACCAGATCGAGCTGCGCGACTATGCCACGCATTCGCCCCGGCGCATTCCCTTTCCGGAAGCCAGCTATTCGGCGAGCCTCGACGACAATCCCGAATATGACGTGACCAGGCTGCGCATCGGCTATGAATCGATGGTCACGCCCGACACGATCTATGATTATCACCTCGCCACCGGCGAGCTTGAAGTGCTGAAGGTGCAGGAAATTCCGTCGGGCTATGACGCGACCCGCTACGCGACGGAACGGCTGATGGTCCCGGCCCGCGACGGCACGCCGATCCCGGTATCCATCGTCTATCCGAAAGACCTTCCGCGCGACGGCAGCGCGCCGCTCCACCTCTATGGCTATGGCGCCTACGGCATTGCGATGGAGCCGGGCTTCTCCACCAGCCGGCTTTCCCTGCTGGACCGGGGCTTTGCCTTCGCGCTCGCCCATATCCGGGGCGGCGATGATCTTGGCCAGCAATGGTATCTCGATGGAAAGCTCGAAAAGCGGACCAACACGTTCACCGATTTCGTGGATGTGGCGAAGGGACTGATCGAGCGCGGCTATACCTCGAAGGGCAGGATCAGCATCTCCGGCGGCTCTGCGGGCGGTGAACTGATGGGGGCGGTGATCAACAGCGATCCCGCGCTATGGGGCGCCGTGGTGGCGCATGTCCCCTTCGTCGACGTGCTCAACACCATGCTGGACGAGACATTGCCGCTGACGCCCGGAGAGTGGCCCGAATGGGGCAATCCGATCGAGGACAAGGCGGCGTTCGAGACCATCCTGTCCTATGATCCCTACAGCAATGTCAGCGCCCAGGCCTATCCGCCGCTGATGGTGACAGCCGGCCTCAACGACCCTCGCGTCACCTATTGGGAACCCGCCAAATGGGTGGCGAAGCTGCGCGCCACCAAAAGCGATGACAATATCCTTATCCTCAAGACCAATATGGGCGCGGGCCATGGCGGCAAGTCGGGCCGCTTCGAAAGCCTCCGCGAAACGGCGGAGGAATTCGCCTTCATTCTCTGGCAATTGGGTGTGGCGGACTGATGCCCTCCACCTACGCCACTCAATTCACCGCTGGCCCCGAACATATCGACATATTGGGCCATGTGAACAATGCCGTCTGGGTCCAGTGGATGGAGCAGGTCGCCACCGAACATTGGACGCGCGACGCCGCGCCCGAACATCTGGATGCCTATGTCTGGGTCGTCACCCGGCATGAGATCGATTATCGCGGCAATGTGCAGCGGGGTGAAACGGTCAGCGTCCGCACCTGGATTCCCGAAGGCCCGCGCGGCGCACGCTTCGACCGGCACATGGAATTCACGGGCCCTGACGGCAAGGTGAAGGTGTCGGCCCGGTCCACCTGGGCGATCATCGACCGGCAGACGGGCCGCATCCTCCGGGTTCCTCCCGAAGTCGCGGCCCGCTTTACCGAAGCCTAGTTTTCCGCGATTTCCCAACCAGCGACCGGTTCCGATCGCTTGGACATCGCTCTATGCTTTTGATGCCCTAGGCGATCCGCCGCGCCTCTTCCCGCGTCTTCCACAGCGACCAGCCGACGCCCGCGCCGATCAGCGCAAAGGTCACGCCCAGGCTGACGACGGGCGGAAACTTGTCGCCCCCCAGCAGGAAGTCCGCCACGAAGATCTTGGCGCCGATGAAGACGAGGATCGCGGCCAGCGCATATTTCAGATAGTGGAAGCGATGCACCATCGCCGCCAGGGCGAAATACAGCGCCCGCAGGCCCAATATCGCCATCACGTTGGAAGTGTAGACGATGAAGGTGTCGGTCGTGATCGCGAAGATCGCCGGCACGCTGTCGACGGCGAACACCAGGTCGGCGAAGTTGATCACCACCAGCGCCAGCAGCAGCGGCGTCGCCGCCGTCACCATGCGGCCCGTCTTCGGATCGGCCATGCGCGCCAGGAAATGCTCGCCATGCAGGTCCGGCGTCACCCGCATATGCTTCGAAATGAAGCGGATCAGCGGGTTCCTGCCCACGTCCATCGGTTCATCGCCGCCGAACATCATCTTGATGCCGGTGAAGATCAGGAAGGCGGCGAACAGGTACAATATCCAATAGGCCTGATGCAGCAGCATCGCCCCGCCCGCGATCATCAGGCCGCGCAGTACGATCACGCCGATGATGCCCCACAGCAGCGCGCGATACTGGTACCGGGCCGGAATGGCGAAATAGGTGAAGATCAGGCTGATGACGAAGACATTGTCGATCGACAGCGCCTTTTCGATGAAGAAGCCGGTGAAATATTGCATCCCCGGCTCAGCCCCGCGCACGAACCAGACCCAGAGGCCGAACGCGCAGGCGATACTGATGTAGAAAAGGGAGAGCTTCAGGCTTTCCCTGATGCCGATTTCCTTGTTCTCCCGGTGCAGGAAACCCAGGTCGAAGGCGGTCAGCGCGACGACGATGGCGAAAAAGGCCAGCCAGAACCAGGCCGGTGTTCCCAGCCAGTCCGCGAAGAGAAATTCCATGGCATATGCTCCTCTCGTTCAACGACAAGGTTGATCGGAGCGTCCGCTGCGAATGGGGGGTGGTCTGAACCAGACCGTCAGTCGCACCGGAAACTCCGATGCGGTCCGACATCACGCGCTGGAATCAGCACGCCAGAGGGGCCCGGTCCGCGATGGGGAAAATAAGGGCCGACAGCAGCAAAATCAACCGGGGCGCCAGGGTGGAAACAGAGTCTCACAGCCGGAACGATATATTGAGATAAACGTCTCTGACGGCGGAAACGGAAGCCGCTGACGGTGATTATCGTTGGCGCGGTAGCCGAGGAGACACCAACGCGGGGCGGACAACTGGTCCGGAAAGAATTTATAAACCTCGCCAGCCCAAAGTGATTGGAAGGAGGCGGTGCATGTTTGTGTTTCGAATCGACGAGAAAAACAAACTTGTGCACGTCGAGATTGCCGGCATCATGTCAGTCTCGGAGGTCGAAAGATTTAACGAGGAGCTTCTGGCTAACGCCTCCGCAGCTCGTCGGCTGTTCGGGTCATTCAGGTTTCTCGTCGATGCCAGATTATCTCCGGTACAGCCCGCCGAGACGATCAGTAGCTTTAAACTGCCGCATGAAGTGCTCAAAGGCGGGGGTGATCGCTATGCGGTCGTCTTGGGCTCCAACCTGTCCAAGTTGCAAGCCAATCGGCTGTCCGACGACGACCGAGTGCGGGCATTCCTGTCGATGGATGACGCCGAGGCCTGGTTGTTAGGTTACGCCCCATCAGCAGGTTCCGAGGATGAGTCAGCGCCGTTGAAGCAGGCTTAGATCCGCCAAGCGGCCCACGGGCGTGCCCAACTTCACCTTACGCCCGACCCCCAGGGACCTCCACCACCTCGAAAATATCCTCGATCCCCGGCTCCATCGGCATATCGTCCCGCTCGGTCGCCTGGCGCGCCCACATCGCCGCGTAAAGGCCATCCGCCCGGACCAGATCGCCATGCCGCCCGCGCTCGACCACGCGGCCCTTTTCCATGACGATGATCTCATCGGCATCGACCACGGTGGACAGGCGGTGCGCGACGATCAGCGTCGTGCGCTTGCGCGAAATGCTGCGCAGCACGTCCTGGATTTCCGTCTCGGTCCGGCTGTCGAGCGCGCTGGTCGCCTCGTCCAGCACCAGTACAGGCGGGTCTTTCAGCAGCGTGCGGGCGATCGCGACCCTCTGCTTTTCACCGCCGGAGAGCTTCAGTCCCCGCTCGCCGACCCGCGTGGCATAACCCAGTGGCAGGCCCATGATGAAATCATGGATCGACGCCGCCCTCGCCGCCGCCTCGATCTCCTCCTGCGTCGCGCCCTCGCGCCCATAGCCGATATTATAGCCGACCGTGTCGTTGAACAGCACCATGTCCTGCGGCACGATGCCGATCGACGCGCGCAGCGACTGCTGCGTCACCGCCGCTATGTCCTGCCCGTCGATGCTGATCCGGCCGCCCTGAATGTCGTAGAAACGGAACAGCAGCCGCGCGATGGTCGACTTGCCCGCGCCGGACGGGCCAACGATGGCCAGCGTCCTGCCAGCCGGCACGGTGAAGCTCACGCCGTGCAATATCTCCCGTTCGGGATCATAGCCGAAATGCACATGGTCGAAGCGCACCTCGCCTGCCTCCACATGCAGCATCGGCGCGCCGGGCGCATCGCTGATCTCGGCCTGCGTGTCGATCAGCTTGTACATCGCCTCCATGTCGATCAGCCCCTGGCGGATCGTCCGGTAGACCATCCCCAGCAGGTCGAGCGGCCGGAAAAGCTGGCTCAGCAGCGTATTCACCAGCACCACGTCGCCGGTCGAGAACTGCCCATGGCTCCATCCCCAGACGGTATAGCCCATGGCCCCCGCCATCATCAGGTTGGTGATCAGCGACTGGCCGATATTGAGCCAGGCCAGGCTGTTCTCCGACTTTACCGCCGCTTCGGCGTAACGCCGCATCGCCTTGCCGTACCGGGTGGCTTCGCGCTCCTCGGCGCCGAAATATTTGACCGTCTCGAAATTGAGCAGGCTGTCCACGGCATGGGCCACCGCATTGGTGTCCATATCCACCATGTCGCGGCGAAGCTGGTTGCGCCATTCGGTGATCGTCCGGGTGAACCAGATATAGAGCGCCACCATCACCAGCGTCGCTGCAACCAGGCCGGCGCCGAATTTCACGAAGAAGATGACGCAGACCGCCGCCAGTTCCAGCACCGTCGGCGCGATGTTGAAGAGGAGGAAATACAGCATCGTGTCGATGCTTTTCGTGCCGCGCTCCACGATCTTGGTAACCGCGCCGGTCCGCCGGTCGAGATGGAAGCGCAGCGACAGGCGGTGCAGGTGGACGAACACATCGTCGGCCAGCCGCCGTCCTGCTTCCTGCCCGACCCGCTCGAAAATGGCGTTGCGCAGATTGTCGAACAGCACGCTGCCGAAGCGCGCGCCCGCATAGGCGACGACCAGCGCGATGGCGAGGCCCGCGCCGGATTCCATGCCCGGCGCCATGCGATCGACCGCGCCCTTGTAGGCGAAGGGCATGGCCAGGCTGACGACCTTCGCCACCAGCACCAGCAGCATGGCGATGGCGACGCGCCGCCGCAGCGCGGGGGCGTCGGCGGGCCAGAGATAGGGAAAGAACCGCCGCATCGTCGCCCATATGGGCGGGAGCGGGGAGTTATCGGGCGTCGAGGGCGGCATGACACTCATTTAGGAAGTCATGCCGCTTTGATCTAGAGACGTCGAAGGTGCGTCGCCATTTCGTTCACGCTTCGCAGGCCCGCATGGGCGGAATGGCGGCGTGCCTTCAATCGCGCAGCAGTTCGTTGATCCCGGTCTTCGACCGCGTCTGCGCGTCGACGCGCTTCACGATCACGGCGCAATAGAGGCTCGGCCCCGGCGTCCCGTCGGGCAGCGGCTTGCCGGGCAGGCTGCCGGGCACGACCACCGAATAGGGCGGCACTTCGCCGATGAACACTTCGCCCGTGGCGCGATCGATGATCTTGGTGGACATGCCGATGAACACGCCCATCGACAGCACCGATCCCTTGCCGATGCGCACGCCTTCCACGACTTCGGACCGCGCGCCGATGAAGCAGTCGTCCTCGATGATCACCGGATCGGCCTGCAACGGCTCCAGCACGCCGCCAATGCCCACGCCGCCGGAAAGGTGCACATTCTTGCCGATCTGCGCGCAGCTTCCCACCGTCACCCAGGTGTCGACCATCGTGCCTTCATCGACGAAGGCGCCGATATTGACGAAGCTTGGCATCAGGATGACGTTCCTGGCAATGTGCGAACCAGCGCGGGCAAAGCTGCCCGGCACGGCCCGGAAACCGGCGGCGCGGAAGGCCGCCTCGTCCCAGCCGGCAAATTTGCTCGGCACCTTGTCCCACCAATGGCCGGCGCCGGGCCCGTTGTCGATCATGACATTGTCGTTCAGGCGGAAGGAGAGCAGCACCGCCTTCTTCGCCCACTGGTTGACCTGCCATCCTTCCGCGGTCGGCTCCGCCACGCGCTGTGCGCCCTTGTCCAGCAGGGCCAGCGCCTTGTCGACCGCCTGGCGGACCTCGCCCTGCGTCTGGAGGTTGACGTTGGCCCGGTCCTCCCAGGCGGCGTCGATGATGGCGATCAGTTCGTTGCTCATGGCTTTTCCCCAAAAATATCCGCCAGGAACGGCGTCAGATGGTCGGTTTCGAAATCGATGAAGTCGGGATGATGGCCATGATCGCCGGCTTCGGAGCCGTTATTGACCCAGATGGTGGTCATGCCGATCGCCTTGGCCGGGCGCAGATTGCGCGCCATATCCTCGAAAAAGGCGGCGCGGGTCGGATCGACATTGTGAACACGGCACAATTCCGCATAGCCCGACGGATCGGGCTTGGGCACATATTGGCAGGCGTGGATGTCGTGGATCAGCTCGAACGCGCCGGAAAGGCCCAGCCGGTCCAGCACCCGCGTCGCATAGGCCCCATCGCCGTTGGTGAAGATCAGCCGCCGCCCCGGCAGCGCCGCGATATGGGCGTTCAGCGCCTCGTCCACCTCCAGCCGGTCCATGGAAATGTCGTGGACATAGTCCAGGAACGCCTGCGGCTCTATGCCATGATGGTGCATCAGGCCGGAGAGCGTCGTGCCATGTTCCAGGAAATAGCGCTTCTGCGTTTCCCTCGCCACGACCGGATCGCAGCCGAGCAGGCCCTGGATGAATTCGCCCATCTTGACGTCGATCAGGGCAAACAGGTCCGCCTTCGCCGGGTAGAGCGTATTGTCCAGATCGAAGATCCAGGTGTCGACATGGGCGAGGTCGGGACGCATGGCCGGGCCCTAGTCCCGCGCGGGGAAGAGGGCAAGGCGGAAGAAGAAGGAGTCCGTGCTCCTGCCTTCGCATGAGCATCAGGCGCGTTACCCGCAGTCCGGCGCTTCACTGTCCTGATAGAAGCTCTGCACGGCGTGCCACGCTTCCTCCGCCGTCTCGACCCAGGTCAGCAGGTTGAGGTCCGAAGGCGAGATCACGCCTTCGTCGGCCAGCGCCTCGAAATCCACCACCCGCGTCCAGAACTCGCGCCCGAACAGCAGCACCGGGATCGGCTTCATCTTGCCGGTCTGGATCAGCGTCAGCAGTTCGAACATCTCGTCGAACGTGCCGAAGCCGCCGGGAAATACCGCCAGCGCCCGTGCCCGAAGCAGGAAATGCATCTTGCGCAGGGCAAAATAATGGAACTGGAAGCTCAATTCCGGCGTGACGAAGCGGTTGGGCGCCTGCTCATGGGGCAGCACGATGTTCATGCCGATGGTGGTGGCGCCCACATCGTCGGCGCCGCGATTGGCCGCCTCCATGATCGAGGGGCCGCCGCCCGAACAGACGACGAAATGGCGGCATCCCGCTTCGTTCACCGGATATTGCGCCGCGATCCGCGCCAGCTTGCGCGCCTCGTCATAATAGCGCGCCTTTCGACCCAGATTTTCAGCGATGCGCTTCTGTTCGGGCGTGGTCGCGGCGTCGATGCGCGCCTGCACCTGCTCCGGTTCGGGGATGCGCGCCGATCCGTAGAAGACGAAGGTCGATTCGATCTTCGCCTCGTCCATCAGCAGTTGAGGCTTCAGCAATTCGAGCTGGAACCGCACCGGCCGCAGGTCCTCCCGCAGCAGGAATTCGGTGTCCTGGAAGGCCAGGCGATAGGCGGCGCTGCTGGTCTGCGGTGTTTCCACCCCCTTGCGGGCGTCGGCGGCTTCCTGACGGGCGGGGCGGAATTTGCGTTCTTCGATTTCTTTTCTGGTCATTTTCACCAAGGTAGGCGGCCAAGGTGACAAAGCCAAGGCGGTTAAGATTAAATGCCGTTAAGTTCGGCCCGCTTCATGGACTCGCCAAGCGGCAGGAGCCGCCATGTTCCTGTTTCCGCTCAGCGGCAAAAGCCGCCATGTTTCCCGTTCCCGCTTAGCGGCAAAAGCCGCCATGTTTCCCGTTTCCGCTTAGCGGCAAAAGCCGCCGCGGCCGCCCATGTCGAAATGAAAATGATCGTGATGGGCGGCGTTGTAATCGGGGCTCAGCACGGTGCTGAACCGCTTGCAGGCGCTGGCGTGGATGATCTCCAGAAACTGCCTGACGCGCTTGTCGCCGTTCCAGTCCTTCTCGATGGTGATGTGTCGCCCGTCGCTCAGCACGAAGCCCGACACGTCGACCGCATTGCTGTGCGCATGTTCGCTCAGCTTCCCGCTTCCCGCGATCGGCCGGCAATTATAGGTGCCGAAGGTTTCTATCTTCTCGACCTCCGCCCCCAGGATCAACCGCGCGGCAGGCTGCACGCCGAAACGGGCCCAGGCCGCGAAATTGGCCGCGAGGTTGCAGGTCATCGCGCCCAGATTGGTCGCGGGCACGCCGATATCGAGCAGCTTGACGCTGCCATAGGCGCTGCACCCGCCCCCGAAATTCTGGTCGGGAAGGGGTGTGAACAGGACGGATTGCGATTGCAGCTTCGCCATGCATTGCCGGACCTCCATGGTTGGCGGAGCGGCTGGCCGGGTGGCCCTTGGCGGCTTTGCCGGGCGTTCCACCCGGCCGCGCGGGACCAGGTCGCCGCCGCAGCCTGCCAGCGTCAGCATGGCGGCCGCGACAGCCGCCAGCCCCAGGCCGCGAAAAATCGCTTTCCCCCTAACCCGCTCAATCATGACGCAATCCTTTACCACGTCCCGCTGGCTGAGGGGTTAACGGCTGGCTCGGCTCATCGCGTCCAGACATTCAACTTGACTCTTTGGCCGGACACTTTAGGGCGGCCAGCGGGCCACGCGGTCCCAACGCCGCGCGTGCTCTCTGTAAGGAGAAGCATTACATGACTGATCTGACTGCCGTTGACGCCACCCTTGCGCCTGCTGAAAAGCCCGCCAACCGTCCGGCCCGCCCCTATTTCTCTTCCGGTCCCTGCGCCAAGCCTCCAGGCTGGAGCGCCGACAAGCTGAGCGCTGACTCTCTCGGCCGCTCGCATCGCGCCAAGATTGGCAAGACCCGCCTCGCTTATTGCATCGACCTGATGCGCGAACTGCTCAACCTGCCCGAAACCCATCGCATCGGCATCGTGCCGGGCTCCGACACGGGCGCCTTCGAAATGGCGATGTGGACCATGCTGGGCGCCCGCCCGGTGACGACGCTCGCCTGGGAAAGCTTCGGCGAAGGCTGGGTGACGGACGCCGCCAAGCAGTTGAAGCTCGACCCCACGATCATCCGCGCCGACTATGGCCAGTTGCCCGACCTGAACGGTGTGAACTTCGCCCATGACGTGCTGTTCACCTGGAACGGCACCACCTCGGGCGTGCGCGTGCCGAACGCCGACTGGATTCCGGCCGACCGCGAAGGCCTGACCTTCGCCGACGCGACCAGCGCCGTGTTCGCCTATGAGATCGACTGGACCAAGATCGACGTCGCCACCTTCTCCTGGCAGAAGGTGCTGGGCGGCGAGGGCGGCCATGGCGTGCTGATCCTCGGCCCCCGCGCCGTGGAGCGTCTGGAAACCCACACGCCGTCCTGGCCGCTGCCCAAGGTCTTCCGCCTGATGGCGAAGGGGAAGCTCGCCGAAGGCATCTTCAAGGGCGAGACGATCAACACCCCGTCCATGCTGGCGGTCGAGGATGCGATCTTCGCGCTGGAATGGGGCAAGTCCCTGGGCGGCCTTTCCGGTCTGATCGCGCGCAGCAACGCCAATGCGGCGGCGCTGAACAGGATCGTCGAGGAACGCGACTGGCTTGGTCATCTCGCCGCCGATCCGGCGACCCGTTCGACCACCAGCGTCTGCCTGACCGTCGAGGGTGCGGACGAAGCCTTCATCAAGAGCATGGCCGGCCTGCTCGAGAAGGAAGGCGCCGCCTATGACGTCGCGGGCTATCGCGACGCCCCGGCGGGCCTGCGCATCTGGTGCGGCGCTACGGTCGAGACCGCCGATATCGAGGCGCTGGGGCCGTGGCTCGACTGGGCCTATGCGACGGCCAAGGCTGCTTAACAAACCTCTCCCAAATCCCCGTCATCCGGCGAAGACCGGATCTCAGGCCTCCAGGTACGACTGCACCGCCTGAGATCCTGACTTTCGTCAGGATGATGAATTGAAAGGCAATTCGTCATGCCCAAGGTACTTATTTCCGACAAGATGGACCCCCGCGCCGCCGCGATCTTCCGTGAGCGCGGCGTCGACGTCGACGAGATCACCGGCAAGACCCCGGATGAACTGAAGGCGATCATCGGCCAGTATGATGGCCTCGCCATCCGCAGCTCGACCAAGGTCACCAAGGATATTCTCGACCACGCGACCAACCTGAAGGTCATCGGCCGCGCCGGCATCGGCGTGGACAATGTCGACATTCCGGCGGCGTCGGCCAAGGGCGTGATCGTCATGAACACGCCGTTCGGCAATTCGATCACCACCGCGGAACATGCCATCGCGCTCATGTTCGCGCTGGCCCGCCAGTTGCCGGAAGCCAACACCCAGACGCAGCAGGGCCTGTGGCCGAAGAACGGCTTCATGGGCGTGGAAGTCACCGGCAAGACGCTGGGCCTGATCGGCGCCGGCAATATCGGTTCGATCGTCGCCAGCCGCGCGCTGGGCCTCAAGATGAAGGTCGTCGCCTTCGACCCCTTCCTGACGCCCGAACGCGCCGTCGAAATGGGCGTGGAAAAGGCGGATCTCGACACGCTGCTGGCGAAGGCCGACTTCATCACGCTGCACACGCCGCTGACCGACCAGACGCGCAATATCCTGAGCAAGGAAAATCTGGCCAAGACGAAGAAGGGCGTGCGCATCATCAACTGCGCGCGCGGCGGGCTGATCGACGAGGCCGCGCTCAAGGAAGCGATGGATTCGGGCCATGTCGCGGGTGCCGCACTCGACGTGTTCGTGACCGAACCGGCCAAGGAATCGCCGCTGTTCGGCACGCCCAACTTCATCTGCACGCCGCATCTGGGCGCATCGACCGACGAGGCGCAGGTCAATGTCGCGCTCCAGGTCGCGGAACAGCTCAGCGATTATCTGCTCGACGGGGGCATCACCAATGCCCTCAACGTGCCGTCGCTGTCGGCGGAGGAAGCCCCGAAGCTCAAGCCCTATATGGCGCTGGCGGAGGAGCTGGGCAGCCTGGTCGGCCAGCTTGAGGGCGACCGCATCCAGAGCGTCGCGGTGGAGGTCGAGGGCCATGCCGCCGAACTCAACCAGAAGCCGATCACGGCGGCGGTGCTGGCCGGCCTGATGCGCGTCTATTCGGACACGGTGAACATGGTCAACGCGCCCTTCCTGGCGAAGGAACGCGGCCTCGACGTCCGGGAAGTCCGGCATGACCGCGAGGGTGACTATCAGACGCTGGTCCGTGTGACCGTGAAGACGGAAAACGGCGACAAGTCCGTCGCGGGCACGCTGTTCGGCAATGCGCAGGCGCGCCTGGTCGAACTGTTCGGCATCAAGGTCGAGGCCGACCTTGCAGGACACATGCTCTACATCGTCAACCAGGACGCGCCGGGCTTCATCGGCCGCCTGGGTTCGACGCTGGGCGAAGCGAACGTCAATATCGGCACCTTCCACCTTGGCCGGCGCAACCAGGGCGGCGAAGCCGTGCTGCTGCTGTCGGTCGATGGCGTGGTCAACGAAACCGTCCTCAACGACATCTGCAAGCTGGCAGGCGTCAAGACGGTGAAGCTTCTCCGCTTCGTCTGATATGGTTCGGGCTGGCCTTGCGCGCATAATTCGCTAAAGGCCAGCCCCATGACCATGACGAGCGCCACGATCCCGCCCGGCCTCCTTCCCGAGGGACTTTCCGATCGCCTGCCGCCGCAGGCCGAGGCGTCGGCGCGCCTTGCGCGCCGCGTGCTCGATACCGCCTCCGCCCATGGCTATGAGCGGGTGATGCCGCCGATCGCGGAGTTCGAGGATTCGCTGGTCGGTCGCCTTAAATCCATGCGCGCGCAGGATCTCGTCCGCGCCATCGACCCGGTTTCGCAGCGCAGCCTGGCCCTGCGGCCGGACATGACCGCGCAGGTCGGCCGCATCGCCGCCACGCGCCTGGCTTCCGCCCCGCGTCCGCTCCGCCTGTCCTATGCGGGCCCGGTCATCCGTCTGCGTGCGAATCAGCTCCGCCCCGAGCGGGAGCGCTTCCAGGTCGGCGCCGAGCTGATCGGCAGCGACAGCGTCGCGGCAGCCGTGGAGATCGTGAACGTCGCCATAGAGGCGCTGCAGGCGGCCGGGGTCACAGGCATAACGATCGACTTCACCCTGCCGGACCTGATCGACATGCTCGCCGCCGGCCCTCTGCCGCTTGCGTCGGAAGAGATCGAAGCCGTGCGCGCCGAACTCGACGCCAAGGATGCGGGCGCGCTCGCGGCGATCAGCCCGGCCGCTGCCGCCTATCTGCCGTTGATCGAGGGCACCGGCCCGTTCCACGCGGCGATGGAGCGGCTGGAAGCGCTGAATGCCGAACTGGGCGGCGCCATCGACAGCCGGATCGCGGGCCTGCGCGCCATCGCCAGGCCGATCGGCTGGGACATCACGCTGACGCTCGATCCCACCGAACGGCACGGCTTCGAATATCAGAACTGGTTCGGCTTCTCGATCTTCGCGGAAGGGTTCACCGGAGAGATCGGCCGGGGCGGCAGCTATGCGATCATGCGCGCCGACGGCTCGGATGAACCGGCGATGGGCTTTTCCCTCTATCCCGATCCGTTGATCGATGCGGGCTTTGGCGGCGAAGCGCCCAGGCGGCTGTTCCTGCCGCTGCGCCATGACACGGCACGCGCCGCGCAATTGCGGGGTGAGGGCTGGCAGACCATCGCCGCGTTGACGGGGGAGGAGGATGGCAAGGCGCTGCGCTGCTCCCACTGGCTCGACGGCGACGAACCGCGCGCCTACTGACCGAAGATGCGGCGTAGATAATGATCGACGATGGCGGTCCCCGGATAATCGGGATCTCCCATGGAACGGTTGACCTGCATATGCCCGCGAAGGCCCTGGCCCTCCAGCGCCGCGATCTCCACCGGCGTTCCCGCCTGGCGCAGCGCCGCCGCCAGCGCCTCGGACTGCGCCGCGCCGTCCGCGCGGTCGACATGCAGGATCAGAAAGCTTGGCGCATCGGGTTTTTCGGCATGAAATGTTGGTGACAGCGCCCTCTGTCGCGCCGGATCGGTACCGAATGCCTGCGCATAGGTGCCGGCCATGAAGCGCCCGCCCTCCGCCATCTGGCGGCCGACATCATAGGCTGCGCCATCCAGCAGGATCACCCCACGCACGGCATCGGGCGTCAATCCCGCCTTGGTGAAATAGCGCATGTCGGTGCCCACCAGCGCCACCAGATGCGCGCCTGCGCTATGTCCCATCAGCGTGATCCGGCCGGACTCGAAGCCCAAGTCTTGCGCCTTGCTCCGCAGAAAGGCCAGAGCGTCCGCGACATCCTGCGCCTGCTGCTCCACCGTCGCATCAGGCACCAGCCGATAATTGACGGAGGCGAAGGCATAGCCGAGTTCGTGATAATGCCTGACCTTGGCGACCCCGGTGGCGTTGTCCTTGCTTCCCCGTTTCCATCCACCGCCATGGACGAAGACGACCAGCGGCGCCTTTTTCGATTCGGCCGGCCAATAGTCCAGCACCTGCAGGCCATCCTTGCCATAGGCCATGGTCTGACCGCCGGGCGCGCTTTGCTGCCCCTCCGTCATCCGCGTTCGCCAGCGTTCGCGCAGGCCCTGCGCCTCGCTGCCCGATGCGACCAGCATCAGCCCCAGCCCCAGCAATGCTTCCGTCATGAATCGCCGCATGGGCCCGTCCTTTCCTATCCGGACCGGGAGCTTGCCGAACCGGCCGGTCGCGTAAAGCCCTCCCGCTGTATCAAAGTGTAACGCCTTCGCCTTGACGCGTCCGCCATGCCCGGCTAACGCGCGCCCCGCAGGATGCCCCGGCATCCACCCTATCCCACCGGCATGCCGAGTCCCGTCGAAGGGCATGGCCGGTCCGCGCGGCGGGCGGAGGACTGTATCTGTGGCAAATGTGACCGTGATCGGCGCCCAGTGGGGCGACGAAGGCAAGGGCAAGATCGTCGACTGGCTGTCGGAACGCGCCGACGTCGTCGCCCGCTTCCAGGGCGGCCATAATGCCGGTCACACGCTGGTCGTGGGCGAGAAGGTCTACAAGCTCTCCCTGCTCCCGTCGGGCATCGTGCGCGGTACGCTGTCGGTGATCGGCAATGGCGTGGTGCTGGATCCCTGGCACTTCCGCGATGAAGTCGCGAAGCTGAAGGGGCAGGGAGTGGAGATCACCCCGGACAATCTCCAGATCGCCGAAACCTGCCCGCTGATCCTGCCCTTCCACCGCGATCTCGACGGTTTGCGGGAAGATGCGAGCGGCGCGGGCAAGATCGGCACCACCCGCCGCGGCATTGGGCCGGCCTATGAGGACAAGGTCGGTCGCCGCGCCATCCGCGTCTGCGACCTTGCCCATCTCGACGATCTCGGTCCGCAACTCGACCGGCTGACCGCGCATCATGACGCGCTGCGCGTCGGGTTCAACGAGGCGCCGATCGACCGCGACGCGCTGATGGCCGAACTGCGCGACATCGCCGGCTTCATCCTGCCTTTCGTCAAGCCTGTCTGGCTGACGCTCAACAAGGCCAAGGCGGAGGGCAGGCGCATCCTGTTCGAAGGCGCGCAGGGTACGTTGCTCGACATCGATCATGGCACCTATCCCTTCGTCACCTCCTCCAACACGGTGGCGGGCACGGCAGCGAGCGGCACGGGCCTTGGCCCCAATGGCGCCGGCTTCGTGCTGGGCATCGTCAAGGCCTACACCACCCGCGTCGGCTCCGGCCCTTTCCCGACCGAGCAGGAGAATGAGGTCGGCCAGCGCCTGGGCGAACGTGGCCATGAATTCGGCACCGTCACCGGGCGCAAGCGCCGCTGCGGCTGGTTCGACGCCGTGCTGGTGCGCCAGTCGGTCGCCGTGTCGGGCGTCACCGGAATCGCGCTTACCAAGCTTGACGTGCTGGATGGTTTCGACACGCTCAAGATCTGCGTCGGCTACCGGATTGGCGACCAGACTTATGATTATCTCCCCGCCCATGCTCAGGATCAGGCCAAGGCCGAGCCGATCTACGAGGATATCGAAGGCTGGCAGGATACGACGGCGGGTGCCCGCAGCTGGGCGGATCTTCCGGCGCAGGCGGTCAAATATATCCGCCGGATCGAGGAACTGATCGGTTGCCCGGTCACCCTCGTCTCCACCAGCCCCGAGCGCGAGGACACCATCCTCGTGCGCGATCCCTTCGCGGATTGATAGAGATGGCAGGCGAACGCTTCGAGCGCCACAAGCAGCCCTGGACGGCGGATGAGCTGCAAAAGCTCCACACGCTGGCCAGGAAGGGCATGGCGCTCAAGGCGATCGCCAAGGCCCTTACGCGCAGCGAGGAATCGGTAAAGGCTCGTGCCAAGCAGGACGGGCTCAACATTGCCAAATTGCGCTGATTTCGGCGCAACGGATGTACAGGACCGGGCCGGCCGCATGACGTCTGGACGACATCTGTCGCCGGTGCGACACTTCCCCTGAACCACCAAGGGAGTCTTTCATGGCGCTCGACATCCTCGTCCTTTACGGCTCCTACCGTCGGGGCCGGCTGGGCATACGCCTTGCCGATTATCTGATCCACGGCTTCCAGGCGCTCGGTCACAAGGCGGAACTGGTCGATGCGATGGCGGTCGGCCTGCCCATGCTCGATATGCGCTACAGCGACTATCCGCCGGGCGAGGCACCCCCCGCCATGGAGGCCCTGGCGCAACGCCTTGCCGCCGCCGATGCCTTCGTCTTCGTCGCAGGCGAATATAATCGCGGCGTGCAGCCGGGTCTCAAGAACCTCACGGACCATTTCCTCAAGGAATTCGACCGCCGCCCTGCCGGCATCGCCAGCTATTCAATGGGGCGCTATGCCGGGGTCAACAGCCACGCCGCCTGGACAGTAACGCTGAACGCCATGGGCATGGCGGTGCTTCCGGAACGCCTCAGCGTCGGCCAGATCGGGGATACGCTGGATGCCGAGGGCCGTCCGCATGGTGAAAGCGGCGCCGCGCTGGAGCGCGGCTTCGCAGGCTTTGCGCGCAGCCTGGCCTATTGGGCTGCGGCGGCGAAGAAGGATTAGCAGCGACTGGAGCGCGTTGCGTTAAATCCGAGGCATGCAGCGCGCTCTATGCTTTTGATGTCGCATTGTTCTTGCGCAAAACCAGTTCCCATTTTTGCGCACGACGCTCCAGCGATCTGGACGCGCCCTAACGCCCCTTTTCCTCGTTCATCATGTCGGGGGCCAGCTCCAGCCCGGCGCGGCCGTGCGCTGCGCCATGCGCCGGTGCCTTGGGATGGGGCACATATTCCGGTTCCTCGACCTCCAGCATGCCCTCCCATTTGGTGATGACGCTGGTGGCGATCGCATTGCCCAGCACATTGGTCGCGGTACGGCCCATGTCCATGAAATGGTCCACCGCCAGGATGAAGGCGACACCCTCCACCGGCAGGTCGAACTGGCCCAGCGTCGCCGCGACCACCACCAGTGATG
>NZ_JBEGHU010000007.1:0-70781 GCF_040676415.1 Sphingobium sp. LSP13-1-1.1 | reverse complement strand
GAATACACGGATGATTGGGCTGCTCCCGATGTGGCGAAGTGCAACAGCGAGCTTTCGGAGAAGGGCTTACCAACGCTGACCGAGGTGAGAGCGCGCTTTTCGAAGGTCGTGCAGCGGGTGGTTCGCCAGGGCCGGATAAAGACCGATGACGAATTTTATGCTCTTCGAAATGCGGTCGAACAACAGGGTATAAACGCAGAGATTTTGTGGCCGCTGCTTGAGGCATATGAAATACAAGGCATGAGCAACTGACCGCTTTCGGGGCGCGCGAACAGGACACTAATGACGGAAATTGGTCGAAATGCGCAGCCAACCTGTCGATGCACAGAAAAGGGCGCCCGGACCGCACCGGGCGCCCTTCTTCGGCTTTTTAAGGGTCAGGCCTTGTAAATCTTGCCCACTGCTGCGCGGAACTTCGCCATGTCGTCTGTCGAACCGACGGTGACGCGTGAGACGGTGGGCCAGATCGCCCAGTTGCGCCCGATCTGGACCTTTTCCGGTGTGGCGATCAGTGCGGCCTGCATGACCTTGGCCGGCTTGGTCTTCCAGTCCACCATGAACATGTTGGCCTGGCTTCCGGGCTGCACCTCTATGCCGTTGCTGGTGAGCCAGGCGATGGTTTCCTCCCGGTTCGCGATCATTTCCTGACGCCGCGCCTTGATGAGGCCAGCTTCGGGGTAGACTGCATTGCCGCAGGCCATGGCGGTGATCGACAGGCCGCCGGCCGTGGGGCCGAAGAGGCTGATGCGCTTCTGGATTTCCGGGTCCGCGAAGGTCAGTCCCAGGCGCACGCCCGCCATGCCGAACAGCTTGGAAAAGGTCCGCATGACGATCAGGTCCTTGCGGCCCGCCACCAGCTTCACCGCGCTGGGCGCTTCGGAGAAGTGGATATAGGCTTCGTCGACCAGCAGGATCGAATCCTTGGGCTTGTTGGCGAGCAGCCATTCGATGTCGGCCAGCGGGGTCACGGTGCCGGTCGGGTTGTTGGGCGAGCAGATATAATAGAGCCCGGCATTGGGATTGGCGGCCAGCATCGCCTTCACGTCATGGCCCTTGCCGACTGCCTGGGGCGCCTTGGCAATCGGGGCCTTCAGGTAATCGGCCGTGCGCCAGGCGGATTCGAAGGTCGGATCGGCGGTGACAAGGCCCCTGGTGGGGGAGCAGAAAGCCGCGACGGTGCTGACCAGCGGGCCACCGGAGCCGGGCCACAGCATGATGTGTGATTCCGGAATGCCTTCCACCTTGGCGACGGTAGCGATCAGGTCGCCCTTGTAGTTATCCGGATCGTACCAGTTGCCGACGGCCGCGGCCCTGGCGGCGGCCTGCACGCCCGGTTCGAACGGGCCGGTCCAGCATTCGTTGGCGCCGATGCGCACCGCGCCCTTCACTCCGCGCGCGGCCTGCTGCTGCGCGAAGGCGGGCTGGACCAACAGGTTGCCGGCAGCCGCGCCGGCAGCCATCAAAGCGGAAATCTTGCCAATGGTGCGACGGGAATAGCCCCGTTCGAGCAGGTCTTCGCGGGCGTCCTTTTCCAACATCATGGTCATGTCTGTCCCCTAGTTTTGCACGACTGCGTATATTCAACCGGGGGAAACGAAGGAGGCGGCGCATTTCCGCAATGCGCCGCCTCCGTTTTCGGGGAAATAATGAGCCGCTGTGCTTGATCAGGCTTTCCAGACCTTGTCGACGGCGTCGCAAAAGGCCTTCATCTCCTCGGTCGAGCCGACCGAGACGCGCGACACGTTTGGCCAGATCGGCCAGTTGCGCCCGATCTGCACCTTTTGCGCAAGGATCGCGGCCTGCATTTCCTTCGCCGGCTTGCCCCAGTCGACCATGAACATATTGGCCTGGCTGCCCGGAATGACCTTGATCCCCTTCTTTTTCAGATGCGCGATGGCCATTTCCCGGTTGGCGACCATTTCGGCGCGGCGGGCCTTGATAAGGTCGGCCTGCGCCACCGACACCGTGCCGCAGGCGACGGCCGTCATCGGCAGCATCGCCGTCACCTGCCCGCCATCATAGCGCATCATCTTTTGCATGATCGCCGGGCTGGCGAAGGTCAGGCCAAGGCGCATGCCCGCCATGCCGAACAGCTTGGAAAAGGTCCGCAGGATCAGCACATCGTCGCGGGTTGCGGCCAGTTTGGCGGCATTGGGACCGTCGAACCAGTGGATATAGGCTTCGTCGACGACGAGGATCGCGTCCTTGGGCTTGTTGTCGGCCAGCCACTGGATGTCCGCCAAGGGCGTCATCGTGCCCGTGGGATTATTGGGCGAACAGATATAATAGACGCCCGCATTGGGATCGGCGGCCAGCATCGCCTTCACGTCATGGGCATAGTCCTTGGTAAGCGGCACCTTCGTCACCTTTGCGCCCAGCCAGTCGCCAGTGCGCCAGATGGCTTCATAGGCAGGGTTGCCGGTGACGATGCCGCGGGTGGGGGAGGCATAGGCGACGGCGACGCGGCTCAACGGATCGCTGGAGCCCGGCCAGGCGGTGATATGCTCTGCGGGGATGCCCTCCACGGTGGCGACCGCGGCGAACAGCTTGGCATGCTCATCATCCGGTTCGTATCGATTGCCTTCCCGTACCAGCTTGAACGCGGCTTCGGCGGCGACAGGGAAGGGGCCGGTCCAGCATTCATTGGCGCCGATGCGCACGGCACCCTCGACCGGCTTTGCGGCCTGTTGCGCCATGGCACCGGTGACGCGCAGGGCTGCCGCGCCTGCACTCAGCAGGGCGGCGACCTTGCCCATCTGGCGGCGGGAATAGCCGCGGTCGATCAGATCCTGTTCGAACGCCTTCGTGTCGATTTCTGCCATATGCTCGTCTCCCTGACTCGCTGACCAACCAAGATTTTACGACCGTAAACGAATTCGCTTCCTCTTTCCGCCATGGGCGGGGAAGGAAATTGGATGGAACCGCGCATATTCGCCTTGGAAAGCGGACGTACGATCTGTTAGCGCTTGGTATATGCTCAGCACGCCCGCCGCCGCCGCCCGCCAGATCCTCGTCCGCCTACAGGAAGTCATGGCCGCGCGCACCAGTGCGCAGGCGAAGCTGAACAAGGTGGTGGAGATCATCGGGGAATCGCTGTCGAGCGAGGTCTGCTCCATCTATCTGGTGCGCGAGGGGCTGCTGGAGCTGTTCGCGACCCGGGGTCTCAAGCAGGAGGCCGTCCACGTCACCCGCATGGCGATGGGCGAGGGGCTGGTCGGCATGATCGCCACCAATGTCGAGACGCTGAACCTGGACGAGGCGGCCTCGCACCCCGATTACAGCTATCGGCCGGAAACGGGGGAGGAACTGTTCCACAGTTTCGCCGGCGTGCCGATCGTGCGGCGGGAGCGCGCCATCGGCGTGCTTTGCGTCCAGCATGTCGAGCCGCGCCGCTATGAGGAAATCGAGATAGAGGCGCTGCAGACGGTGGCCATGGTGCTGTCGGAGCTGATCGCCAATGCGGAACTGGCCGATGACGGGCCACTGGACAGCAGGGTTCAGGACACGGGTCCGTCCGTGCTGCACGGGTTGCAGCTGGTGATGGGCATGGCGCGCGGCCATGCGGTGTTTCATCAGCCGCGCGTGCATATCGAACATACCGTCGCCGAAGATACGGAGGCGGAGCGGCAGCGCGTCATTTCCGCCTTCACCAAAATGCGCGAGCAGATCGACCGGATGACCGGCACGGCCGAGTTCGGTACGGAGGGCGAGCATCAGGAGGTGCTCGAAACCTACAAGATGTTCGCCTATGACGAGGGGTGGATCAGGCGGATCAACGAAGCGATCGACAGCGGCCTGACCGCCGAAGCCGCGATCGAGAGAGTGCAGCAACGCACGCGCATGCGCATGCGCCAGATCGACGATCCGCTGTTGCAGGACCGGATGCACGATCTGGAGGACATGGCGAACCGGTTGCTGCGCATCGTTTCGGGGCAATTGGGGACTGCGGCGCAGCTGGGCCTCAGGCAGGATGCCATCCTCATCGCGCGCAACCTGGGGCCGGCGGAACTGCTGGAATATGACCGGCGGCGGCTGAAGGGCGTCATCCTGGAGGAAGGATCGCTCACCGCCCATGTCACCATCGTCGCGCGCGCCATGGGCGTGCCGGTGCTGGGCCGCGTGCGTGACATCCGCCATCAGGTCAATGAGGGTGACCTGATCCTGATGGACGTCGCGGACAACAACCTGCTGATCCGGCCGACGCCCGACATGGAGGAGGCGTTCGAGAACAAGCTGCACGTGACGCAGAAGCGGCGGGCGGAATTTGCCGCGATGCGCGACCTGCCCTCGGTCACGGCGGACGGACAGCGCATCGAGCTGATGGTCAATGCCGGGTTGCGGGAGGATGCGCAGGCGCTGGATATTGTGGGTGCGGACGGCATCGGCCTTTTCCGCACGGAATTCCAGTTCCTGGTTTCCGCGACCCTGCCCCAGCGCGAAAAGCAGCAGCGCCTTTATCGCGACGTGCTGGACGCGGCGGGGGATCGTCCCGTCATCTTCCGCACCGTCGACATCGGCGGCGACAAGGCGCTGCCCTACATGGCGCGGGACGGCGAGGAGGAACTGGAGGACAATCCGGCCATGGGCTGGCGCGCGCTGCGGCTGGCGCTGGACCGGGACGGGCTGATGAAGGCGCAGGCCCGCGCGTTGCTGGAGGCGGCGGCAGGCAAGACATTGCACGTCATGTTCCCGATGGTGTCGGAACCCTGGGAATATGAGCAGGCTCGCGCGCTGGTCGAGCATCAGCGCGAATGGCTGATGGCCCAGAAGAAGAAGCTGCCGGTATCGGTGCGCTATGGCGCCATGCTGGAGGTGCCCGCGCTGGCAGAGGTGCTGGACCTGCTCCTGCCCCGGGTCGACTTCCTCTCCATCGGCACGAACGACCTCACCCAGTTCCTCTTTGCCGCCGACCGTGCGCATCCGCGCCTGGCGGAGCGCTATGACTGGCTCAGCATAGCGATCTTGCGGTTTCTCGACAGGGTGGTTCGTGCCTGCGAGGCGCAAGAGGTGCCGGTAGGCGTCTGTGGTGAAATGGGTGGGCGCACGCTGGAGGCGATGGCGCTGGTCGGGCTGGGCGTGCGGCGCCTGTCGATCACGCCGGCCTCGGTCGGTCCGGTCAAGGCGATGATCCGTTCCCTCGACGCGGCGAAGCTGCGGACGGTGATGCGCAAGTTGCTCGACGAGGGTGTGACGGATGTTCGCTCGGCGCTGGTCGACTGGGCCGGGGAACATGCTATTGAATTGAATTGAGAGGATTGTGGCGGCACATCGGGCTGGTGCGGCGTTGACAATCCCCGTCCCGCAATGAGACAAGGCCGGCCTTCAAGGATCGCGGAGCAGCATGTCAGAAGAAGCTGAACAGGAAGCCGGCGTCGCGACGCCGGAACGGCTAGGCACCCCGGGGGCGCGACTGCGCGCGGCGCGAGAGGCGCAAGGGCTGTCGATCCAGGACGTCGCCACCCGCACCCGCATAGCGCAACGGCAACTGGAGGCGATCGAGCGGGACGATTATGCCGCCTTGCCCGGCATACCCTATGCGGTCGGCTTCGCCCGCGCCTATGCCCGCGCCATCGACGTGGATGAGGTCGCGATTGCCGCCGACGTGCGCAGCGCCGTGCATAATTCGGATATGGGCAGCGTCCGTTACGAAGCGTTCGAGCCGGCTGATCCGGCGCGTGTTCCGTCCCGCGCGCTGGCCTGGACGGCTGCCGCCATCGTCGTGATCCTGGTGGCGGGCTTTGCGGTGTGGCGCATGCAGGTCATGACCCCGCCGACGGGCGAGGAAATCGCGGCGCAGCAGGCGCCGGCACCGAACGCCGCCCATCCTGCCGCTGGCGCGCCCCAGGCTGCGCCGGTATCGCAGACCGTGCTGTTCACTGCCAATGACGATGTGTGGCTGCGCATCTATGACGAGGCTGGCGAGCGGCTGAAGGACGGCCTTATGAAGAAGGGCGAGACCTTCACGCTGCCGGCCAATGCGCGCAATCCAATGATATTGACCGGCCGGCCGCAGGCGCTCACCGTGACGGTCGGAGGGAAGCGGATCGCGCCGCTGGGGCCGCCGGACCGGACCATTGCCGACGTGCCGGTCAATGCCGAGGCGCTGCTCGCGCGCGCGGCGCCGACTGGCGGGGCGACGACGCCGGCACTGGCACCGGCGCCTTCCACCCGGACGGGCGCCGGGCATGCGGTTCCCGCTGCGTCGCCCACGGCTCCGGCGGCGCCAGCCGCATCGGCATCGCCCGGCATGGCTCCAGTCGAGACTGCTCCCGCCCAGACCGCTCCTGAGGATTAAGGCGTCGACTTTACGCCAACGGCTTTAGGCAAAGTCTCGCTTTACCGAGCGGGATAACGCCTTATGGTTACGGATGGAGAGCGGCCGGGATGCGCCGTATTGCATTGAAGAAGTTCAAGTCGGGGATCATCATGCGTAACGCCTTTTTCGCGACCTCTGCACTGGTGCTGGCCGCGTTCGCCGCGCCCGTCGCGGCCCAGAATGTCAGCGTCGATGTGCGGGTTGACCGGCTGGAGAAGGAAATGCGCGCCGTGCAGCGCAAGGTGTTTCCCGCCGGCGCGCCGCTGGAGGCGGAAATCACCCGCCCGGCGACGCCCGCCATCATGCCCGGATCGCCTTCCTCAACGCCGGTGGCCGACCTGACGGCGCGGGTGAGCGCGCTGGAATCGCAACTTGCCTCTGTCACCGGTCAGGTCGAGGAAAACAGTTTCAAGCTGAAGCAGTTGGAGGAGGCGTTCAACCGCTACAAGGCGGAGCAGGAAAGCCGCGCCGCGCCCGTTGTCGTGCCCCCGGTCTCCGCACCCTCGGCTTCTGTTGCGCCTGCTGCGGCATCCAGCCACCCCGCGCCTCGCCCCGCCCCCAGCGGCGCAAGCGAGGAGCGCAAGACCGCTGTTGCCGCGATAGAGCGGCCTTCCAGCGGCAATGAGGCGGACGATGCCTATAGCTACGGTTTCCGCCTATGGGACGCGAAATTCTATCCGGAGGCGCAGGCGCAGCTGAAGGCGACGGTCGACAAATATGGCAGCAGCCCGATCGCCAGCAAGGCGGCGAACCTGCTGGGCCGCGCTTATCTGGACGATGGCAAGCCGGCGCTCGCGTCGGTCGCCTTCTATGAAAATTATCAAAAGCGTCCCAAGGGCGACCGGGCGCCCGACAGCCTGGCCTATCTGGGCGAAGCGCTGATCCAGCTCAAGAAACCGGCTGACGCATGCAAGGTCTATGCGGAACTGGAGCAGGTCTATGGTGCGACCCTGTCGACCGGTCTGCGCGGCATGATGGACAAGGGCCGGACCAGGGCCAAGTGTACCGCCTGAAGCGCGGATGAGTGAGGGCGATCCCGTCGACGAGCTGATCCGGGCGATTGCTTCGCTGATCGGGGAAGACGGCGCCGCCCGCTTCGGCGTGGCGGTGTCGGGCGGTCCGGACAGCATGGCGCTGCTCGACATGGCGGGAAGGGCCTTTGCCGGGCGGGTCGAGGCCGCGACGGTCGATCACGGTCTGCGCGAAGCATCCGCCGCCGAGGCCGCGATGGTGGCGGACTGGTGCGCGCGGGCGGGGATCGTCCATACCACGCTGCATCCTGACGGCGCGGTTCGGGGCAATGTGCAGGGCTGGGCGCGGGCACAGCGTTATGCGCTGCTGGAGGGCTGGCGGGTGGCACGCGGCCTGGACTGGCTGCTGACCGCGCATCACGCCGATGACCAACTCGAAACACTGCTGATGCGCCTCAACCGGGGATCCGGCGTCAGCGGGTTGGCGGGCGTGCGGGCGCGGCAGGGTGTGGTTCTGCGACCGCTGCTGGGGATGCGCAAGGCGGCATTGTTGGCCTATGCGCGTGTGCGCGGGCTGCCTTATGTCGATGATCCGTCGAACAGCGATCCGCGCTTTGACCGGGCGGCCTTGCGAGCGGAGCTGGCGGGGGTCGAATGGATAGATGCCGAGGCGGCGGGCCGCAGTGCTGCGGCTCTGGCGGAGGCCGAGGAAGCATTGGAATGGATGGTGGACGATCTTGCTGCGCGTCACCTGTCGGCCGAAGGAGAAGGGCTGGCGCTGGATCGCACCGATCTGCCGCGCGAATTGCTGCGACGATTGCTTCTGCGGATGGTGAAGCGATTGCAGCCTGACGCCTCGCCGCCTCGAGGGGACGCCGTCGATCGCCTGATCGAAGCAGCGCGCCAGGGACGAAAAATGAGTGTTGGGCGCCTGGTGTTGAAGGGCGGATCCCGATGGACGCTAACCGTCGCGCCGCAGCGGCGATGGCAATAGAGGATCGTTACGGAAAGGTTCCACCGCTTGGCGCGTCCGGCGAACCATCTGTCGATTTGTCCGCGCAAAATGACCTTTCCTTAACGCCTATGCTGGTTAATGAGGCCAGTTGAGCGTGGGATTTTTCGATTCATGTTTGAATTTGCAGCGGTGACCTATGGCCTGCTGGCCAGCGTCATTCTTTCGGCAGCACAGCGCAATCACCGGATGGAACGGCCCCATCCGCCAATGTTGCTCTACACAGGGTATATGCTCTGCGGTCTTTCCGCAGGGGTCGCGGTGATCTTGGCCTATATTGCCTTGTCGCAATTTGTCGGCGGCTGACCGGAAAGGTCGCGCGCTTGCGATTTTGCTGCGGCATCCTATCTTGCCGGGTGAAAGAGAGTGGTGAATGAACGACGAGAAGGACCCGCAGGGTAATCCCTGGATCAAGAGCGCGATGATTTGGGCGGGGGTAATTGTCGCCCTGCTGCTGTTCGTCTCCATGTTCGACAGCCGCACGGCGTCGACCGCCGGCACGGGCATCGCCTATTCCGAATTCCGCGCCAAGGTGCAGGAAGGCCAGGTCAAGGACGTCGCCATCGCCACCGACCGGATTTCCGGCACACTGAGCAGCGGCCAGAAATTCAGCACGGTCCCGGTCAATGATCCGGGGCTTACCGGCCTTCTGGACGACTATAATGTCAAATATTCCGGACAGGCGGAGGAACAGCCGAGCTTCTGGATGATCCTCATCTACCAGTCGCTGCCATTCCTGTTGATCCTGGGCATTGCCTTCTTCGTGCTGCGCCAGATGCAGAAGGGCGGCGGTGCGGGCGGCGCGATGGGCTTCGGCAAATCGAAGGCCAAGCTGCTGACGGAGAAGCACGGCAAGGTGACGTTCGATGACGTCGCCGGTATCGACGAAGCGCGCGAGGAGCTTCAGGAAATCGTCGAGTTCCTGAAGGACCCGACCAAGTTCGCGCGGCTGGGCGGCAAGATTCCCAAGGGCGCGCTGCTGGTCGGTTCGCCTGGCACCGGCAAGACGCTGCTGGCCCGCGCGATCGCGGGTGAGGCGGGCGTGCCCTTCTTCACCATTTCGGGTTCGGACTTTGTCGAGATGTTCGTCGGCGTCGGCGCCAGCCGCGTGCGCGACATGTTCGAGCAGGCAAAGAAGAATGCGCCCTGCATCGTCTTCATCGACGAAATCGACGCGGTCGGCCGCCATCGCGGCGCTGGCCTGGGCAACGGCAATGACGAACGCGAGCAGACGCTGAACCAGCTTCTGGTCGAGATGGACGGCTTTGAGGCGAATGAGGGCATCATCATCGTCGCGGCGACGAACCGCCCCGACGTGCTGGACCCCGCGCTGCTTCGTCCGGGCCGCTTCGACCGGCAGGTCGTGGTGCCCCGTCCCGACATCGAGGGCCGCGAGAAGATCCTGGCTGTTCACATGAAGAAGGTGCCGCTGGCGCCGGACGTCAATCCGCGGACTATCGCGCGGGGCACGCCAGGTTTCTCCGGCGCGGACCTCGCCAACCTCGTCAATGAAGCCGCGCTGATGGCGGCTCGTCGCGGCAAGCGCCTCGTCGCCATGGACGAGTTCGAGGCGGCGAAGGACAAGGTCATGATGGGCAGCGAGCGCCGCTCCATGGTCATGACCGACGATGAAAAGAAGATGACCGCCTATCATGAGGCGGGCCATGCCATCGTCGCGGTCCATGAGCCGGCGTCCGACCCGATCCACAAGGCGACGATCATCCCGCGCGGCCGTGCGCTGGGCATGGTGATGCGCCTGCCTGAGCGGGACAGCTATAGCTACCACCGCGACAAGATGCACGCGAACATGGCCGTCGCCATGGGTGGCCGCGTGGCCGAGGAGATCATCTTCGGCTATGACAAGGTGTCGTCGGGTGCGTCGGGCGACATCCAATATGCCACCAAATTGGCGCGCGACATGGTTACGCAATGGGGCATGTCCGACAAGCTTGGGCCGCTTCAATATGAGGAGCAGCAGGGCGAGACTTTCCTCGGTTATTCGCAGAGTCAGCGCGTCCATATGTCGGACGAGACGGCGAAGCTGATCGACAAGGAAATTCGGGGGCTGGTCGAGCAGGGCTATGCCCGGGCGCAGGAAGTGCTGAGCGGACACGAGGATCAGCTTCACCTGCTTGCCAATGCGATGCTGGAATATGAGACGCTCTCGGGCGACGAGATCAAGACGTTACTCGAAAAGGGTGAGATCACCCGCGACGACGGCACGACGATCAAGCCGTCGGTGATCCCGGCGGCGGGATCTTCGATCCCGAAAACGCGCCGTCGCAAGGGGCCTTTCGGCGATCCATCGCCTGCTGGCGCTTGATCCCACCTCTATATTCGGAAAGGCGCTGCCTGAGGGCGGCGCCTTTTTTGTCGGATGCAGCCGGCTTTGGGCTGGAAGAGCGGTCCTCAGCCGTCCGCCCGGCTATGCATGAAGAGTGGGCGGGAACCGAGCCGGATCCTTTTTCACTCCCGCCCCGCGCGAATGGCGGCGCCTCCGGCAAAGGGGGTGATCGCTACCAGCAGCAATGACGTGGCGCCCAGGAATTTGAGCGCCGCACCGCTGCCATCGCCCAGCGTCCCTGCGCCGAAGATCAGAAGCGGCACAGCAAGCGGCAAGGCCAGCAGCCCCGACAGCGCGCCGCTGGAGCGCAATCCTGCCGTCAGCGTCGCCACCAGCAATCCCAATGCCGCCAGCGCGGGCGTGCCGATCAGCAGTCCTGCTTCGAGCAACCCGATGGTCGTTCCGTCGAGCTTCAACAGCGCGGCCGCAGGCAAGGTCGCGACCATCAGCGCCGGTCCAAATCCCAGCCAGTGGGCAATCAGCCTGGCAAGCACGACCGTTTCTTCCCCGATGCCGCGCAGCGCCAACTGGTCGAGCACGCCGGCGTCGCGATCCGGCGCCACCAGCCGGTCCACTGGCAGCAGACTGGCGAGCAACGCCGCAATCCACAGCATGCCGCCGCCGCTCCGCCGCAACAATGCCGCGTCCGGACCCACGGCAAAGGGATAGAGGCTGGCCACCAGCAGCAGAAAGGCGACCGGCAGCCACAGTCCGGCGGATTGCCAGGATTGCCGCAAATCCCGCGCCGCCAGGGTCAGGAGGATGGTCATGCCTCCTCCTCCATCGCCCAGACATGGTCCTGCATCTTCACCATGGCGGGGCTGGCCAGCGGCAAGGGTTGGTGCGACGCGGCCACGACGATCCCGCCATCGGCCAGATGCCGGGTCACCGCCTTTCCCAGCAGGTCAAGCGCCGCCTCGTCAAGCCCGTTGCCCGGCTCGTCGAGCAGCCAGATGGGTGCGCCGCTCGCGATCACGCGCGCCAGCGCCGCCCGTTTCCTTTGTCCCGTCGACAGCAGGCGCACCGGCACCTGGCTGAGAGGTTCCAGCGCCATTGCCGCCAATGCTGCATCCAGGGCCTCCGGCGCTGTTGCATCCAGCCGCGCCCAGAAACGGAGCGCCGTTCCAAGTGGCTGCTCCGTGTCCAGGGCCAGCCTTTCGTCTGTAAGGGCTACCCGGCCCTGGCGTTCGACTGTCCCGGCGGTCGCAGCCAGCAGGCCGGCGCAGATGCGCATCAGGCTGGACTTGCCGATGCCGTTCGGCCCCTTCAGCAACGCACTGCCGCCCGGCTCCAAGCGGAGGTCGACGTCGCGGAACAGCAGCCGCCCGCCCCGCGCGCACGCGACGCCCGACAGGTGCAATCCCGCCGGGCTCATAGCGTGACCATGTCCTCCAGCACGTGCATGTCGAGGTCAGACAGGCCGAAATGATGGCCGATCTCGTGTACGACGACATGGGTGATCAGCATGTCGAGCGGCACGCCGGTTTCGACCCATTCGTCCAACAATGGGCGACGGAACAGGTGGATGGTCGGCGGCAGGTCGCCGGTCTGTGCCCTTTCTCCGACCGGGCGCCCGGTATAAAGGCCGGTCAGGCCGAAGGGATCATCGATCTCCATCTCCTTGAGCAGCTTGGGATCGGCAAACTCCTCCACGAACAGCAGGACATTGGAAAGGTGCGAGCGGAACGGCTCAGGCAATCGGGAGAGAGCCCCCAGCGCCAGGCTTTCAATATCCTCGCGCGTCGGCGCAAATCGGGGCTGTTGACCGGCATCGTCCATAAGAGAGACATAAAGCATGTTCCGAATCGTCTGCAAACCGCCGACGCACCGGAAAATGGGTTAATGCCGCCGGAAAATGGAACGGCGAGGCAGGGGATGAATGGATGATTGCGAAATTGGACGGAGAGGAACGCGCGCTGGCGCTACGGAACCTGCCGGATTGGACGCCGGTGCAGGATCCGGACGGCATTCGCCGCCTTTTCACCTTCAGGGACTTCTCCGCGGCGTTCGGCTTCATGACGCGCGTGGCGTTGCTGGCGGAAATGGCGGATCACCATCCCGAATGGTCGAACGTCTACAATCGCGTCGAGATCCTGCTGACCACCCATGACGCGGGCGGTCTGTCACGCCGGGACATAGACCTCGCCGCCCGGATCGATGCCCTTTTATAGACTCTATTGGGAGGCATTGCCCTCGATCCGGTCGTCATAGCCGCTGAGGGCCGACATGACCGCCGGATCATCGGCATAGCGGTGACGCAGGAGCGACAGTCGCGCATCGGTGCCGGTGCAGAGCGCCGCGATATTGTCCTGCAAATAGGCAAGCCGTTCCGCGTCATAGGCCTCCTCACCGCGAAAATGGTCGCAACTGTCGCGGTCGACCATGAATCGCGTTACCTCGTCCGGAAAGGGCGTGGGATCCGCCGTGCCGTCCGATGGCGGCAGGTCGGGCACATAGGGCGGCGGCGGGATGTTGACCACGGACGGCTTCATCGGCAGCGGGCGCAGGGTTGATGCGCCGGCGGCCGCGATTTCCTTCCGCGGTCCACTGTCCATTTCACCATGGCGCGAAGGCGCGGGGTCGAGCTCGGGCGATGCGGGCAGGGCGGCCGGATCCTGTTCACGCTGTGGAGGGCTGTCCCCGGTGAGAAGGGGGCCGGCTGCGAGACCTGGCGCGGATGGTGGTCCGGCTTTCGCGTTTGCCCGTCCCTCAGGGTCGGGAGAACAACCGGCAAGCAGGGCCAGCATCATCATCGGAAACAGCACCTTGCCTGCGTTCACCCGATCTCCTCTCTCAAGCTGGCGATCAGATCGGCGACATGGTCCAGCCGCTCTTCCTCTTCGTCGAGAATCGCCATGAAAGCGGTTCGCCTATATTGATCCACTGCTTCCCGGGAAAGACGGTTTGCCGCAGGACATGCTGAAATCACGATATCCAGCAGCCGCTCGACCCCGTGCAGACGTCCCCAGAGATAGTCGTTTTCCCGATAGGTGCGGCTGAAAAAAGCGCCGAAATTATTGAACTCTATGCCCTTGAGCGTTGCTTCTGCGCCGCCAGGGCGGATCGCGCTGCAATCCTCCGGCGAAATGCGGTCGACCTTGACCGGATCATATTCATCCATCCCATGGCCCTGCAGCAGCGGCAGGGTGGCAATGTCGTAAAAGGGGAAGCCAAGATAGGCGAGCAGCATCGTCCGCCGCGCTGCCTTGGGCAGTGCGGCCAGGGCTTCGGCCAATATCATGTCCGCCGCTTCGTCCCGTTCGCGGAGGCCGCGGAGTTTCGCTACCGCCTCCAGCGCCGCGCCAGCATCGCTGGGCACCTGGCCGGCCGCCGCCTTGATCTCCCCATTGTAGAAGTCGGTGCCCTCGCATTCGGTATAGTGCGACAGGGCGGCATAGATGGCGTCGTGCATCTTCTGGATGGCGGGGTCGGCGGCGGCCGCCTCCACCTCCAGCGTCTCGGCCAGCCGCCGGGCGAGGAAGCGCAGGCGCCGGATGCGGAAGGACAGGTCGTGCAGGCGGAAGAAGTCGACCGGCGCAGAGGCGGGGCCGACATCTTCCGTCAACTGGTCAGCGCCCATGGCACGCACATGGCTCCACAAGGCCTGGCGATAGCTTTCGCGCATCAGGGCGCTTTCCTCCCCGCTCAGGCGGAACAGCAGGTCGGCCAGATCCTCGACGATGCCGGACAGCTTGAGATGGCCATAAGCGGGAAAGGCGAAACCGGCGGAACTGGCTGCCCGCTGCTGCGCCTTGTTGCGCCAGGCGGAAAGCCGTGCCGGCGTCGGCCGGTCGAGGAAGAGCATACCGCCGATGGCGCTTTCCACCTCCGCCTCGATCCCTGGTCGCAGCGCGTTCAAAATGCGCACCATGCGACGGATACGGGCACTGTGGCGGTCGATCGCCTCCAGATTGTCCCGGATCGGCTGTTCGCGGGGAATATCGCTCAGGGCGCCGAAGATCGTGCGGAAGAAGCCGGGCAGCGGCGCATCCTGGCCCGATGCTTCCTCCGCCTCGCCGTGTCGGTTGAGCTGGATCGAGCGATGACCGGGCTTGGGATCGATATAGACGAAGCGCCGATCGACCTCGCGACGCGACGGCCGGTTCCTGAGCGCGCCGATGGCCTGCGCGAAGGGAGCGTTGGCCAGCACCGAGCCGTCGATCAACACCGCGTCCTCGGCACGGCCGCGCGCCGCATGACGGGGAAGGGCACGCGCCAGAAAGGCGTCGCGCGTCGGCCAGGCGCGATGGCGGCGTTTCAGCACCCGATCCAGCTCACGCACAGTGAAGGGCGGAAAGGCGCCGGGGAAGCTGGCAGTGGCTCGGGCGGCGAAGACCAGTTCGGCCGGGTCGGCAAGATTGCGTCCGTCCCGACCGTGGGCGCGAAAGCCGATGGAGAGCCGATGCTCCGTCTCCACCACCTGTGGCGGGCTGTTGAGGTTCAGGCTCTGGGGATGGCCTTCAAAATCCGTGACAGTGACGAACAGGTCCAAAGGATGGCCGGCGGGCAACAAGGGTGGACCGCGCCCGGTCGCCTCCATCGCGTCGAAGGCATCCAGGATCATGGCGGTGAAGATTTCCCCGCCGAAGGGAGGCTCGAACCATCGGGAGCGGATGAAGTGCGACAGCTTGTGTCGAACCTCCTCCCGCGTGTCAGGCGCGACGGTGCGTTCGACCGTGTCGCCCGGATGCCGCGCCGCCATCCAGACGAGCGGCGTCGCCCAGAATTTGGTGATCCGCCGCGCCGGTCGGGCATCGGGATCGAGCAGCTTTTCCACATCCGCATTGTCGAGCCACATGTCGGTCAGCGGGTCCAGCGACTGGCCCGTCTCAATCGCCTGCGCCAGGAAGATGCCGTTGATGCCGCCGGCGCTGGCCCCGGCGATGATATCGGGCATCACCCGCAATTTGATGCCGCAGGTCTTTTCCAGATCCTCCAGCAACTGACGATAGACTGCCTCGCTGCTGTTGCCGGAGGGGACGCCGTCATGAAAAGCCCGGCTGGCGCGGGCCAGGTGCCAGATTTCCTTGGTGATGCCGTGCATGTAGACGGCCAGGCTGATCCCGCCATAGCAGACCAGTGCGAGCCTGAGTTCCCGCTCTTTCATGGGGCGGAGAGTTGCAGAGCAAGGGCGGCTTGTCGAGGGGGTGTAGGTGGTGAGGCGCCTTTGCCCAACAGGTTCGTCACCCCAGGTTGAATTCCGCCCAGATCGGCAGATGGTCCGACGCCTTGCGCGCTGAAGCGCTTTCGTGCACGCCGCAGTCGACCAGCTTCAGCCGCTCGCAATGCATGATCCGGTCGAGCCTCGCTACAGGGCGCCGCGCGTGGAAGGACCGACCGCAGGGCGCGAAGCTGTAATGCCGCGCGAAGTCGGCGAGGCAGCCGCGCTCCGCGCTCCATTCGTTGAGATCGCCCATCAGGACCGTCGGCATCGGATCGCCGAGATGCGCGGCATGGATCACGGCGGCAGCCTGCTTGCGCCGCCATAGTCCCGATAGATCGAGATGCATGCCGAAGATGCGCAAGGACGCCTGGCCCAGCGTCACCTCCGCCATGGTGGCGCCGCGCGGTTCCAGGCAGGGCAGGTGCAGCACGTCGTGCGCGCCCACCTCTGCCTCCTTGCGCACCAATATGGCATTGCCGTGCCAGCCCATCGAATCGACCTGCACGTTGAGCGGCACGGGCTTGTAGGGGCTGATGCTCTCAACCAGCCAGTGCGGCAGCGCGGCCGACCGGACACCGAAGCGCCGGTCGGCCTCTTGCAGGGCTATGATGTCCGCATCCAGTTCGTTCAGAACGTCGATCACTCGTTCGGGAACCCGGCGGCGGTCGGTGCCTATGGCCTTGCGGATGTTGTAGCTTGCGACGCGGACGGTCTTCATGACGAAACAATGCGCCACTCCGCGCCCGGTTTCCACGGGAAGATGCAAAGAGGATTTGTGTTCCGTATATGTTCTGTTATGCGTGCGCAATGGCCAAGGCAAAGCGCAAATTCGTCTGTCAGCAATGCGGCACCGTTTCGGGCCGGTGGCAGGGGCAGTGCGACGATTGCGGCGAATGGAACAGCATTGTCGAGGAAGCTGCGGAAACCGTCTTTTCCGCCCGTCATGACCTGCATAGCGGGGGCAGGGCGCTGATGCTGGTGGGGCTGGACGACAAGGTGGAACTGCCGCCGCGCACCACCACCGGCATAGCGGAGTTCGACCGGGCACTGGGAGGCGGCATCGTCTCCGGTTCGGCCACCCTAATCGGCGGTGATCCCGGCATAGGGAAGTCGACGCTGCTGCTGCAGGCTGCCGCCCGCATTGCATCTGCGGGGCACAGCGTCGCCTATATCAGCGGGGAGGAGGCATCGGACCAGGTGCGCCTGCGCGCGCAGCGGCTGGGGCTGGGCAACGCGCCCGTGCAGCTTGCCAGCGCCACTTCCGTGCGCGACATTTTGACGACCCTGGGCGAGGGTGCACCACCGGCGCTGCTGATCATCGATTCGATCCAGACGATGCACAGCGACCTTATCGAGGGCGCGCCCGGCACGGTGAGCCAGGTTCGCGCCTCCTCGCAGGAGCTGATCCGCTTTGCCAAGCAGCGCGGCACGGCCCTGATCCTTGTCGGCCATGTCACCAAGGACGGCAGCATCGCCGGTCCGCGCGTGCTGGAGCATATGGTCGACACCGTGTTGAGCTTCGAGGGTGAGCGGAGCCATCAATATCGCATCCTGCGCGCGATCAAGAACCGATTCGGCGGCACGGACGAGATCGGCGTCTTCGCCATGGTGGCGGAGGGGCTGGAGGAGGTTGCCAATCCCTCCGCCCTGTTCCTCACCCATCGCGACGAGAATGTGACCGGCGCGACCGTATTCCCGGCGCTGGAGGGAACGCGCCCCGTGCTGGTCGAAATTCAGGCGCTGGTCGTCCGTCTTTCCAGCGGCGCCACGCCCCGTCGCGCCGTGGTGGGATGGGACAGCGGGCGGCTCGCCATGGTGCTGGCCGTGCTGGAGGCGCGCTGCGGCCTCAGCTTCTCGACCTGCGAAGTCTATCTGAACGTCGCGGGCGGCTATCGCCTGTCGGACCCTGCGGCCGACCTGGCGGTTGCGGCGGCGCTGATGTCGGCCCTGTCGGAGCGTCCGGTGCCCGCCGATGTGGTCCTCTTCGGGGAAATTGCTCTGTCTGGCGAAATCCGGCCGGTGGCCCATGCTCCGCTCCGACTGCGCGAGGCGGCCAAGCTCGGCTTCAATCGTGCCTTTGTCCCCGCCGCCGTGGCTGACGGCGTCAAGGGCATTTCCGTGAGCGGTTATCGCGCCCTTGCGCAACTTGTTGACCAGATGCTCGGCCGCGGATAGCCAACAGCGCGATGAACGCGATCGACATACTCGTCCTGCTGCTGATCGGCGGCTGTGCCATTTTCGGGCTGATGCGTGGTTTCGTACAGGAAACCCTGTCGCTGATCGCCTGGGTGCTGGCGATCTTTGCGATCCGGCTCTTCCATGCCTCGGCCACGGAACTGGTGGCGCCCTTCGTCGGCAGTACCAGCGGCGCGGCTGTGCTGGCCTTCGTTCTGGTCTTCGGCATCACGTTCGGTGCCGGCAAGATGCTGGCGCACGCGATTGGCCGACGCACGCGGCAGTCGATTCTGGGGCCTGTCGATCGGGTTCTGGGCGCGGGCTTCGGCGCGGTCAAAGGCTTGATCGGCGCGACGCTGGTGTTTCTGGCGTTCAGCCTGGTTTATGACACTTTTTACGGCAGCGGCGCACGACGCCCCGACTGGCTGTCGGATGCCCGGACATATCCGCTGCTCAATGCCAGCGGTCAGGCGATCAGCGAATTCGTGGTGGAGCATCGGGCGCACAAGCCATCCGCTTCGGACTAGGCGGTCTGAACGCGCGCCGCCGTGACGCCCGTTTCGCAATGCTGTCCGTTCCGCCTGCGTATTGGTGGAAACTTTCGGTTCTGCTCATCCGTTCATCGGGTAACAGCAACGCAAGGAGATTTCCGATGGGCGAGATGACCGACAAGGTGAAGGCCGCGGGCAACAAGGCCGCTGGTGCGATCAAGGAAGCTGTCGGCCGCAACCAGCGCGATCCTGACCTGGTCGCGGAGGGGCAAGCCCAGAAGGTCAAGGGCACGGCGCAGGACATCAAGGGTTCCGTCAAGGGCGCTCTTGGCGACAAGATCTGAACCAAAGTCCATGAATGTTTCATAGAATGGCCTCGCCTTTTTGGCGGGGCCTTTTGCTGTATTATTGACATCATACACCTCTTGCTGCTTCACTTGGTGGGCAAGGGAGTTCAGGGACATGTTGGATCGACGGTCGATAATCGCGGGCGGGACGGCTTCGCTCCTGTGCGCGACCGGATTGCGCGCGCAGGTCCTGCCGCCGCAGGGTTTTGCCACGCCGTCGGGAACGGTCCCCTTCGCGCCCGAGGTGTTCCGCGAACGCCGTCGCCGGGTGATGGAGGCATTGAAGGACGGGGTCGCCGTCGTCCATGGCGCGGGGCCGGTGGAAAGCAGCGCGGCGGTGGCGCCGCCCTTTGTGCAGGATGGCGATTTTGCCTGGCTGACCGGCATTGTCGACGAGCCGGATGCCGTCCTTGTCATGGCGCCCGCCGAACGCACGATCAGGGAATGGCTGCTGCTGCCATCGCGTGACGTGGAGTCGGAGCGCTGGGAGGTCGAGCGCTTGCCGCTGGGCACGGAACTGGAGCGGCGCACGGGCTTTGCCAGGGTTTCGCGCACCGGCGGCCTGGGGAGCCTGGTCACCACCCTGGCCGAGCGGTCCAAGACGCTGCATTTCCTGGGGCCGATCGTCAGCGCATCGGCGCCCGTGCCCAAGGCGCTGGAGCTCTATGGCAGGGTGATGCAGCGCGTGCCGGGCGTTTCGATGAAGGATGACAGCGCGCTTCTGCCTTCGCTGCGCATCGTCAAGGAAGCGCGCGAACTGGAGTTGATGCGCAAGGCGACGGCAGCGACGGCGCGGGGTCACATCGCCGCGATGAAGCAGGTGCGTCCCGGCATGACCGAACGGCAGTTGAAGGCGATATTGGAGGAGGGCTTCCGCGCCGGAGGCGGCGAGGGGCTGGCCTATGACAGCATCGTCGCGACCGGGCGCAACGCGGCGTCGCTGCACTATACGGGCGGCAGCGGCGTGATCGGCGAGAAGGACCTGATCCTGATCGACGCGGCCGCCTCCGTCGGGGGTTATGCCTGCGACGTGACGCGCACCTTCCCCGCCAGCGGCAGGTTCACCGACGAACAGCGCGCATCCTATGAACTGGTCCTCGCCGCGCAGGCCGCCGCCGTCGCCAGGCTGAAGGCCGGGGTCTATTATGAGGATCTGGTCGAGGCGGCGAAGGACGTGTTCCGGAAAGCGGGGCGGGTGGACGATTTCACCCATGGGCTGGGGCATCTGGTCGGGCTCGACGTCCATGATGTGGGCGACATGTCGAAGCCGCTGCCCGCCGGCGCGGTCATCACCGTGGAGCCGGGGCTGTATGTCCAGTCCGCCAATTACGGCATCCGGATCGAGGATCTGTACCTGATCACGCCGACCGGATCGCAGCGGTTGAGCGAAGGCGTGCCGCGCAGCATTGCGGAGATCGAGGCGGCGATGGCGCGATAGGCTGCCTCAACAAGGGCACGGTGTTCCTGCCCTGCCGTCATTCGGTGATCAGGGGGATGCGAGCCGTTCAGGCGGCGGGACTGGGCTCCTGCCTTCGCAGGAGCACGGCTTGCTGAAAGCCTGGGGGCCTAATCCTCTTCGGGGGTTGCCAGATAGTCCCGCACATCGCGTCGCAGCTCCCCGGCGCAGAGGTAGAGGGCGATGACATTGGGGACCGCCATCAGGAAGAAGCTGCTGTCGACGATGCCGACCACCCGGCCGAGGTCGATCGCGGCGGCGGGGGGCAGGGCGACGATATAGAGGATCTTGTAGGTCCATTGCGCCCTGGGGCCGTTGCCGAACAGATAGCCCCAGGCCTGAAGGCCGTAAAAGCCCCAGGCGACCAGCGTCGAATAGGCGAACAGCACCACCACCACCGCGAGCAGCCAGGGGAAGGAGGGCGACACCTGCGCGAAGGCGGCGGAGGTGATGGCAATCCCCTCCAGCCCGCCCTTCCATGTGCCGGCCACGACCAGCGCCAGCCCGCCCAGGGCGCAGACGACCATCGTGCCGAGCAGCGGTTCCAGCAGGGCGACCAGCCCCTCCGACACCGGATGCCGCACGCGCGCCAGGCTGTGCGCCATCACCGCCGATCCCACGCCCGCCTCGCTGGCGAACACGGCGCGCCGCATGCCGGCGACGAAGGCGCCGACCGCGCCGCCGGTCGCGGCCTGCCCGTTCCATGCGCCGTGCCAGATGTCCGCCAGCGCGCCCGGAATGGCGGCGGCATGAAGGATCAGCACGGTCGCCACGCCGACCAGATAGACCGCGACCTTGAGCGGGGTCAGACGTTTCGCCACTTCGCCCAGCCAGGCCGCGCCGCCCAGCGTCACCAGCGCCACCGCGCCCGCCAGCATCGTGCCATAGGCCCAGCCATTGCCGAAGCCCGTCACTACCTTCACCTGCGCGAAGCTCTGGTTGACCTGAACCATGGGGATCGCCCCGAACAGCGCGAAAAAGGCGTAGAGGCCGCCCAGGATCAGCCCGGCCCTGGGCCAGCCGCGCGCGGCGCCGACCGCCTTCAGCACATACATCGGCCCGCCATGCACATGGCCCTGCGCGTCGAAGACGCGATATTTGAGGCCCAGCGTTACTTCCGCCATCTTCACCGTCATGGCGAACCAGCCGATGATGAACATCCAGAGGATCGCGCCCGGCCCGCCCATTGTCAGCGCGACCGCGACGCCGGCGATATTGCCGAGGCCGATGGTGCCCGACAGCGCCGTTGACAGCGCGCCCCATTGGCTGACGTCGCCCTTCGCCTCGCCCGCATGGGGCTGCGCCTTGAGGATGCGGAGCGCCCGGCCCACGGCCGTCAGGTTGGGAAAGCCGAGCCAGATGGTGAAGAACAGCATCGGCAGCGCGAGGTAGAGCACGATCAGTTCGATCTGCGTGCCCAGCACCGGCACCTTCATGAAGACCGCGCCGGAAAGGGCGTCGACCGCTGCATTGAATCCGTCCATTCGCAAGGGGATGGCCGGTCCCGGCTGGAAAGTCGAACAAAGATTGCTATGGGAGGGTGAGAGCTTCACCGCTGGGCGGGCAGGGACGATGAGCAGGAAATATTTCGGTACGGACGGCATTCGCGGGCGCACGAACCAGTGGCCGATGACGGCCGAGCTGGCGATGAAGGTCGGCATGGCGGCGGGCAAGCATTTCCAGCGGGGCACCCATCGCCACCGCGTGGTGATCGGCAAGGACACGCGGCTGTCGGGCTATATGGTGGAAAATGCCCTGGTCGCCGGGTTCACCGCGGTCGGCATGGACGTCGTGCAGTTCGGGCCGATCCCGACGCCCGCCGTGGCGTTGCTGGCCCATTCGATGCGCGCCGACCTGGGCGTGATGATCTCCGCCAGTCATAATCCCTATTTCGACAATGGCATCAAGCTGTTCGGTCCGGACGGATACAAGCTGTCCGATGAGGATGAACTGAAGATCGAGGCGATGCTGGACCAGCAGATTCCGCTCGCCGCATCGCAGGACATCGGCCGGGCCCGCCGCGTGGAGGATGCGCGCGGCCGCTATATCCATGCGGTGAAGTCGAGCTTTCCGGCGGAACTGCGGCTCGACGGGCTCAAGATCGTGGTCGATTGCGCCAATGGCGCGGCCTATCAGGTCGCGCCTTCCGCCCTGTGGGAGCTGGGGGCGGAGGTCGTGGCGGTCGGCGTCACGCCCAACGGCATCAACATCAACGACCAGTGCGGATCGACCGCGCCGCTGCTGTTGCAGGAAAGCGTGGTGTCGGCGGGCGCCGACATTGGCATTGCGCTGGACGGCGACGCCGACCGGCTGATCGTGGTGGACGAGCATGGCACGATCGTCGACGGCGACCAGATCATGGCCCTGATCGCGGGCAATTTCGCGAAGGCGGGTACGCTGCGCGGCGGCGGGCTGGTGGCGACGGTGATGTCGAACCTGGGACTGGAGCGTTTCCTGGCGGGGCAGGGTATTGCGCTGGAGCGGACCAAGGTCGGCGACCGCTATGTGCTGGAACGGATGCGCGAGGGCGGCTTCAATGTGGGGGGCGAGCAGTCGGGACATATGATCCTGTCGGACTATGCGACGACCGGCGACGGCACGGTCGCGGCGCTGCAGGTGCTGGCGGCGCTGGTGCGATCGGGCAAGCCGGCGAGCGAGGTGCTGCACCAGTTCGATCCCGTGCCGCAATTGCTGAAGAATGTCCGCTTTTCGGGCGGCAGGCCGCTGGAGCATGAGGATGTGAAGCGCGTCATCGCCCAGGCCGAGGCGGAACTGCAGGGCAGCGGGCGGCTGGTCATCCGTCCTTCCGGTACGGAGCCGGTGATCCGGGTGATGGCGGAAGGCGACCGGGAGGAACAGGTCAGGGATGTGGTGGAGCGCATCTGCGACGCGGTGGCCAGGGCGGCGGCGTGATGGCGTCGCGTTGCGGTCGTTCCCGCCGGCGAAGAGAGGACGGACGAGCGGCGGGTGCGGATCATGCTTGAGATGCGGCCCGATTGCGAGCGCTGCGGCGTGGACCTGCCCGCCGATGAGCCGGGCGCGTTCATCTGTTCCTTCGAATGCACCTATTGCGCGTCCTGTGCGGAGGCGCTGGACGACCGCTGCCCCAATTGCGGCGGGGAGTTGATGGACCGGCCGACCCGGACGGGCGACGCGCTGAAGCGGCATCCGGCGTCGGCGGAGCGGCGTTTCAGGGTATGACCGTCGCGCGCGTCCTGATCATCGCCGGGTCCGACAGCGGCGGCGGGGCCGGCATCCAGGCCGATATCCGCACCGTGACGCTGCTGGGCGGCCATGCCATGACGGCGATCACCGCGATCACCGCGCAGAACACGCTGGGCGTGCAGGGCGTTCATCCGGTGCCGACCGACATGGTGATCGGGCAGATGGAGAGCGTCATCAGCGATATCGGTGTCGACGCGGTGAAGATCGGCATGATCGGATCGGCGCAGACCGCCGCGGCGGTGGCGGAGCGGCTGGCGATGCTGGAGGGCGTGCCCATCGTCTTCGACCCGGTCATGGTCGCCAGCAGCGGTTCGGTGCTGGCCGATGAGGCGACCGTGGCGGCGTTCGAGAGGCTGATGGCGCTGGCCACGGTGGTGACGCCCAATATCCCGGAACTGGCGGCGCTGGGCGGGGAGGAGATCGCGATCCGCTTCGCCACCCATGTGCTCGCCAAGGGCGGCCATGGCGAGGGGCCGATGCTGACCGACCGGCTGATCGGGCCGCGCGGCGTGGTGAAGGCGTGGAGCAATGCGCGGATCGACACGCGGCATAGCCATGGCACCGGCTGCACGCTGGCCAGCGCGATCGCGACGGGGCTGGGCCAGGGATGGGACATGATCGACGCGATCGAACGGGCGCGCAAATATGTGCGGGAGGCGCTGGCGCTGGCGCCTGGGCTGGGCGGCGGACATGGGCCGATGGGCGCGCCTTTCGGATTCCATGACCATGCCTGATTTCGCCCATGAACTGCGCCATCATCCCGGACTGGTCGCCGGGGTGGACGAAGCGGGGCGGGGGCCGCTGGCCGGGCCGGTGGTGGCGGCGGCGGTGATCCTGCGGCAGGAGGATTGCCCCGACGGGCTCAATGACAGCAAGCAGCTCAGCGCGGCGAAGCGGGCCGTGCTGGAGGGCCAGATCAAGGCGCGGGCGCTGTGCTGGGGCCTGGGGGTCGCGTCGGTCGAGGAGATCGACAGCCTGAATATCCTGTGGGCGACCATGCTGGCGATGACGCGGGCGGTGGAGGCGCTGACCCATGATTGCGCGCATGTGCTGGTCGACGGCAATCGCTGTCCGCAGTGGCGATGGGCTTCGACGGCAGTGGTCGAGGGCGACGCCAAATGCCTGTCGATCGCGGCGGCCTCCATCCTGGCGAAGGAGGCGCGCGACCGGATGATGATAGAGGCGGCGGCGGTGCACCCGCATTATGGCTGGGAAAGCAACAAGGGCTATGGCAGCGCCCGGCATCTGGCCGCGCTGCGCGAGCATGGGCCGACGCCGCTGCACCGCAGGAGCTTTGCGCCGGTCGCGCAGTTGAGCCTGCTCTAGGGGATCGTTGCAGCGGCCCATCCCGTTCCGATACGGGGAAGCGACATGCGGGGGCTGGTGCCGGCCGCTCTTATGGTTAAGAAGGTGTTTATGCGCGCCTTTCCGACCTTCCTGCTGTTGCTGATCCTTGCGGTTGCGCGGCCTGCGGGGGCGCAGGAATCGCTGGGGCCGGGGGGGTATAGCTGGCTGGAGGAGGGGCCGTTTGGCGGGCCGCTCTATCTGGTCATCAGCATCGAGCGGCAGCGGGTGCATGTCTATGACGGTGACCGGCTGGTCGGGATCGCCAGCGTGTCGACGGGGATGAAGGGGCATCGCACGCCGACCGGCGAGTTTCCCGTCCTGCAGAAGCGGGAATGGCATCGGTCCAACATCTATTCCAACGCGCCCATGCCCTTCATGCAGCGGCTGACCTGGGACGGGATCGCGCTTCATGCCGGGCACAATCCCGGTTATCCGGCGAGCCATGGCTGTATCCGCCTGCCCTATGCCTTCGCCCGCAAGCTGTTCGGGATGACGCAGGTCGGAACGCTGGTCAGCGTGACGCCGGAGCGGTTGAGCCCGACGCTGATGGTGGACGCGCTGGTGCTGGGCGATCCGGGCAGCGCCATCGCCACCTTCACCCCGCAGGCGCCGGTCGCGCTGGCGCAGCGGGACGATCCGGTGGAGGGCGCGCCGATGCTGGAGGTGGATCCGGGAATATTCCGGTTGAGGTTGATGCGGCGTTAGGCCCGAAGGGGTGTGAGAGAGGCGGCGAGGCTCCTGTGAACCCCGCCGCCTTCCTGATTGCCGTCCTTGTGATCAGGCCGCTTCGGCGGCTTCCTCCGTCGTGGGGAGGCGGATGAGATAGTCGAAGGCGGACAGCGCCGCCGTCGATCCGGCACCCATGGCGATCACGATCTGCTTGTAGGGCACGGTGGTGCAGTCGCCCGCGGCGAAGATGCCCGGCTGGCTGGTTTCGCCGCGCGCGTCGATCTCGATCTCGCCGCGTGGGGAAAGGGCGATCGCGTCCTTCAGCCATTCGGTGTTCGGGACAAGGCCGATCTGGACGAAGATGCCCTCCAGCTCGACATCATGCTCCGTGCCGCTGTTGCGGTCCTTGTAGCTGAGGCCGGTCACTTTCTCCCCATTGCCGTCCACCCTGGTCGTCAGGGCCGAGGTGATGATCCTGACATTGGGCAGGCTGGCGAGCTTGCGTTGCAGCACCGCGTCGGCGCGGAGCTGGCTGTCGAATTCGATCAGCGTCACATGGGCGACGATGCCGGCAAGGTCGATCGCCGCCTCCACGCCGCTATTGCCGCCGCCGATCACCGCCACGCGCTTGCCCTTGAACAGCGGACCGTCGCAATGCGGGCAATAGGCGACGCCCTTGTTGCGATATTCCTCTTCGCCCGGCACGCCCATCTGCCGCCAGCGGGCGCCAGTGGAGAGGATGACGGTCCGGCCCTTGAGCGACGCGCCATTTTCCAGCACGACCTCATGATAGCCGCCTTCGGTCCTGGCGGGGATCAGCTTTGCAGCCTTCTGAAGGTTCATGATCTCGACTTCATAATCCTTGACGTGCGCTTCCAGCGCCGACGCCAGCTTGGGGCCCTCGGTACGGCTGACCGAGATAAAATTTTCGATATCCATGGTGTCGAGCACCTGGCCGCCGAAACGCTCCGCCGCGACGCCGGTGCGTATGCCCTTGCGCGCCGCATAGATCGCGGCGGCCGCGCCGGCGGGGCCGCCGCCGACCACCAGCACCTCGAACGGGTCCTGGGCCTCGATCTTCTCGGCCGCGCGGGCTGCCGCGCCGCTGTCGATCCTGGCGACGATCTGCTCCAGCTCCATGCGGCCGCTGGCGAAGGGTTCGCCGTTCAGGAAGACGGTGGGGACGGCCATGACCTTGCGGGCGTCGACCTCTTCCTTGAACAGCCCGCCGTCGATCGCGACGTGGCTGATGCGCGGGTTGAGCACGCTCATCAGATTGAGAGCCTGCACCACGTCGGGGCAATTCTGGCAGGAGAGGGAGAAATAGGTTTCGAAGGCGAAGTCGCCGTCCAGATCCTTGATCTGCTGGATCAGGTCCTGCGCCGCCTTGGAAGGGTGGCCGCCGACCTGGAGCAGCGCCAGCACCAGCGAGGTGAATTCATGACCCATGGGCAGGCCGGCGAAGGTGACGCCGATGTCCGTGCCGGTGCGGCGGATCATGAAGCTGGGCACGCGCCTGTCATGACCGGCGGTGATGGTCACCTTGTCCGACAGTTCGGCGATCTCGTCCAGCAGGGTCTTCAGTTCCCGGCTCTTCGCGCCGTCGTCCAGCGACGCGACCAGTTCGATCGGCTGGGTGATGTTCGCCATATAGGCCTTGAGCTGGCCCTTGAGATTTGCGTCCAACATCTTCTGGTCTCCTTGGGTTGGGCGCGCCTATCCGGGGCGCGGCTAGAGCGCGTTGCGTCAAGTCCGAGTCATGCAGCGCGCGCTATGCTTTTGATGTCGCATCGTTTTTGCGCAAAACCGGTTCCCACTTTTGCGCACGATGCTCTATATCTTCGCCGGGATGGTGCGACCCGAAGGCCCGGCGTTCTTGCTAATGATCTGGCGGTATTGACGTTCCGTTTTCCTGCGAAGGCGGGAATTCGGCACGAAAGGGGACCGTGTTCCTGTCTTCGCAGGAAAACGCGATTCCAGGATGGTCCGCCGGGCAGGGGAGAGCGTATCTCGACCCAGCCCGACGAGACTCAAGGCTCTTAGATCTTGCCGACGAGGTCGAGCGACGGAGCGAGGGTTGCTTCGCCTTCTTCCCACTTGGCCGGGCAGACTTCGCCGGGGTTGGCGGCGACATATTGCGCAGCCTTGACCTTGCGAAGCAGTTCGGTCGCGTTGCGGCCGACGCCTTCCGAGGTGATTTCCATGAACTGGATCACGCCTTCGGGATCGACCAGGAAGGTCGCGCGGTCGGCCAGGCCGACGCCCGGACGCATCACGTCGAAATTATTGGTGATCTGGCCCGACTGGTCGCCCAGCATGTAATAATTGATCTTGCCGATGGCCGGCGAGGTGTCATGCCAGGCCTTGTGGCTGAAATGCGTGTCGGTCGACACCGAGTACACCTCGACATTCAGCTTTTGCAGCGTCGGGTAGATGTCGGCCAGATCCTCCAGCTCCGTCGGGCAGACGAAGGTGAAGTCGGCGGGGTAGAAGAAGAAGACGGCCCACTTGCCCTTCACGTCGGCGTCGGTCACGTCGACGAACTTGCCTTCCTTGTAAGCGGTGGCGGTGAACGGCTTGATGGTCGTATTGATAAGCGCCATGGGCTTTCCAGTTCCTTTACAGGGGTTGCTGTTGCCCGACCCATGTAGGGAATGCGCGGGGTGGCGTGAAATTGGTTTTATTGGCCAGCTTGATTGATAAAAACGATCACTACCCGCGTCATTGATCGACTTGGCCATTTCTGGGCTTCGCCAGCACGTAATTCATCGCTTCCTCTATCATGCCGAGCGCTTCAGCGATCGTGAAGGTCGAGGAGTCGAGGCACAGTTCCAGCCACAGGCCGTCGATCATGGCGGTCAGCCCGATCGCGGCGATGCGCGCGTCGGGACGCGGGATCTGCGGCGCTGCTTCACGCAGCAGAACCTCCATGCGTTCGCGTCCCCCGCCATAGGTTTCGGCATGGGTGGCGGCGATCGCCGGATTGGTCTTGTTGAGGCTCCAGAAGGAAATCCAGGTCGCGAGCAGATTGGGGTCAAGCACGGGCGGCTGGAAGTTCGACCGCAGATAGGCCCAGAGTCGGTCACGCGGATCGGGTCCAGCCTCCACCACGGCGCGTTCCATCGCGGCGGCGACCTTTTCGCCGACATCGCGATAGGTGGCCAGGATCAAGGCGTCGACGCCATCGAAATAATGGGTGAGCAAGCCCGCCGAGACGCCGGCATAGGCGCAGATCGCACGAACGGAAGTGCCGCCCACGCCCTTTTCCGCAAGGCAGCGCGCCGTCGCCTCTATCAGCGCCTGCCGCCGGAAATCAGCGGATTCGCGAACGAACCGCGCCCGTTCCGGGCGCACCTCAACCTTGTTCTCCATCTCTCTTCCCCGCCCATGATCCGATTTTCCCGCCGCAGCCGCTGACATGCGGCTCCGTCCCTTCCGGAAAAAATGGATCGAAGCCTCGCGTTCAGCGGTTTATCGGGTCAATTGCAAGGAGAAAGATGGATGAAACGCCGCAATCTGGGCCTGCTCCTGCCGCTGATGGCAATGGGAGCGCTATCGTCGGGCTGCACGAAGAATGTGGACCGGAACGAGGGAAATAATGCCGAGGCCCCGGAGGTTGAGGCGATCGCGGAGCCGGACGCCGTTGGATCGGCCGTCAACGAGTCGGCGAACCTGCCGACCGACGAATGGGTCGGACGGTGGAACGGCCCGGAGGGGCTATTCCTGGACATTCAGCCTTCGCCGGACGGCCGGCGCGGCCATTATGCGATCGCGAACCAGGACAATCTGGACCGGCAGGCGGATTATGCCGGCGTGGCCGAAGGAAAGACGATCCGCTTCATGCGCGACGGCAAGGATCTGACCATCCGTCCGGGAACGGGGGCGGAGACCGGCTTCAAGGATCTGGCTGGCCGGCAGGACTGCCTGATCGTCCTGCCGGGACGGGAGGGCTATTGCCGCTGAGGGATTATCCGGAAAGGCGCCTTGGCGCGGCCGTCGCGGCCCAGGAACCCGCCAGGAACCCGTCTGTGTGCTTGCGCATTTATGCCGCCGGGTGGCGTGAAGATGAGGAGGATCAATATGGCGGATTATCAGGAGCGTCCAGCAACGACCACGATCATCGAAAAGCGTGGCGGCGGCGGCACCATGATAGCGGTTCTCCTGCTGGTCGTGGTTGTGGCCATTGCCGCCTTCTTCCTGATCAGCAGCCAGAGCCGGAAGGACAGCGCGGTCGAAAGCGCCGCCTCGCAGGTCGGTCAGGCGGCGAGCGACGTCGGCGACGCGGCCAAGGATGCGGCAGGCGCGGCCAAGGGCGAGTGAAGCCCTCGGCGGAACCGGCCGTCCGGCTTCATCCGCGTGGCTGACATGCAAAAAGGGCGCCCCGATCGGGGGCGCCCTTTTCCAGGCCTGCCGTTGTCGGTTCAGCCCGAATGGCTTCAGCCTTCGACCTTCACGTGCCGGGGTGCGGCCTCATTGAGGATGCGCAGGATCTTCTTGAGGGCGCTGGGTTCGTCCGTTTCCTCCATCGCCGCGAGTTCGCGGGCGAGGCGGCTGGACGCGGCCTCGAAGATCTGCCGTTCGGAATAGCTCTGTTCCGGCTGATCGTCGGCGCGGAACAGGTCACGCGTCACTTCCGCGATCGACACCAGGTCGCCCGAGTTGATCTTCGCTTCATATTCCTGGGCGCGGCGCGACCACATGGTCCGCTTTACCTTGGGCTTGCCCTTCAGCGTTTCGACCGCTTCCTCCAGCGTCTTGTTGGAGGACAGCTTGCGCATGCCGACGCCTTCGGCCTTGTTCGTGGGAACGCGGAGCGTCATGCGCTCCTTCTCGAAGCGGAGCACGTACAGCTCCAGCTCCATGCCTGCGATCTGCTCCTTTTGCAGCTCTATGACGCGGCCAACGCCATGCTTGGGGTAAACAACATAATCACCTACGTCAAAGGACAGCGCCTTGGCAGCCATTTGAAACCTTTCCATGTGTTCGGGGGAACGGTGGCATTCGCGTTGCAGGTGCGAAAAGACGCACCAGCCAGGGGAAGCGCGGCGCCACCATCATAACATCAGGCATTTGTCTCCGTAGCGGACGCGACCATGTCCACCTGTTGGTTCCCATTTATCAGATTCGTAACAAAATTGCCACCCCCGGACACAAAATCCGGGAGTGGGCGCGCAAGTTGACCGCTAGAGCTAGTCCTGGGACGACCGGGGACGGTCGCTCAGCTGCCGGTGCCGGGTTCCGCCGAGAAGAATTTCTCCAGCTTGTTTTCGATGCCCTTCATTTCATCGGCGTCCGCGGGCGCATCGCCCTTGACCGTGATGTTCGGCCATTCGGCGGAGAATTTCGTGTTGAGCTCCAGCCATTTTTCCAGGCCGTTCTCGGTATCGGGCAAGATCGCTTCGGCCGGGCATTCCGGTTCGCACACGCCGCAGTCGATGCACTCATTGGGATTGATGACCAACATGTTCTCACCCTCGTAGAAACAGTCCACGGGGCAAACTTCGACGCAATCCATATATTTGCAGCGGATGCAGTTATCGGTCACCACATAGGTCATGGGTCAACACTCTTGGAATTGAGACAATCGGCGCCTGCTATGCGCGGCCGGGGCGAAGGTCAATGAGGATATTTTTGGGTGGGCGTTAGCCGGGCTTGGCGGGAAGGATCATCGGGGCTCAGGCGCCCACGGTAAGTTCCTCATAACAGGATTGCGCTTCGGCCGCCGGGCCCCGGCGGCCGGGGAGCTGGAGGATGCGGACGACCCGGACGCCGCTGGGGTGGGGAAAGGTGATGAGGTCGCCCGCCCGCACCGGCGCGTGCGAGCGTTCGATGCGGCGGCCATTGAGGCGGATGTGACCGTCCTCCGCCATTTTCTGGGCGATGGAACGGCTCTTCGCGAGGCGCGCGAACCAGAGGAACTTGTCGATGCGCAGGCTGGGGCCGTGGGCCGGAACCAGGCCCGCGTCAGCCATTGCGGCCGAGCAGTTCGGCCAGGCCCGCAAAGGCGTTGTTGCCGGTGGGGGCTGGGCCGGACGAGGCGGCGGGGCGCGGCCCGCGGTCGTTGCGCGGTTTGCCCTGGGCCGGTGCGCCGCGCTTTTCACGGCTGGCGTGCTGTTGGTGCGCGCGGGCCTTCTGCCGGCCGCGGAAGGCCCAGTTGGGTCCGCCCTCGGCCGGCGCCTCCACGGCGCGGAAGCCCGCCAGGCGCATCAGTTGCTGGAAGGCATCCTCCGACAGGCCGAGTGAGACGATCTGCGGGCTTTGCGCGGTGAAGGCCTCGTTCTTTGCAATGGCCTCATGCGCGGTGCGGGCCATGCGTTCGGCCATGTCGATGCGCAGCATCTGTTCGCCAAAGCCGCGGAAGCCGGCGATGCGCGCGCCCATCTGTTCGGGCTTCTCGCCAGCCGGGATCAGGGTGAGGCCGGGGCCGGGCAGGGGCAGGCACGGCTTGCCCAGGCGCGCCGCCAGCAGGACAGCGCGCCAGCGGGCGGCGCCGGGCTTCAGCAGGCCGGGATGATAGATGTCGAGCACGCCGATATCGATGCCCGCGCGGCGCAGCAGATGGCGCTGGTCCTTGTCGAGATGGCCGAGCGCCGAATCGAGGTCGGTGCGCGCGATGACGCCGCCGGCATCGGCAAGCTGGGCAAAGACGGCGCGGACGACGGCGGGGACTTCCGGGTCAGAGGCGCTGGCCACCATCTTGGTGAGCGGCAGCAGATGCTTTTCCTTTTGCGCGTCCATCCACGCGGCGAGGCGGGCCGCCACCTGCTTCTGCACATCCTGGCCCAGCGCCAGAAGCGCGCGATCCAGCCGAATTTCCGGTGTCAGCAGCGTGGCGCCGCCGTGCAGCGTGGCCACCGGATCCCCCTTCCAGCCTATGCCGGGGGTCTGTCCTGCTTCGTCCATGAGCGCGAAATCAGTATCGGGTGCGCCCAGCAATTCGTCAGCCTTCACTCGCAATATCCTTCCAAGGCGCCGTTCAGCGGCCGCCAGCAGCATCTTCCTGTCCTGATGCCGGGTAGCGGGATCGACCGAGAAACGAAATCCGTCAAGTCGCCCGATCGTCTCGCCATCGACGCAGACTGTCCCATCCGGTTCGATTTCGACCGGCAGATTGGCCGCGCTCTGGCCAATATCCCTTAGCAGAACCGTGGTGCGCCGGTCCACGAAACGCTGCGTCAGCGCGGCGTGGAGGGCGTCGGACAGCTTTTCCTCCAGCGCGCGCGTCCGCTCCGCCATTTCCGCCGGATGGGCGAGCCAGTCGGCCCGGTGGGCGATATAGGACCAGGTTCGGGCGGCGGCGATCCGGCCGGACAGGGTGTCGATGTCGCCCTGCACCGAATCGAGTCGGGCAATTTGCTGGGCGAACCAGTCGCGGGGAATATGGCCCCCGGCACCCAGGCCGTCGTCCGACAGGAAGCGCCAGATGCGGCCGACGGCGCGGGCATGATGTTCAGCGCCCAGCTTCTGGAAATCGGGCAGGCTGCACGCGGCCCAGAGGCGTTCGACCTGCTTCCTGCCGCGTGCCCGATCGATGACCAGCGGATCGTCGGCGAGCCGTTTGAGCACGGCGAGGTCGACCGCTTCGGGAGCGGCGCGCAGTTCGGGGCGGTCGGGTTTCTGCTCCAGATCGGAAATGAGGTGATCCAGCCTGTCGGTGCGGGGCGTGCCGTTGCGCCAGAAAAGCTGTTCCAACGGCGGGAAGCGGTGGGCCTCTATCGCCTCTATCTCCTCCGGCGTGAAGGCGGCGTCGCCGTCTTCATGGCCCAGGCTGCCGAAGGTGCCGTCCCGGTGGTGGCGTCCGGCGCGTCCCGCGATCTGCGCCATTTCCGCGACCGTCAGCCGGCGGGTGCGGCGGCCGTCATATTTGCGCAGCGAGGCGAAGGCGACATGCGCCACGTCGAGGTTGAGGCCCATGCCGATCGCGTCGGTGGCGACCAGATAGTCGACTTCTCCGTTCAGGAACATCTGCACCTGCGCATTGCGGGTGCGGGGCGAGAGCGCGCCCATGACCACCGCCGCTCCACCCCGGAAGCGGCGGAGCATTTCCGCCACGGCATAGACCTCCTCGGCGGAGAAGGCGACGATGGCGGAGCGTTTGGGCAGGCGGGAGAGCTTTTTCGCGCCGGCATAGCTGAGCGTCGAGAAGCGGGGGCGGCCGATGATCTCCGCATCGGGGACCAGCGCCTTCACCACGCGGCCGATGCTGGCTGAACCCAGGATCATGGTTTCCTCCCGCCCCCTTGCCCGGAGGAGGCGGTCGGTAAAGACATGGCCCCGCTCCGGATCGGCGCCGAGCTGGGCCTCGTCCAGGGCGACGAAGGCATAATCGCCGAGCCCGTCCTGCGCCGTTCCAGCCTGCCGGCCTGTGCCGATCGGCATCGATTCCGCCGTGCAGAGGAAGTAGCGCGCACCCGGCGGCACGATTTTTTCCTCGCCGGTGACAAGGGCGACCTGCGCCGGCCCCTTCATGCCGACCACCCGGTCATAGACTTCCCGCGCCAGCAGGCGCAGCGGAAAGCCCATCATGCCGGAGGAATGGCCGCACATGCGTTCGACCGCCAGATGCGTCTTGCCGGTATTGGTGGGGCCCAGGACGGCGGTGAGGGGCGATCGGGCGAACTGGGCCATGGTCCCCGCTATGTCGGGCATGGATCGGGCAAGGGCAAGGGGGATTGGTCTGCCGGCCCCTTGCGCGGCACGGCCGGTCGCGGAAAAAGGGTTAAAAAAGGCGCGTTTATTTGACTTTAACCTTGCCCTTTTACAAAATTGCGGATGAGCGCGCGGCGGGGGTCGGGCGACATTTGCCCCGGGGGCCTGTTTTACCGTGTTTCATGATGGTCAGATCAATGCCCAGCAGGGTGGCGCCTCCGCGTCCCTGTGGCTGACTGACTCGATCCGCAACGGGGGGCCGGACCGGCGCGACTGGCGCGAGAAGCTGCGCGACTGGGCCGAGGATGTCGAACTGGTCCCCGACCTTGGCCAGCGGGTGGGAAGTTTCACCTGGTTCCGGGGCCTTGCGACCTGTTTCGGCTTGTGCGCGGCGGCGCTCTATCTGTCGCCGGGCTTTCATCCCTTGCCCGGCGAACGGCAGCCGCTGATGGCGGCCAGGCAGTTCGATGAAGTGCGCAGCCAGATGATCATGCCCCTGGCCCTGGGCGCGGACAGCGGGCGGCGCATGGGACCGACCGACGCGGTGCAACCGCTGCGCGAGACGCCGGAGCGGCCGCAGATCGAATTGCGCGCGCAGATCGGCGGCAGCGATTCGCTGTCACGGGCACTGGCGCGAGCGGGCGTGAGCAGCAGCGACACGGCGACGGTCACCAGCCTGATGGCGGGCGACATCGGCGCGGGATTGAAGCCGGGGACACCGCTGGACATCGTGCTGGGCCGGCGGGCGAGCCAGGACGTGCCGCGGCCTCTGGACAAGCTGGCTTTCCGGGCGCGGCTTGACCTGGGGATCGAGATTGCGCGGGTCGGTGGCGTGTTGCAGGTGCAGCGGACGGCGATCCATGTGGACGAGACGCCGCTGCGCATCCAGGGCGTGGTGGGCGAGAGCCTCTATCGCTCGGCCAGGGCGGCGGGGGCGCCGCCCAAGGCGATCCAGAGCTTCCTGCGCGTCGTGGCGCAGCAGGTCGATCTGGGTTCGATCTCCGCCGGCGACCGATACGACATCGTCACCGAATATCGGCGGGCCGACACCGGCGATGTGGAGGTGGGCGACCTGCTGTTCGCCGGGCTGCATCGGGCGAGCGGGCGCGGCATCGACATGCTGAAATGGACGCAGGACGGGCGGACCCAATGGTTCGAGGCATCCGGCGTGGGCCAGCGGCGCGGCGTGCTGTCGGCGCCGGTGGCGGGGCGCATGTCGTCCAGCTACGGCATGCGGCGGCATCCCATATTGGGCTATACCCGCATGCATGCGGGGATCGACTTCGCCGCCGCCTATGGATCGCCCATCTATGCCGCGACCGACGGCGTCGTATCCTATGCCGGGCGGCATGGCGGGCATGGCAATTATGTCCGGCTGGAGCATGGCGGCGGCCTTGCCACCGGCTATGCGCATATGAGCCGCATCGCGGCATCGCCGGGGCAGCGGGTGCGGCAGGGGCAGGTGATCGGCTATGTCGGGTCGTCGGGCCTGTCGACCGGACCGCATCTGCATTATGAATTGTACCGGAACGGGCAGACGATCAATCCGCTGTCGGTGCGCTTCACCACGACGTCGCAACTGGCGGGCAGGGAACTGGCGGCCTTCCGGGCGCGGCTGGCGCAGTTGAAGAGCCTGCGCATCGGCCTGCCGGTGCAGGTGGCGCAGAAGACCGCGGGGCCGGCGGCGACCGGGAAATAGCTTTTCGTGGCGTACTCCCTCCGCTAACGGGCGGGAATGAACGCAGCGGCTTCCGACATCACCGCGATATTGCTGGCCGGGTCGCGGCCGATCCCTGATCCTTTGGCGGTGGCCGCCGGGGTTGCAGTCAAGCCGCTGGTGCCAGTGGCGGGGGAGCCGATGATCAACCGCCCGGCCCGTGCCCTGCTGGCGCATCCGGCGATCGGGCGGCTGGTCGTGCTGACGCAGGCGCCGGAATTGTTCGCCGCCGATCCCGCCACCGCCTGGCTGGCGGAGCATCCCAAAGTGCGGTTCGAGAAGAGCGGGGGCGGGATCGCGTCATCGATCATGGCCCTGCTGGATCGGGCGGATTTGCCCTTTCCGCTGCTGCTGACGACGGCGGATCACGTGCTGCTGGATGGGGCGATGCTCGACCAGATGGCAGGGCAGGCGTCCGGGGCGGACATTGCCGTGGCGATGGTGGAGCGGGCCACGCTGCTGGCGCGCTATCCCGGGTCACGGCGGACATGGCTGAAGTTCCGCGATGGCTGGTGGTCGGGGGCGAACATCTTCTGGTTCGGCAGCGGCAAGGCGCGGCCGGTGGTCGCCTTGTGGCAGGAGGTCGAGCAGGACCGGAAGAAGGGGTGGAAGATATTGTCCGCCTTTGGCCCGCTGGCCTTGCTGGGGGCGGTGTTCAGGATTTCCACGCTGCGGGGCGGGATCGCGCGGGTGGGGCGGCGGTTCGGGCTGGTCGCGCGGCTGGTGGCGATGGAGAAGGCTGAGGCCTGCATCGATGCCGACAAGCCGGATGATGTGCTGCTGATCGAGGCGATCCTGGCCCAGTCGGCTAAATAGATCTGCTACATGGAATTGCCGTGCTCCTGCCTTCGCAGGAGCAGGATGTTCCTTAATAGCCGTCCAGATCCTCCAGCGCGGTGAATCGCTGGGACCATAGCGCGCCATAGACCGCCATCCATTGCACCACCGGGGCGAGGCCCTTTGCCCTGGCCGTATAATAGGTTTCGCGCCCGGCCCGACGGGCCGTCACGAGGCTGGCGCGTTTCAGCTTGCCGAGGTGGCGGGACACCATGGGTTGCGATACGCCGGAGATGGCGGTGAGGGCGTGAACGCTCTGTTCTCCTTCGCGCACCAGATATTCGAGCAGGGCGCGTCGCGTGCCGTCCGACAGGGCCTTGAATAATTCATCGCAGGAGGCCGACCGATCGCCCCTCAAAACATGTTCCGTCATGGCCAATCCATACTCGTCGGGTTATGAATTGGTCAAGGTGAACGTCGCTTTTACCCTTCCAGATGGCGTTAACCAAAAAAACTTCGAGCCTCTTTCCATCTGAGTCTTTTGCGTCACACTAGCCGATCTTGAGTCTGCGAGGCGGCTGTCGACTCAATATCTAGTGGCTACCCGGTTCGTTCGCCGTTGCGTTAACCATTTTGTCAGGCGTGAACCCTAAGTTGCTGATCTTGACGGCTGACTCCGGAGGACTCATCGCTGGGCCTCAGAAGGAAACGGGGGTCACGAAATGGGTGTCATGGAACGCGTCGCGCCGCGGCGGAAAAAGGCGGTTGCGCCCGTAGAGGTCGAGGCCGACCGGCTGCTGCGCGGTGACTGCATTGCTGAAATGGCGAAGCTGCCCGACGCGTGCATCGACATGATCTTCGCGGATCCGCCCTATAATCTCCAGCTTGGCGGCGACCTGTTCCGGCCCGAGGGCAGCCGGGTGGACGCGGTCGACAATGACTGGGACAAGTTCGACACGCTGGGTTCCTACGACCGCTTCACCAAGGCCTGGCTGCGGGAAGCGCGGCGCATATTGAAGCCCAACGGCACCATCTGGGTGATCGGCAGCTACCACAATATCTTCCGCGTCGGCACCGCGTTGCAGGATGAAGGCTTCTGGATCCTCAACGACATCATCTGGCGTAAATCCAACCCCATGCCCAATTTCAAGGGCACCCGCTTCACCAACGCGCATGAGACGCTGATCTGGGCGAGCCAGGGGGAGGACGCCAAATATACGTTCAACTACAAGGCGATGAAGACGCTGAACGACGAGTTGCAGATGCGTTCCGACTGGGTGCTGCCGATCTGCGGCGGGCAGGAGCGGCTGAAGCGCAACGGGACCAAGGCGCATCCGACGCAGAAGCCCGAGGCGCTGCTCTATCGCGTGATGCTGGCCTGCACCAAGCCGGGCGACGTGGTGCTTGATCCCTTTTTCGGCACCGGGACAACGGGGGCGGTCGCCAAGCGCCTGGGCCGCAGGTGGATCGGCATCGAGCGCGAGGATGATTATATCGAGGTCGCGCTGGAGCGGATCGAGGCGGCGTTGCCGCTCGATGAAAGCGCGCTGACCATCATGCAGACCGCGCGGCAGCAGCCCAAGGTGGCGTTCGGCACACTGGTCGAGACCGGCTATCTGCAACCCGGCGCGGTGCTGGTGGACGCACGGCGGCGCTGGCAGGCGGTGGTGCGGGCGGACGGTTCGCTGTCCGTGGGCGCGGATACCGGGTCGATCCACAAGATGGGCGCGACGTTGCAGGGCGCGCCGAGCTGCAACGGCTGGACCTTCTGGCATTGCGAGATAGAGGGCGTGTTGAAGCCGATCGACGCGCTGCGGCAGACCTATTTGTTGGCGAACGAGCCCTGAGGATCATCGGATGTTTCCGTTCGGGCTGAGCGGGGTTTGAACATGCTTTCCCAAATTCCCGCCGATGCGCGGCTTTATCTGCGTCCCACATGGTTCGTGTCGTCGCCTGTCGGCCTGGCCGAAGGATCGGCGGCGCGGATGGGCAATGGGCTGATCTGGTTCCAGGGCTATGAGCTGACCGCGCGAAAGGGCGGGCAGAAAGTGGCGCGGGCGACGGTGCCGGTCGCGACGTTCGACGATGTGGTGGCGGGCCTGCCCGAGCCCGTGGCGGAGCGGGCGCGGCTGTTGGCGGCCAATATCTCGGCGCCGCGGCAGCCCCTGATGCTGGGGGAACGCACCATCCGTTTCGACGCGCCGCAGGTGATGGCGATCCTCAACATCACGCCGGACAGCTTTTCCGACGGCGGCAAGCATATGGATGATCCGCAGGCAGCGGCCGATGCGGGCTTCGCCATGGCGGCGGCGGGGGCCGCGCTGATCGATGTGGGCGGGGAGTCCACCCGGCCCAGGGCGCCGCGCTTGTGGGAGGGGGATGAGATCGCCCGCGTCGTGCCGGTGATCGAAAGGCTGGCAGCGGCCGGCATTCCCATGTCCATCGACACGCGCAAGGCGGCGGTGATGGAGGCCGCGCTGGCCGCGGGAGCGGCGGTGGTCAACGATGTGAGCGCGCTGCGGCATGATCCCCGCGCCATGGACGTGGTGGTCGCGGGGGGATGCCCGGTCATCCTCATGCATGCGCCGTCGGCCGGCGATGATCCGCATGACAATGCGGGCGGCTATGGCGATGTCGTGGCCGATGTGTTCGACATGCTGGAGGAGCGGGTGGAGGCCTGTCTGGCGGCCGGGGTGCCGCGCGGGAAGATCATGGTCGATCCCGGACTGGGCTTTGGCAAGTCGCTTGCCGACAATCTGGCGCTGGTGAATGGCCTGGGGACCCTTCAGGGGCTGGGCGTGCCGTTGCTGTTCGCGGGCAGCCGCAAGCGCCTGATCGGGGCCCTGTCGAACGAGGCGCCGGCGGCCGAGCGGCTGGGCGGTTCGGTGGCCCTGGCGTTCCGCGCCGCCGAACTGGGCGCGCAGATGGTGCGGGTGCACGATGTGGCGGAAAGCGTGCAGGCGCTGCACCTTTGGCGCGGCCTGGCGGACGCGGGGTTGAGCGCCGTCTAGGACGGGTTTCGATCTGATCGAACCAGACCGCCGCTCTGGATTCTCTGTTTTCTGCGATTTCTTGACCAGCGATCGGTTCCGATCGCTTGGAAATCGCTCTGGAACGGCGTCCGCGCGCTGCCTTGAGCGGGCGCCGTTCCGATCGTCAGAGCCAGCCCTTCGCGCGATAGGCCTGGGCCGTCGCCTTCAATCCCTCTTCGGTCGGCACCTTGGGCACCCACAGCTTCCTGAGAGGTTGCTTGCGCTTCTTCACGACCCAATCGGGGTGGCAGAAATAATGGACCCGGTCGGGCGTCAGCTTCGCGTTCCTGCCGCGCACCAGCCGGTCAAGCCGCGCGCCCATGCCCAACAGCCAGGCTGGCGTCGCGAAGGCCCGGACCGGCCGTCCGACTGCGCGGCCGATCGCCTGCGCGAAGTCCATATGGTCCCAGCCGCCGGGCGTGCCGTCATCGACCTCATAGACATGGGTGAGGCTCTTCATGTCCTTTTCGACCGCCAGCGTCAGGAACAGGCGTGCAAGGTCGCTCACCTCGATCACCGACAGGCGTCCGCCAGGCGGCAGCAGCATGATCCCGCGCCGGGCCATGCGGAACAGTTCCAGCATTTCCCGGTCGCCCGGACCGTAGATGGCGGGCGGGCGGACGATGGTCCAGTCGAGGCCGCTTGCCTTCACGTGCCGCTCCGCCAGTTCCTTCGACCAGCCATAGTCCGAGAGCCCAGGCTCCCGCGCCGAGAGCGAGGACACGTGGATCAGCCGCCTGACGCCGCGCTGTCGCATAGCGTCGACCACCGCCATGGTGCCGCGGGCATTGCCCATTTCGAAGCCTTCGCGGTCGGGCGCGTTCACGACGCCGGCAATGTGGATGACCACATCGGCGTCGCGGACCAGCGTGTTGAGCGCCGCCCGGTCCTCCAGCGCGCCGGGCACCCATTTGAGATGGGCGCGGGGCGGCTGTGCGCGGCGGGTGATGGCGCTGACATGATGCCCCGCCGCCAGCGCCTGATTCAGCGTCTCGGCGCCGACGAAACCCGTCGCGCCCGTCATCGCAATGCGCAGGGACATGGATCAGACCATCGCCATATGATCGCGATGGACCAGCACGGATCGGGGCAGGTGCCCCAGCAGCGCGGCGATATCCTCACTGCGCTTGCCGGCGATGCGGGAGGCTTCCTCGCTGTCATATTCGATGAGGCCGCGAGCGATCACCCGTCCATCCTGCGCCAATATGTCGACCACGTCGCCACGGGCGAAAACGCCCTCGCACCGAGTCACGCCGGCCGGGAGCAGGCTGTTGCCGCGTCCCAGGGCCGCCTCTGCCCCGGCGTCGACCACGATCCGCCCGCGCACCGTCAGGCGCCCGGCCAGCCAGCCCTTTCGCGCGCCCCTGGCCTGCGCGGCGAGGAAGATCGACCCCTTGCCGCCATTCGCCCAGTGCGACAGCGGCGAATCCACCTTGCCGGAGATGATCGCCAGATGCGCGCCGGCCCCGGTTGCTATCCGCGCCGCCTCGATCTTGGAGGTCATGCCGCCCGATCCCATTCCGGACGCCGAACCGCCGTCCGCCATCCCGGCGATGCGCGCATCGATGCGCTCGATTGTCTCTATCAGCATGGCGTCCGCATCGACATGCGGGTTCGCCGTGTAAAGCCCGTCGACGTCCGACAGCAGCACAACTGCGTCAGCCCGTGCCGCCTGTCCGATGCGCGCCGCCAGCCGGTCATTGTCGCCAAAGCGGATCTCCGCCGTGGCGACGCTGTCATTCTCGTTCACGACCGGTACGACGTCGAGCGCCATCAGCCGTTCCAGCGTGGCCGACGCATTGAGATAGCGGCGGCGGTTTTCCAGATCGTCCAGCGTCACCAGCATCTGCGCCGCGGTGATGCCGTTTTCGTGGAGCAGGCTGGCCCAGCATTGCGACAGTGCGATCTGGCCAGTGGCGGCGGCCGCCTGCGCGTCCTCCAGCGAGCCGCGCCCGCCTCTGGGCAGCTTCAGCCGTCGTGCGCCAAGCGCGATCGCGCCGGAGGAGACGATGATGATCTGCTGCCCCGCCGTCTTGCGGGCCGCGATGTCGGCCACCAGCGTGCGCAGCCATGCCGTGCGCACTTCGCCCTGGGGATCGACGAGCAGCGCCGAGCCGATCTTGATGACGAGGCGGCGGATTTGCGGAGGGGGAAAGCCGGAGAGGGAGGGGGTCATTTATGTCTTCCTCCCCTCCCGCAGGCGGGAAGGGTTGGGGTGAACGCGAGCGAAGCGGGCCTTGGGTCCGGGGAGAGGTGATCAGCGCCGTTGCCCGGTACCATCGGCCTGAGGGAGGAGAGAATCAGAGGGGCGACCACGGCTTGTCGTCTTCTTCCACCCCATCTTCATCCTCATCCTCTTCGCCGGGGTGGTCCAGCAAGGGCAATACCGCGTCCAGCAGTGCCGGCACGCCTTCGCCGGTCGCGCCGGAGATGATGAACAGCTCCTCCACGCCTGCCTCTTCCTGGAGCTGGCCGGCAATGTCCTCCATCAGGTCCGGGCCCAGCAGGTCGCCCTTGTTGAGCGCCACGATCTGCGGCTTTTCGTCCAGGCCGCCGCCATAGGCCGCGAGTTCATCCTGGACGATGCGGAATTGTTCGATGGGGTCGTCGCCGGTCGCGTCGATCAGGTGCAGCAGCACCCGGCAACGCTCGACATGGCCCAGGAAGCGGTCGCCGATGCCGGCCCCCTCGGCCGCGCCCTCGATCAGGCCGGGAATGTCGGCCAGGACGAATTCCCGGTCGCGATGTAGCACCACGCCCAATTGCGGCTTTGTGGTGGTGAAGGCGTAGGCGCCGACCTTCGCCTTGGTGTTGGTGACCTGGTTGATGAAGGTGGACTTGCCCGCATTGGGCATGCCGACCAGCCCGACATCGGCCAGCAGCTTCAGCCGCAGCCATACCCACATTTCCTGCCCCGGCCAGCCCGTGCCATGTTGGCGCGGGGCGCGGTTGGTGCTGGTCTTGTAGGACAGGTTGCCGCGTCCGCCATCGCCGCCGCGCAGCAGCACGATGCGCTGGCCGACTTCGGTGAAGTCGGCCAGCAGTTCCTGCTCATATTCCATCGTGCCGTCCTCATCCTCGGTGCCGTCTATGGGCGTGGGATCGGACAGGATCTGCGTGCCGACCGGCACCTTGATGACGAGGTCGTCGCCGCCGGCGCCATAGCGGTTCTTGCCCATACCGGGCATGCCGCGCTGCGCCTTGAAATGTTGGGTGTAGCGGAAGTCGATCAGGGTGTTCAGTCCCGCCACCGCCTCGAAGATGATGTCGCCGCCCTTGCCGCCGTTGCCGCCGTCGGGACCGCCATATTCGACATATTTTTCGCGCCGGAAACTGACCGCGCCGGGACCGCCCCAGCCGGACTTGATGTAAATCTTCGCTTGATCAAGAAAATGCATCGCGCGCCCATAGCGGTTTATGCGGCGGAATTAAACAGGGGCGCGGCAAAAGCGGCCGCTTCTTCCAAAACACTGTCGGGCTGGGGGGAAGGCGGCGCAAAGCCGCCCTCCCGGCCGCAAGGGGTCAGGCCGCCAGAGCGGGCAGCGAATCGCCGTAAAGATCCATCGACGAATCCGTCATCATGGGGATTGCGCGCCCTTCCTCAGCGACGCCCTGCTCGAAGATCAGGCAGTCGGCCGCCGCGCCGCGAGCGAGGCTGAAGCGCCTTTCCGTCTTTCCCCTGTAGTGGAAGCCGATCTTGCGCAGGACGTTGCCGGACGCCGGATTGTCCACGAAATGGGCGGCGCGCGTGTCGCGGACGCCCGAGGCGCGGGCCATGCACATGACGGCGCTGGCTGCCTCGGTCGCGAAGCCGAGCCCCCAATAGGGGCGGGCGATCCAATAGCCCAGTTCGACCGCGCCATCCTGCGCCCTGTGGAGGCCGCAGCCGCCCACCAGGCGCGGCGCGCCCTTGGTACGGGTGAAGGCGAGCAGGTTGGGCAGGCGCAGGTCCTGCGGCTGGGCCAGGAATGCCTCCGCATCGGCCAGGCCATAGGCGGCCGGCGCGCGGGCCAGATTGCGCAGGACGGCTGGGTCGCCGATTGCGTCGGCAAGGGCGCGGGCATCTTCCATCCAGCCAGGCCGCAGCAACAGGCGGGGGGTACGGGCGAACATCGAAAGTCTCCTAATCTCCGGCGCGCCAATGACCGTGAAAAGTTACGGCTTGACGACTGTCTTCTCTGGCTGGGCCCCGCCCGCATGACGCGCGAGAAAGGCCACGGTTCCAGAGAGTTGAGGGAAATTCAGGGGAGACGGCTTTTGATACGAAAAGGGGCGCTCCCGGAAGGGGCGCCCCTTGTTTCCCTCGAACACTGGCGGTCTGGCCAAAAGCCGTTCCGTCAGGAGGATCGCCCCGATTGCGAGGGACGATCCGTCATCGATCGTCCGTTATTCGGCTGCTTCGGCCATGGCGTCGACCGACACATATTTGCGGCCGAGCTTGCCGGTGTGGAATACCACGCGGCCTTCACCCAGCGCGAACAGCGTGTGGTCCTTGCCCATGCCGACATTGCGGCCGGGATAGACGCGGGTGCCGCGCTGGCGAATGATGATGTTGCCGCCGATCACTTCCTGACCGCCGAACTTCTTCACGCCAAGGCGCTTCGATTCCGAATCGCGACCGTTGCGCGACGAACCGCCAGCTTTCTTATGTGCCATGACTTAAACTCCTCGTGACTTTGCTGCGGCTCAGGCGATCGACACGATCTTGAGGATCGTGTGATTCTGGCGATGGCCGTTGCGACGACGGTAGTTGTGCCGACGGCGCTTCTTGAAAACGATGACCTTCTCGCCCTTCGCCTGCGCGATGATTTCGGCGGCGACGGTCAGCTTGGCTGCGTCCTTCACGTCGCTGCCTTCGCCGGCGAACAGGACGTCATCCAGCGTCACCTTGTCGCCAGCCTCACCGGCCAGCTTCTCGACGACGATCTTGTCTCCGGCGGCGACGCGATATTGCTTGCCGCCCGTGCGCACGACTGCGAACATGGCTCTTCTCTTCTCGTTCAAATCTGCTTTACGCAGATCGTCGAGGGACTATGCCCTGTTGGACCCGCGCGGGAATGTGGCCCGCTACTGGAATGACTCGCCCATGTCAACCGGCAAGCGCGGCATTCGGGGCTGGTTTTTGGCCTGGTCCGTCCCTATCTTCGCCCAGCGCAGGGCCAGCGGACGGCCAGCGAAGGGATAGCATCACGGATGACGCCAGCGCCATACAGGAATGAAGCCTTGGCGGGCCGGTTGTTGTTCATCCTGACATTGTGGCTGTCGCTGAGCGTCGCCCTGTTGAGCGCACTCGCGCCCCTGGGGCCGCCGTCCAGCCGGTTCACTGGCTCCGCCTTCAATCCGGCCACCACCAGCGTGGTGTTGAAGGCCCGCGCCCATGCCAGTCCCGTTGCCATGCAGGCAATGGAGCCGGATGACGACGGAAGGGCGTCGTGGCCGACGTTCGCCGTGGGCGTGCCGGGGGTCGTGGCGATGCTGCTGGCTGTCGTCCTGCCATATGCCGGCAACCGATTCCCGCGTTCCTCCTTCTCCTTCCCGCCCTTGCGCCTGCTGTCCCGCCAACGGGCGCGGGCGCCTCCTGTTCTTTCCTGACGCATCGTTTCCAGGCCGCCGTTGCGGCCGCCGTCAGGAAAAAGGAGCCTCTTCATGACCCGCAGAAGATCGCGACGCGGCGGCACCAGGCCGTCCCGCCGCCGTCCGCCATGGTGGTTCATGCCCGCCGTCATGGCGGGATTGGGCGCGGCCGGCGCCTTGTTGTCGGCGGCGATGCTGACCATCGCTGAATGAATATGATATGCCGCCGATGGAGGAAGCCCCTCCGTCGGCGGCCAGGGAAAGACACTCCATGCCCCATCACACGCCCCTGATCGGAACGATCGTCGCGGGCCTTGTCGTTGCCTTTGTCATGGGCGCCATCGCCCATCGCCTGAAATTATCGCCGCTCGTCGGCTATCTGGTCGCCGGCATCATCGTCGGGCCGTTCACGCCGGGCTTCGTCGCCAATGCCAGCCTGGCCAATGAGCTGGCGGAAATCGGCGTCATCCTGCTGATGTTCGGCGTCGGCCTGCATTTCTCCCTGCGTGACCTGCTGTCGGTGAAGAACATCGCCGTGCCCGGCGCGATTGGCCAGATCGCCGTGGCGACGCTGATGGGCATGGGCCTGGCGCATGTCATGGGCTGGCCGCTGCTCGGCGGGCTGGTCTTCGGCCTTGCGCTGTCGGTGGCGAGCACGGTCGTTCTGCTGCGCGCCCTGCAGGGGGCGGACCTGGTGGAAACCCGCAGGGGCCGGATCGCCGTGGGATGGCTGATCGTCGAGGATCTGGTGATGGTGTTGGCGCTGGTGCTGCTCCCTGCGCTTGCCGGCGTCATGAACAATGCCGATGCGTCGGGCGGGGCGGCGGCCCTGCTGGCGCCGCTGCTGGGCACGCTGCTGAAGGTCGCGGGCTTCGTCGCGCTGATGCTGGTGGTTGGCCGGCGCGTCATTCCCTGGGCGCTGCACTGGGTCGTCCATAGCGGATCGCGCGAGCTGTTCCGCCTCGCCGTCCTGGCGATCGCGCTGGGCGTCGCCTTTGGCGCGGCGGTTGCCTTCGACGTGTCCTTTGCGCTCGGGGCCTTCTTCGCCGGCATGATCCTGGGCGAGACGCCGCTCAGCCGCCGTGCGACCGAGGAGACGCTGCCGCTGCGGGATGCCTTTGCGGTGCTTTTCTTCGTCTCGGTCGGCATGCTCTTCAATCCGGCGGTGCTGGTCGAGCAGCCGCTGCCGTTGCTGGTCACGGTGGCGATCATCATCGTCGGCAAGTCGATCGCCGCCTTCGCCATCGTCCGCGCCTTCGGTCATCCGGGCGACACGGCGCTCACCATCGCGGCAAGCCTGGCGCAGATCGGGGAATTCTCCTTCATCCTGGCATCATTGGGCACGGGGCTGGGGGTGTTGCCGGCCGAGGCGCGCGACCTGATCCTTGCCGGCGCGATCGTGTCGATCTTTCTCAATCCGCTGATCTTCTCGCTCATCGTGCGCGGGCACAAGCAGGAGGAGGTCGAGGAAGAGGCGCAGGCGGAAAGGGCTAAGGCCAAGGCAAGCATCGGCCCACGCATCGGCCATGTCATCCTGGTCGGCTATGGCCGGGTGGGGAAGCTGATCGCGGATCGACTGGCCGAGAAGGGCGCGCATTTCGTGGTGGTCGAGGCAGATGCCGACCGGGCGGAGGAGGCGGAGGAAGCGGGCCTCACGGTCGTGCGCGGCAGCGCGCTGGAGGACCGGCACCTGCGGGCGGCGGGCATAATCGAGGCGCGGCGCTTGCTGATCGCCGTGCCTGAAGGGTTTGAGGGCGGCGCGATCCACGAACATGCGCGTCATCTCAATCCCGACCTTCAGGTCATCGCCCGCGCCCATTCCGATGCGGAGGTCAAGCATCTGGAGGGGCTGGGCGTACCCCATGTGGTGATGGGGGAGAGGGAACTCGCGGCGCGGATGCTGTCGCTCTGCGGTGCGGGCTAGAGCGACGCGGGTCAAGACGAGAGAGCGTTTCCACTCATGATGGAAACGCTCCAGAGGCCGATCGCCTGGAAATCGCTCCATGGACCGGCATCTGAAGCTCGTCGACACTGTGGGGCAGGTGTCGGACGAGCTTCATCTCTTCAGCCTCTCGGCTTGCGTGGGCCGCTCTTGCGCGGGCCGCCCTTGAAGGGTCGCGCGCCATAAGCGGGCTGTGGTCCGCGCCCTTCATTGGGGCGGCCTTTGCCGCGCGGGCCGCCGTCGCGCCGATTCTCGCGCGCCATTTCGCGGGGCTTGCCCTCGATCTGTTCGATCGCGACTTCCGCCCCCTCGTCGCTTGCCTGCCCGGTGCGTTTCACCGCGCCGATGAACTTCGCCGCGATGGCGGAGGGGATTTCGAACATCGTTTCATTGGCGGCGATGCGGATCGCGCCGATTTCCTGCCGCGACACATGGCCGCGGCGGCAGATCAGCGGCAATATCCAGCGCGGATCGGCGTTCTGGTTGCGGCCGATGTCCATGCGGAACCAGACCGTATCCTCAAAGCCCGGACGCGGCCCGTCGCGTCGCGCGGGTGCCTCGCTCGCGTCCAGCAGTTCCTCCGGGGCGGGGAGGGCGGCACGGGCGCTCCTCACCAGCATGGCGGCGATTTCCTTGGGCGATTTTTCGGCCAGCAGCTCTGCCCCCAGGGCCCAGTCCTGCTCGTCGAGTTCGGCACGCTCCATCAGCTTCTCGCGCAGGCGCGCATTGTCCTGCTCCTGGATCGCTTCCTTGCCGGGCGGGGTGCCCCATTCGACCGGGATCTTCGCGCCGCGCAGCATGGATTCGACCCTCCGGCGGCGCGGATAGGGGACGATCAGCACGGCCGTGCCCTTCTTGCCGGCGCGGCCGGTGCGGCCGGAGCGGTGCTGCATCGTTTCCGCGTCGCGCGGGATTTCGACATGGACGACGAGGCTGAGATTGGGGAGGTCGATGCCGCGCGCGGCCACGTCGGTGGCGACGCAGACCCGCGCCCGGCGGTCGCGCAGCGCCTGGAGCGCGTGGTTGCGCTCATTCTGGCTGTGCTCGCCCGACAGCGCCACCGCCGCGAAGCCGCGTTCCGTCAGGCTGGCGTGCAGGTGCCGGACATTGTCGCGGGTGGCGCAGAAGAGGATCGCCGTCTCCGCCTCATGATAGCGCAGCAGGTTGACCACCGCATTTTCGATATCGGCGGGCGCGACCGTCACCGCCTGGTAGCTGATGTCGCCATGGCCGCGTTCATCGCTGACCGTGGAGATGCGCAGTGCGTCCTTCTGGTAGCGCTTGGCCAGCGCCACGATCGGCTTGGGCATGGTGGCGGAGAAAAGGAGCGTGCGGCGGTTGTCGGGCGCGCCGTCGAGAATCTCCTCCAGATCCTCGCGGAAGCCCATGTCGAGCATTTCGTCCGCTTCGTCGAGCACCACCGTCTTGATGGCGGACAGGTCGAGCGCGCCGCGTTCCAGATGATCGCGCAGGCGGCCCGGGGTGCCGACGACGATATGCGCGCCTTGCGAAAGCGCGCGGCGTTCCTTGGCGGCGTCCATGCCGCCCACGCAGGTGGTGATGCGGGCGCGGGCCTCGCCATAGAGCCATTCCAGTTCGCGCGCGACCTGAAGCGCCAGTTCGCGGGTCGGCGCGATCGCCAGCGCCAGCGGCCGGGCGGCGACGGGCAGGCGGTTCTGGTCGCCCAGCAGTTCGGTTGCCATGGCAAGGCCGAAGGCGACCGTCTTGCCCGATCCGGTCTGGGCCGAGACGATGAGGTCGCGGCCTTCGGCTTCGGTCTGGGTGACCTCTGCCTGCACGGGCGTCAGGCTTTCATAGCCTTTCCGCGTCAGCGCGTCGGACAGGAGGGCAGGGAGGTGTTCGAAAGACATTTCTATTTCCATCGGTAAAGCGACCCGCCATTCCCGACGGATACATGATGACCTGTTTGTCGCTTCAGCCGATGCGGAAGCCGGGGCGGAAGGTCACTCGCCCCGAAGTTCACACCGTCCTTTGGCGATTCCGCCGAAGGTCACGGTGCCCTCCCCGCAAGGGGAGAATAGCCCAAATAAGAAGGCCGCCTTCCCCCGCAAAGAGGGAAGGCGGCCCCTTTTTCTCTCATCCGCGAGGGATCAGACCGAAGCGACTTCCGCCACGTCGACCTTTACGCCCGGGCCCATCGAGGACGACAGGGCGATCTTGCGGACATATTTGCCCTTCGAACCCGACGGCTTCGCCTTGACGATCGCGTCGACGAAGGCGTCGAAATTCTTGCGCAGGTCCTCGGCCGAGAAGCTGGCCTTGCCGAGGCCGGCGTGGATGATGCCGGCCTTTTCGACGCGGAATTCGATCTGGCCGCCCTTGGCAGCCTTGACCGCTTCGGCGACGTTCGGGGTGACGGTGCCCAGCTTCGGGTTCGGCATCAGGCCCTTGGGACCCAGAACCTTACCCAGGCGACCGACCAGACCCATCATGTCGGGAGTGGCGATCACACGCTGGAAGTCGATATTGCCGGCCTGGATCGAGTCCAGCAGGTCTTCTGCACCCACGATATCGGCGCCAGCGGCGGTCGCGGCTTCAGCCTTGTCGCCACGGGCGAACACGGCGACGCGCACGTCCTTGCCGGTGCCGGCGGGCAGGGTCACGACGCCGCGGACCATCTGGTCGGCGTGACGCGGATCGACGCCCAGGTTGATCGCGATTTCGACGCTTTCGTCGAACTTGGCGGTCGCGTGGGTCTTGATGAGGCCCAGCGCCTCGTCGACGCCGTGCAGCTTTTCGCGGTCAACGGCAGCGGCCAGGACCTTCGCCTTTTTCGTCAGCTTTGCCATGATCTCAGCCCTCCACCACTTCGAGGCCCATCGCGCGGGCGGAGCCTTCGATGATCTTCGTCGCCGCGTCGATATCGTTCGCGTTCAGGTCAACCATCTTGGCCTGCGCGATTTCGGCGAGCTGGGCGCGGGTGATCTTGCCGGCGACGACCTTGCCCGGTTCCTTGGAGCCGGACTTGAGGTTCACGGCCTTCTTGATGAGGTAGGTGGCGGGCGGCTGCTTCGTCACGAAGCTGAACGAACGGTCCGCATAGACGGTAATGATGGTCGGCAGCGGCGTGCCCTTTTCCATCTTTTCCGTCGAGGCGTTGAACGCCTTGCAGAATTCCATGATGTTCACACCGCGCTGACCCAGCGCCGGACCGATCGGCGGCGAGGGGTTGGCGGCTCCAGCGGGCACCTGGAGCTTGATATAGCCCGTAATCTTCTTGGCCATTTTCACTCACTCTGTTGCTGGTGGATTTGCGAGCAAATCCACCGGTTCAAGTTTAGCGGTCAAGCAGCGGACTTAACATCCGCCTCCCGCACTTACCCTTGTCATCATCCCGGTGAAGGCCGGGACCTCAGGCCGCAAGGGAACGGCGTGAAGGCACGAAACCCCGGCCTGCGCCGGGGTGACGTGAAATCATTTGGACAGTTCGACCTGCTCGAAGTCCAGTTCGACCGGGGTGGCGCGGCCGAAGATCGACACGGACACCTTGACCCGGTTCTTTTCGAAATCCAGCTCCTCGACCGTGCCGTTGAAGCTGGCGAAGGGGCCGTCCAGCACCTTGACGCTGTCGCCGATCTCGTAATCGACGTTGATCTTGTGCTTGGGCGCGGCCTCTGCCGCCTTCTGCGCGCCGAAATAGCGGGCGGCGTCCGCCTCGCTGATGGCCTGCGGCTTGCCGCTCGACCCCAGGAAGCCCGTCACCTTCGGCGTGTTCTTGACGAGGTGATAGATGTCGTCGTTCATCGCCAGCTTGGCGAGGACATAGCCGGGCATGAACTTGCGCTCGACCTGCACCTTCTTGCCGCGCTTTACCTCCGTCACGGTCTCGGTGGGGACTTCCACCTGCTCGACCAGCTGGGAGAGGCCCATGCGCTCGGCTTCGGACAGGATCGATTCCTTGACCTTGTTCTCGAAGCCCGAATAGGCGTGGATGATGTACCAGCGCGCCATGTTACCGTCTCAAACTCCCGTTTAGGCCGTTATGCCTGGCCGGCGGCGAACGCCAGCAGCCACTGGACGACCGCGCCGAAGAAGGTGTCGATGCCGAAGAAGAACAGGCCCAGCAGCGAGGTCATGATGACCACCATCACGCCGGTCATGATCGTTTCGCGGCCGGTGGGCCACACGATCTTCGACGCTTCGGTCTTCACCTGATTGACGAATTCGCCCGGAGAAACCTTCGCCATCGCCTGCCTCAAAACCCTTCGAACAAACACCAAAGCGCGAAGCAACAGTCCGCCCTCCCGATCCCGCCCTGTTTGGCGTCCGGGGGTGCGGCCGCGCTTCGCGACCCATGCTTCGTCAAGCGCAGCTAGCCGCGAAACCCCGATATTTCAAGGGGTCGCGGCCAGTTCGCCTGGCAGGAGTGGAGGGACTCGAACCCCCGGCATTCGGTTTTGGAGACCGACGCTCTACCAACTGAGCTACACTCCTGCACTGGCCGGGGCCAGCGAAGGAGGGCGCTTTAGCGTGGCATGCCGGGGAGAGCAAGCGGGAAACTGAGCGCATGTTCCGATCGCCTGGAAATCGCCCTAGAGGAAATTGCCGCCCTTCATGATGCGCCGCACGCGTCCCTGCACGGGCATGCGGTCGAACGGCGTGTTCCCGGCCTGTGCAGCCATCTTTCCCGAATCCACGATCCAGGGCGCGTCCGGATCGACGAAGATCAGGTCCGCTGCGCTGCCCGCCGCGAAGCTGCCGCCATTGACGCCCAATATCCGCGCCGGATTGGCGCTGAGCAGCATCATCAGCCGGTTGAGCGTCACATGCCCGTCCCGCACCAGGTTGAGCGAGAGGGCGAGCAGCGTTTCGGCACCCGCCATGCCGGGGGCGGCGTCGGCGAAGGGGAGGCGCTTGTCCTCCGGCCCGCGGGGATCGTGGCTGGACGTGATGACGTCGACGGTGCCGTCGGCGACCGCGGCGATGGTGGCCCTTCGGTCATCCTCCGACCGCAGCGGCGGAGAGAGCCGGGCGAAGGTGCGGAAGTCCGTCACGGCATTGTCGGAGAGGAAGAGATAGGCCGGGCTGATGCCGCAGGTGACCTTGAGGCCCTCTGCCTTGGCCGCGCGGATCAGGTCGAAACCGGCGCCGGTCGTCACCAGCCGGAAATGGATCGCGCCGCCCGTCGCCCGCGCCAGCATGATGTCGCGGGCGATGGCCATCGCCTCTGCGCAGGCGGGCGCGTGGGGCAGGCCGAGCCGCGTCGCCGTCTCGCCGCTGGTCGCCACCGCCTTGCCCGTCAGGCCGCTGTCCTCCGCATGGGTGATGACGGTGAGGCCAAGGCCCGAGGCATAGGAGAGCACGCGCATCATCACGCCTGAATCGGCGATCCACTGGCGTCCGGTGCCGACCGCCCTTGCCCCTGCCGCCTGCATCATGCCGATCTCGGCCAGTTCGGCGCCCTTGAGGCCGCGCGTTGCCGCCGCGATGGGGTGGACCCAGAAGTCGGGCTTGCCCGCGCGCGTCGCCTGGCGGATGAGGCCGGCATCGTCCAGGGGCGAGGATTGATCCGGCATCAGCGCTGCGCGGGTGATGCCGCCGAAGTGGAAGGCGGGCTTGTCGGTGGCAAAGACGCCGAGGTCGATCAGTCCGGGCGCGACGACGAGGCCGGCTGCATCGATGGTTTCCGCATCGGCCGGGACGGCGACATCGCCCGCCGCCGCGATGCGGTCATCCTCGATCAGGATGATGCCGGGCGAGAGGTCCGTGGCGGCAGGGTCTGCCAGCTTGCCGTTGATGATGGCGATTCTGGTCATCGGGCTGCGCTCCATCCCCTTGGCTTTCCGAGGGGCTGTTCCTGAAGGGGAATGCCGGGCTTCGACAGGGTCGGCCCCAGTGGCGGGACAGGGGTTTTCATGCCCAGCCCTCCACGCCGCGCGCGCCACGGGTCAGCACGTCCAGGCAGGCCATGCGGATGGCGACGCCCATCTCCACCTGCTCCGTGATCGCGGAGCGTTCCGGGTGGTCGGCGACGACGCTGGCGATCTCCACGCCCCGGTTCATCGGGCCGGGATGCATGACCAGCGCGTCGGGCCGGGCGATCGCCAGCCGTTCCAGCGTCAGCCCGTAGAGCATGTGATATTCGCGGGCGGAGGGAATGAAGGCGCCGTCCATCCGCTCATTCTGGAGCCGCAGCATCATGACGACGTCCGCGCCGTCCAGCCCTTCGTCCATGCGATGGCAGGGCGTGGCGCCCAGCATCTCGACCTCTGGCGGCATCAGCGTCGGCGGGGCGACCGCGCGGACCTGCGCGCCGAGCGCGGCGAGGCAGAGCATGTTCGAGCGCGCCACCCGGCTGTGCAGGACATCGCCGCAAATCGCGACGACCAGCCCCTCGAACCCGCCCTTGCGCCGGCGGATGGTGAGGGCGTCGAGCAGCGCCTGGGTCGGGTGCTGGTGCCAGCCGTCGCCTGCGTTCAGCACCGGGCAGTCGACCTTGTCCGCGATCAGCGCGACCGCGCCCGAACTGGCGTGGCGGATGACGATCACGTCGGCGGCCATGGCGTTCAGCGTCATGGCGGTGTCGATCAGCGTTTCGCCCTTCTTCACGCTGGACTGGCCGGCGTGCATGTTGACGACGTCCGCGCCCAGCCGCTTGCCCGCGATTTCGAAGGACAGCAGGGTGCGCGTGCTGTTTTCGAAAAAGGCGTTGATCTGGGTCATGCCCGCCAGCCGGTCGTCATGCTTGCGCGCGCCGCCCCGGTTGCTCCTTGCCCAATGTTCCGCCTCGTCTAGCAGGAAACGGATTTCCCAGGGCTTGAGGTCGGCGATGGACAGCAGGTGCCGATGCGGAAACAACGCCCGGCCGGTCAGGTCGGGCGGGGCGGAGGAAACGGTGATGTCGGGCATGAGCCCACCCTTTAGGCGAGGGTGGGGGACAGGGCAAGTATGCTCCCCCTTTCCTTCCCCCGCGCGGTCAGCCCCGGCCGAGCCAGCGGCCGAGCAGCGTGCCGTCCTTCAAGACCTCCCGTGCGGCATTATGCCCCGGCGCGCCGGTCACCCCGCCGCCCGGATGCGTGCCCGCGCCGCACATGTAGAGGCCCTTCAATGGTCCGCGATAGGCGCCGTGGCCCAGGACCGGGCGAGCCGCCCAGAGCTGGTCCAGGGTCATGTTGCCATGCATGATGTCGCCGCCGACCAGACCGAATTTCCGTTCCAGGTCGAGCGGGGAGAGGATGTCCCGCGCGATCACCGATCGGGCGAAGCCGGGCGCATGCGCGTCGACCGTCGCGATGATGTGATCCGCTGCCGCCTCTCGCTCCTCATCCCAGCTGCGGCCGTCGGGAAGGACCGGCGCGAATTGCTGGCAGAAGAGGCTGGCCACATGGCATCCGGGCGGGGCGAGGCTTTCGTCCACGGTCGAGGGGATCAGCATCTCGACGATCGGCTGGCGCGACCAGCCCTCGCGCTTCGCGTCCATATAGGCGCGGTCCATATAGTCGAGCGTCGGCGCGATGGTGATGCCCGACTGGTGATGTTCGCCCACGCCGGGCAGGCAGGTGAAGTCGGGCAGGGACGACAGCGCGACATTCATGCGGAAGGTGCCCGATGCCGCCTTGAACCCGCGGATACGCTTCAGGAAATCCTGCGGCAGGTCGGCCGGGTCCATCAGCCGCTCATAGAGCAGTTTGGGGCCGACATTGGCGATGATCGCCCGGCCCATCACTTCCTCGCCGCTTTCCAGCCGCACGCCCACGGCGCGCGCGCCGTCGACCAGCACGGACGCGACCGGCGCCTCCAGGCTGATTTCCACCCCCAGGTTGCGCACGACCTGGGCCATGATGCGGGTGATCGTGCCCATGCCGCCGACGCTGTGGCCCCAGGCGCCCTTCTTCCCGTTCACCTCCCCGAAGACATGGTGCAGCAGCACATAGGCGCTGCCCGGCGCATCGGGCGAGGCGTAGTTGCCCACCACAGCGTCGAAGCCGAAGGCGGCCTTCACCGCCTCGCTCTCGAACCAGCCGTCGAGGAAGCCGCGCGCCGAGCGGGTGAACAGTTCGAGCACGTCCCGCTGCTGTTCCAGCGTCAGCCCGCCGATCCGCCGGCCCTGCCGGAGCGCGGCGGCGATCATCGCCAGCCCGTCGCCTGCATTGGGAGGTGTGCGCAGCGTCATGTCGCGCAACAGGTCGGCGACGACCTCCAGCGCGTCATAATAAGCGGGGAGGGTGGCTGCATCCCTGCTGCTGAACTTCGCGAACTCCGCCTGCGTCCGTTCCAGCCCGCCGCCCAGCTTCAGATAGCGGCCGTCCGGCTGGGGGAAGAAGTTGCTGATCGGCCGTTCGAGCACGCGATAGCCATGTTCGGCCAGCGCCATGTCGCGGATGACCTGGGGGTGGAGCAGGCTGACCGTGTAGCTGGCCACGGAATTGCGGAAGCCGGGGTGGAATTCCTCCGTCACGGCGGCGCCGCCGACAATGGCGCGCCGTTCGACTATCCGCACCCGGTACCCGGCGCGCGCCAGATAGAAGGCGCAGACCAGGCCGTTATGGCCGCCGCCGATGATGACCGCGTCATAGGCCCTGGTCATGCCGGCTTCATCCCGCGGCCGCTGCGCGCTGCAGCCGCGTCACGCCTGGCTGCGCGGGATATTTGTCGAAAGTGAGCCACGGCCCGGCATAGGGCGAAAGCGGCCACCGCTCATCCCCCGCATAAGGTATGCGGGAGAAGAAATGCCGACGGGTCCGTTCCGCGCATCGGGAATGGATGGCATGCAGCGCCCATGCCGCGTCGGAACACGCCTCCAGCATGCCATATTTCACTATCTTAGCCCCACCCAAGCTGACACGTTTTACACATGTACAATAATCGCCTGCCCACGGCAATGGCGGGAGGACGCGTCCTATGCGGTCCTTTCCGGCACGTCGCTCCAGTCGGCCAATATGCTGTCGCGGTTGGCCACGGCTTCCCACGGGAATACGAACCAGTCCTTCGTGACGCTGCGGTCGATCCTGTCCGCGCAATAGTCCACGCTCGCCGCGGACCGGATATTGTCCATCAGGACGGCAAAGCGCGCTGATCCCGCCGGAGCGGTGGCCAGGGCATGGCGTACGGCGTTGATCGTCCGTCCGCTGTCGTTGATGTCGTCGACGAACAGCAGCCTTTCGCCGGCTGCGGCGCGCTCCGCCAGTCTGGCGAGCAGCGCATCGCCGAAGTCGGGCAGCTTGGCCGAGAGATCGACGGACAGCATGGCGATTCCAGTGGCATGGCTGAGATAGGTGGCGGGAACGAGGCCGCCACGGCCCATGCCCACCAGATAATCGGGTCGCCATTGCGACGCTGTCATGGCCCGGACCAGCGCGTCGATCTGACCGAGAAAGGCATTCATGGTGATGGGCGTCAGGATCGGCTGGTCCATCGCGTCACGTCGCCGCAGCCAGATGCGCCCTGGCGTCTGCCGCCGCGCCGTAGCGGCGCGCCAGCACCGCACAGGCCATCAGCTGGATCTGATGGAAGAGCATGAGCGGCAGCAGGATCGGTCCCACCGCGTTGGCGGGGAACAGCACACCGGCAATGGGGACGCCCGTCGCCAGGCTTTTCTTAGATCCGCAGAATTGCAGCACGATCGCATCCTCCCGCGACAGGCCGAGCAGCCGCCCCAGCAAATGAGTGAAGAGCAGGACGGTGGCCAGCATGGCGATGCAGATCGCCGCCAGCAACAGCAATTCGCCGCGCGACACCTTCTGCCACAATCCTTCCACCACCGCCGCGCTGAAGGCGGCATAGACCACCAGCAGGATCGACCCGCGATCCACCCGACCCATCATTGCCCTGTGCCGGCTGATGAAGCCGCCGATCCATGGTCGCGAAAGGTGCCCGACGATGAAGGGCAGCAGCAGTTGCAGCAGGATATCCTCGATCGAGGAGAGCGAGATCAGGTTGCCGGTCCCGCTTTCTTCCATCGTCAGCGCGACGAGCGCGGGCGTCAGCACGATACCCAGCAGGTTGGAGAAGGATGCGCTGACCACCGCCGCTGCGACATTGCCCCGCGCAATGGCGGTGAAGGCGATCGAGGATTGGACGGTCGAGGGCAGCAACGTCAGGAACAGCAAGCCCGCACGCATCGAAGGTGGGATTGCCGTCGCCTGTCCGGTCGCAAGCCCGATCAGGGGAAAGACCGCGAAGGTCGTGCCCAGCGTCGCCAGATGCAGTTTCCAGGCCCGGGTACCGTCCCAGATCGCGTCGCGCGACAGCTTTGCGCCGTGCAGGAAGAAGAGCAGGACGATGCCGGCGTCCGCAGCGGCGCCGGCCACAGCAGCGGCGCTTCCGCGCGCTGGCAGAAGCGATGCAAGCGCCACCGTACCGATCAGCAGCAGCAGGAAAGGGTCCAGAATCTCGCGCAGGCGTTGCATTGGGTCGCCTTTAGGCAGGATGATCGGAAAAGGATAGACGCGCCTGCGCCGATCAGCCAACAGTCGCGGCGGACCAGGGCGCGCGGAAACGGGCGCAGGAACAGCAAGGAGATTCCGGTCGTGAGCGAGGGGATAGGCATCCTGGAAAATCAGGGCATTATCGAGATCCATATCGACCGACCCGACAAGAAGAATGCGCTGACCGCAGACATGTACCGCGCGATGACCTCCGCGTTGGCGGACGCGGCCGCCCGGACCGAAATCGGCGCCGTGCTGTTCGCGGGAAAGGGCGACGCCTTCTGCGCGGGCAATGACCTGAAGGATTTCATGGCCGGCCCGCAGGGCGGCGAGGCGGCCTTTGCCTTCATCCGCGCCATCGCCAATTTCGAAAAGCCGATCGTCGCGGCGGTCCAGGGGCTTGCCGTGGGCGTGGGGACGACCATGCTGTTCCATTGCGACCTGGTCTATGCGGCGCCCGATGCGCGCTTCGTCATGCCCTTCGTCAATCTGGGGATCGTGCCGGAGGCAGGGTCGAGCCTGCTGGCGCCGGCAGCGCTGGGCTATGCCAAGGCGGCCGCCATGCTCCTGCTGGGGGAACCACTGGACGCGCAGGCCGCCGATCAGGCGGGCCTTGTCACCGCGATCGTGCCGGGCGACGTGCTGCTGGACCACGCCCGGCGGAAGGCGGCGATGCTGATGGCCAAGCCGCCCCAGGCGCTGGCCGCGACGCGCCGGCTGATGAAGGGCGACCTGACGGCGTTGAACCAGCGGATCGAGGAAGAGGCGCGTCTTTTCCGCGAGACGCTTCAATCCGCCGAGGCGCAGGAGGCGTTCGCGGCCTTCTTCGAAAAGCGCGCGCCAGTTTTCCGCCGCTAACGCCGTCCGAAGCGTATTTCACTGACGATCACGGCCGCGACCACCAGTACGCCGCCCAGCAGGGCGCTGCCGGGCAGGCGTTCGCCGGCGATCCAGCCGATGAGGCCGGCCCAGACCGGCTCCCCGGCATAGATCAGCGTCGCCCGCGTCGCCGACACGCTGCATTGCGCCCAGTTCATCACGAGCTGGATCAGCGCCGTCATCAGCCCCAGGCCGCAAGCCGACAGCGTGACGATCCAGGAAAAGGGCGGAGCAGCCTCTCCCGCTGGCACCATGCAGGCGAAGGCCAGCAGGGAGGTCACCGCCAATTGGATGAAGGTGACGCGCGCCACGTCGACGCGGCCGGCCCACAGGCTGATGAAGATGATCTCCAGCGCGATGGCGAGCGTGCTGACCAGCGTCAGCGCCTCACCCCGGCCGAGCGACAGACCTTCGGCCGGCGCAGCGATCAACAGCAGCCCGACAAAGGCCAGAGCGACGCCGATCCAGCTTGCCAGGCGCGGCCGCCGGCGCAGGATGACCCATTGCAATATCGGGACCAGCGGCACATAGGCCGCCGTGATGAAGGCGGAAGTGCTGCTGGGGATTGTCTGCAAACCCCAGGTCTGGAGCGTGTAGCCGCAGAAAATGCCCGAGCCGATCATCGTTCCGGCCAGCCATTCGCGCCGCGTGACGCCGCGCAGGACGGGCAGGGCGAAGGGCAGGGCCATCAGCGCCGCGGTGCCGAAGCGCAGCCCGACGAAGAACAGCGGTCCGCTGTGCCGCATGGCCTGATGCACGATCAGGAAGGTGCCGCCCCACAGCAGCGTGATGCCGATCAGCGCCAGTTCCGGGCGCCCGATCATCAGCCGGTGGGGAGGCGAGGGGTCGGTCGCGGCGCCATGCATGATGCCGCTGGTGCTGCGGATGAGCGCTCAGGTCAAGGGCCGCCTGCGAAACGGAGGACCGTGGCGCCCTGTTCTGCCCACGGGGCCTTGCCCGGCCGTCAGTCCTTGCGCATGTCGTTGCCCGCGCGTTCCATGGCGGCGCCGACGTCGCGCTTTGCTTCGCGCGCTTCGCGTTCGGCGTCGCGCGACGCATTGTCCATGGCCGCGCCGACGCGATCGGACCCTTCGTTTATGGCATTGTCCGCCCTGTCAAGGCCCCGGTCGATCCGGGCGCCGGCCTGGTCCATCGTGTTGCTGACGTCATTGCCGATCGCGGAGCCGGCATTTTCCAGATTATCGGCCGCCTTTTCCGAGCAGGCCGAGAGGCCGAGGACGGTCAGCGCCGACATGGCGGCCAGGAATGATGTGCGCATGGTTCACCCTTATCTTGCCTTCAACAAAGACCTGATAAGCGCCCCGGCGGCGATAAGGTTGCGTAACGATCCTTCACCGGCCGCGCAAACCGAACACCATGGACCTGTCCTGATCCGGGATCAGCCCCTCCAGCACCCGCCAGAATCCGGTGACGGAGCCTTGTCCCGCCTGGGCATAGGCCGCCGCCATCTTTTCCCGCAGAGCGCGGAACAGCTCTGCCTCCAGCGCCATGCCGGCAGCGCTGAGCCGCAGCAATTTCTGCCGCCGGTCATTCGCGCCCTGGCGGGTTTCGATATAGCCCTGCTCGATCAGGTCGTTGAGCACGCGGCCGAGCGATTGCTTGGTGATCGCCAGCAGGCGCAGCAGGTCCTTGACGGTGAGGTCAGGCTGGCGCGAGATGAAATAGAGCGCGCGATGATGCGCCCGGCCCAGCCCCTGCGCGGCGAGCCCCTCGTCGATCGAGCGGGTCAGCGCGGAATAGCCGAAATAGAGCATCTCTATGCCGCGCCGGATCTCGTCCTCGCGCAGGAACAGCGGCGAAGCGGGTGCGATCTGGGACGTCGGGGCGGGGGAGGAAGAAGGGGGAGCGGGCATGCCGGTCGGTTCCAGGCTGAGAGGACAGGGCGGCGTGCATATTGGCGGTTCCGGAAAATAATGACTAGGCTTTCCTTTCGCGCGGCAGGCGCTATATGGCGGTCCGCGCCGGCATAGTCCGGCCGATGCTGGGGCGTAGCCAAGCGGTAAGGCAGCGGTTTTTGGTACCGCCATGCGCAGGTTCGAATCCTGCCGCCCCAGCCACGATTTTGGCCCATTATGACCAACAAGGTCTCAAGGGGTTCCAAAAAAATGGCCTGTTTTCAGAGGCTTGTTTCGTATATTCTGTCCCACACAGGAGCCATTCCGATCGGGCAGTCTCATGCGATTTGTTGGTCAGCCTGTTGGTAAAAACAGGAATCGAAGACGGAAAACGCGGTCACGCAGGATCGAACCCGGAACAGCTGAGCCGGAGTTCCGTTCATGCTGACCGATCAATTGCTCAACACGCTCGTTGCCCTGGATAAGCCGATCAAGAAATCCGACGGTGGCGGGCTTCATATCTTCGTCGTGCCCTTTGGGCGCAAGCGCTGGCGTCTCGCCTATCGCTTCGATGGCAAGCAGAAGACCATCGACGGCGGCGAATATCCCGCCGTCAGCCTGCACCGCGCGCGGGTCTGGCGCGAGGAGATGAAAGCCCTGCTGGCCGCGGGTACTGATCCCATCGCGCAGAAGAAAGAGGCCAAGTTCCAGGCCGTCGCCGACAAGGTGACCTTTGAGATGCTCGCGCGCGAATGGATCGAGGCCCGGCGTCCGGCCTGGTCACCGCGCTATGCCCGGCTCATCGAGGGAAGGCTGGAGAATGACATTCTCCCGGTCATCGGCGACAAGCCGATCCGCTCCATCCTGCCGCGCACGATGCTCGAAGCCTTGCGGGTCATCGAGGCGCGGGGCTCCTATGAGATGGCGCACCGCATCAAGAATCATTGCAGCGAGATATTCCGTTACGGCATTCCTGACGGGCGGTGCGAGACCGATCCGTGCCGCGACCTGTCGGCCGCCATGATCAAGCCGCCGCCGGTTCGGCACCGGGCCAAGATCGAAATCAAGGATCTCCCTGAATTTTATGCGCGCCTCAATGCGGACGCGGGTTCCGAACTCAGCCATCTTGCGTTGCGATGGACGATCCTCACCATGGTGCGCTCCCAGGAGACGCGCTTTGCCCAGTGGAGCGAATTCGAAGGGCTGGGGAGTGACGAACCGCTCTGGCGGATACCGCCCGAGCGCATGAAGATGCGTTCCGAGCATCTGGTGCCGCTGCCGCCGCAGGCCATCGATCTGCTGCGCAGGATCAGGGACATCAACCCCTATGGCAAGGCGGGCAATGAGCGGCTGGGTAAATATCTCTTCCCGGTCGCTGGCTCCCGATCGGACACGATCAGCGAGAACCGGATGCTCGACGTCATGTATCGCATGGGCCTGCGCGGCAAGGCGACGGTTCATGGATTTCGGTCGTTGGCGAGTACTGTGCTCAATGAGTCGGGGCATTTCATGCCCGACTGGATCGAGATGCAATTGGCGCACATGCCGCGCGGCGTCAGGGGCGTCTATAATGCGGCGCGCTATCTATCGCATCGGCGCAAGATGATGGCGTGGTGGGCGAAATATCTGGACGCCGCCGAAGAGGCGGCGCCCATAGCGCTGGAGGGATTTAAAGTGGCCCAGCGCAAGCAGGAAAAGGCGCTCGCCTGGTTTCGGGCATCTTGGTGATAGCAGATGACATTCGTCCTATTTGTTAGTCGACAGGATGAGGGCGACCCTTTGTCGCCATTTGCGGCCCCGATCGACGTCTCCACAAGCAGACTTCATTCATGACACACTTCAGTGCAGCATCGGGTTAGGATGCCGATTTTAAAAGGTTGCGGCAATCCTATTGGATAGGACGGTATCCTCAGCTAGACAGCCGCTATGCGGGGGCTGGATATTGCGATCGCGGGCTGCGGGCCATGCGGACTGGCAGCGGCGCTGTTGCTTCACCGTACCGGACATCATGTCACGCTGTTCGAACGCTTCGACACGCCTCGACCCATCGGGTCCGGCTTGATGCTCCAGCCCACAGGAATGGCGGTTCTTTCCAAATTGGGATTGCTGGATGCGGCGCTGGCGCGGGGCGCGCGCGTCGATCGATTGTTCGGCAAGGCGGGCAAGCGGGTGGTGCTCGACGTTCATTATACCGCCCTGCGCGACCGGGGTATGTTCGGCATTGGAATCCACCGCGCCAGCCTGTTTGCGATTCTGCACGACGCCGTCCTGCAATCAGGCATTATGGTCCATACCGGGCGGACCCTGACCGGCAGCGCCTCAGTCGGGGCGAAACGTACCCTGCGCTTTGCTGATGGTGAGACGAGCGATCCCTATGATCTTGTAATCGATGCGCTGGGCACGCGCACACCGCTGGCGCCGCCCACCGGCCGGGAGTTGGCGTATGGCGCGCTGTGGGCGAGCCTCGACTGGCCGCAGGACGCTGCATTTGATCCCCATGCGCTCGCGCAGCGTTACGACCGCGCCAGCATCATGGCGGGAGTCCTGCCCATCGGAACTCCGCCCGGCGCAACGATGCCCAAGGCTGCCTTCTTCTGGTCGCTGCGTGCAGATCGGCTGGACGACTGGCGCAAGGCCGGGCTGGCGCCGTGGAAAGCGCAGGTTGCCGCGCTCTGGCCCGACTGCATGCAGCTGCTCGATCAGATCCACGATCCAGACCAACTGACCTTCGCCCGCTACGCCCATCGAACCCTTGCGGCTCCAGCGGAACCGGCCCTGATCCATATCGGCGATGCCTGGCATTCCGCCAGCCCCCAGCTGGGACAGGGCGCCAACATGGCGTTGCTAGACGCGTGGGCGTTGGCCAAGGCTCTTGCGGCGGAGGATAGTGTCGACGAAGGGGTGCGGCATGCCATCAGACTGCGCCGCCGCCATGTGCTGACCTATCAATGGCTCACTGCGCTGTTTACACCAGTCTATCAGTCGAACAGCCGTCTGCTGCCGTTGATCCGCGACCGCTTGGTCGGACCCCTGTCCAAGCTTTGGCCCGCCACCACCATACAGGCGGCGATGGTCAGCGGGCTGGTTGGGAATCCGTTGCCGCGGCTGGGGCTGGATGGCGATCTGGCGGTCGGCATGCCCATGGCGGAGGCGGCATGATAGAAACGCCGAATGACAGCGACGGCCCGATCATCGTCTTCGACGCAATGTGCGTCCTCTGCTCCGCCAACGCCGCCTTCGTGCTGCGGCACGAAAGCGCTGGCGGCTTTCGGCTGGCGGGCATGCAGGGTGATGTCGGTGCCGCACTCTACCGCCGGTTCGGGATCGATCCGACTAATCCGGAAACGTTGATTGTGGTGGAAGATGGTCGGGCCTTGCGGGACAGCGACGCTGTGCTGCGCATATGGGCGGGGCTGGACCGTCCCTGGAACTGGCTGGCGGCATTCCGCATCGTGCCGCGCTGGCTGCGCGATCCCGTCTACCGCTGGATTGCCCGCCATCGTTATCGGTTGTTCGGCAAGCGATCATCCTGCTGGCTACCGACGCCGGAACAGGCCCGCCGCATCCTGTGAGCCGGATATTACTCCTTGGAGGCTATGGCGGTTTTGGTGGGCGCATCGCACGCCGTCTCGCCTCCGCAGGGCATGAGGTGCTGATCGCTGGCCGGTCCATCGATAAGGCCAGCGGCTTTTGCGGGGACGCGTTCGGCTTGATCCCGCTGGCGCTGGATCGCACCGAAATCGCCGCCGCACTGGAAGCGCACGAGCCAGACATGGTGGTGGACGCCTCAGGTCCGTTTCAGGCGATGGACCATAGCATTCCCAAAGCCTGCATCGCGGCGGGGATTCATTATGCCGATATCGCCGACAGCCGCGACTTTGTGTGCGGAATCCGGACGCTGAACGACGATGCCAGAGCGGCAGGCGTCATCCTCCTCTCCGGTGCCTCCAGCGTGCCAGCGCTATCGGGGGCGGCGGTGCGGCATCTGGCGCGGGGCATGGACAGGGTGCGCGCGGTCGAGATGGCGATCAGCGCATCCAACAAGGCGACGGCAGGCCCGGCGGTATCTGCTGCCATAGTGGGACAGGTCGGCCAGCCCGTGCACATCTGGCGCGGTCAGCGTTGGGCGAAGGCCTTCGGATGGCAGGAGATGCGTTCCGCCATGTTCCAGTGCGCAGGGACGGAAGCAATCACAGGGCGCGAGGTTGCCCTTGTCGATGTGCCCGACCTCGCCCTTCTGCCCGAAAGGTTGGCGGGACGCCCGGCCGTCAGCTTCCGGGCGGGTACAGAACTCCGGTTCCAGAATTGGGCGCTCTGGCTCGCCAGCTGGTTGGTGCGTTGGCGGCTTGTCCTCACTCTCGCGCCGCTCGCACGCTTCCTTCACCCTCTCCAATTCCTGACCCGTTCGCTGGGCAGCGATCGCTCCGCCATGATCGTGCGCCTGTTCGGTGACGTGGCTGGCCAAAAGGTCGAGCGCCGATGGACGCTGATCGCCGACCGGGGTGATGGTCCGGAAATACCGACCTTGTCCGTGGTGCCCATCGTAGCGCGCATCCTGTCAGGACAGGAAGCCCCAGGCGCGCGCGATGCCGGAGAGGCGCTGACGCTTATCGATTATGCCGATGCCTTCGGAAATCTGGCCATCCATCATGATACGACGGAACTGCCTGCTCCGCCGACCTTGTATGAACATATTATGGGTGATCGTTTCGGACAGCTCCCACCGGAGGTGCGCGCTATTCATGATGTGTTCCGCGATGGCGGCGCAGCAGGAGAAGCCAAGGTGACCGGTGCAGCGAACCTGGTGGCGGCATTGATTGCACGGATCGCGGGCTTTCCCAAACCCGGTACTCATTGCCTGCATGTTCATTTCCGTGAAGTGGATGGCCGCGAAAGCTGGATGCGCGATTTTGGAGGGCGGCGCTTTCAGAGCCATCTCAGCCAACGCGGTCGCTGGCTTGTAGAGCGGTTCGGACCGTTCCGCTTCGCCTTCGATCTTCCCAGCGACACTCAGGGATTAAGCATGGTCATGCAGCGATGGTGGATCGGACCCATGCCCTTGCCAGGATGGCTTGCTCCGCGTTCGACCGCCCGGGAATGGGCGGAAGACGGACGTTTCCAGTTCGACGTTCCGATTGCATTGCCTCTGATCGGGCGGCTAGTCCATTATCGCGGATGGCTGGAACCAGTAGAAAGCGGATAGCCTATCGTCGACCCTTCCCAGCCGCTCAGCTGCTAATTCTTGATCGCCAGTTGCGGACCGACTGCTATCTGAGCATTACCCAATAAAGTTGCCCCTTTGTGGTCTGGCCGTCTGAGCAATCAGAGCGCTGTGCATATTCGCCTCCAGCGTCACCTCCCGTAAAATCTGCCGAACGTCCAGCAAACATGAATCATGTTCCATTTCGGATCAAGTCTACATTTAGCTATTGACACACAGCCATTATGTATCAGTACAATTTGGCAATGAAATTCGTTCAAATTGAAAATTCGGTTGGCGATTTGTGAGTCGAGAAGCACGGTGCAGTTTCGTTTTTTAACAGCCGTTATCGTGTTCATAGGTTCATACCTGCCATTAAGTGTCATCCTCCTTGCGCAAAACTTCGATTTCTCGGCACCTGGTAAGAGGTTTTGCTGGTCGATCAATGAGGTGGGTTGTACACTCCCAATAAGAAGCCCGATCTTCTCGATCGGATTGTTCGCCCTAACGCTCATATGCTTCGGCGTGACGCTCATTGCTTTGAGAGCCATCCGTCCATCAATCAGTGTCGAGGTGACGGAGGCCGAATACGTCCCCACGGACCTCATGAATTACACGCTTCCCTACGTCGTCTCCTTCATGAGCATCGACTATCAAGAAACGGGCAAGTTCATCGGATTCCTTGTCTTCCTTGCCTGGATGTTCTGGATCACGCACCGGGCCGGGCAGATCATCTTTAATCCCGTCCTCATCGCGATGGGGTGGAGGCTGTACACAATCAGTTACCACTTCGCGGGAAGCCAGAAAGTTTTCAAGACGAGCGCACTTTCCAATGGCCACCTGGTCCCAGGCCTTCACAAGCAATATCCGCTGCAGGAAATTCTGATCATCAAGCCGGAGGATTCCGCCTAAAATGCCGATACCCCAGAACTTCGCAGACTTCGACATCGAGAATGCCGGGGTAACCGTCTGGCTCTTCAGGAAGTCAGGCGGAACTGGCGGCACCGCTCCTGTTTTTACCGGCCGTTGGATCGCTACCACCGACGAGTTGGAGGTGGCGCTCAAAGAGGCGGTAGCCGACGCCCGCGATGCCATTGAAGAGGTAAACCCCTACGGTCTTCTCGCCCAGAACAATGAGGCGAGCGTCCTCAACATAGGCACGCTCGAAACCCATGCCGATCTAATCGTGGCTGCGGCGGCCGACGCGCTTCAGCAGCGCAAGGTCCGAAACCTTGGACACGTGCAGAACACGGATTTTTACGTGATCAGGCTCACGAGCGGACCGAACGTCCTACATGCCGTGCGGAAGACGGATACTTCTTGGCGATCGAACCGACGCGGAAACTTCATTGACGTGCTATTCCGCGACGAGGGCCTCGAACTGGACGACGCTCCGCAATTCTCCCTCTCCAAGTACGTCGACTTCTTCATCCTGGACGACCAGATCCTGATTAAAGAAAAGACCAAGTTTGAGTCGATCGTGAGCTATCGCCAAGCGCATGCGAATGACTTCGTCGAGCTTCAGGCCGAGCCGCTTTTTTCCGGTCTTTTCACCAACCTTGCGCCACTCGTCGCCTTCGTTGGAACAAACAAGATACAGCTCCGGAGAGTCTGCGCCATTCGTCAAAAGGGACACTATCAGGACCAAGCCTTCATGGACCGGCTGCGGCAACACCATACCCAGTACCAGCTCAATCTCGAGTTCGATGCAAATGGGCTCATCCAGCCCACCGCCGAAACTTGCGCCGACATCATTACCGCACTGCTCGACCACAGGCTGTCATCGGCGTTTTCGGAGAACGTTTACGACGTGCCGGACGCCACGAGGGTCAATTAAATGCAGCCGTGGGTAAAATCCAGCGATCGCGACGGGCAGGTCTGTAAGTCTCTCTCTCATTAGGCCTGTTGCAAAGGCTGCTTAAGGCTCACGTGGCTGGCAGCACCGGAAATTGAATACGTCCCCGCCATCTGCCTTCGGACAACGCCTTGCGTCACTCATGCGAATCATGTATCTCACGTGCATAAAGTGAGATTGAGGTCGTTGTGATTCTGGACGTTGCGAAATTAGCTGGCAGTGAGATTCTTTCGGGTGCCCCAAGCGGCCGGCAGCTTTATGCCAAGTTGGTTGAGACGCTGCCGGAGGAGCCTGCCCAGCCTGAGCCACTTTTCCTCGACTTCCGCGGCGTCCAGATTGCAACCGCAAGCTTCCTTCGGGAATCGGTTATCGCATTCCGGACGTTCGTGCGCAGTCGCAAATCGAACTATTATCCGGCAATCGCCAACGCTGTTACGGATATAATCGATGATCTTGTCGAAGTTGTGCAACCACGCGGCGACGTCCTAATGCTGTGCGTACTCGATGTGGATGGCGAGCTTATCCGCTGTCGCCGGATCGGGACGCTTGATCCCATGCAGCAGCTCACCTTCGACCTTGTGAGCCGCCATGGTGAAACGACAGCAACTCGTCTAATGGAAATAGAAAAAGGCGACGTCAAAGTTACTGCATGGAATAATCGACTTTCCTCATTGTCGTCTCTGGGTTTAATTAGTGAGCAGTCTCGGGGACGGACCAAAACCTACAAACCTATATTCGCGTGCGGGAGGTGAAGGTGGGAGCTGACTTTAAAGCAAGGGCCAAGCGGTCTTTTGAGAAGTGTTGGGATAATGCGGCAGTTGCGGCTAATACGCCGGATCTGTTCGCACGCGGGATTGACAGCGCTCCCAGCCGCTACGAGGCCGAAGCTATTGGCGGTGCAACGGTTTCCGTAGGCGAATCCTTCTCCGTTCGCATGGAGAGCGGCCAGCTAGTGGGACGGCGCGGAACCTCGCCCGTTATCCTTCTTGCCAATCCCACCCCAAATCTCCGCCTTTCGATCGAACAGGGTTGTAACATCGCGCGCGCAAGTGTCGTCGCTTCCGATCCGATCAGCGGCATTTTCGAGGTCACCATCCATTAAAAGGTAAGTGCATGTCCCGCGAACAGCGTGCTTTCAAACGTCTCTGGAGCAAACCCGGCGCGCCCATGTCGTTGGGATGCATCGGCTGCCCTGAGAAAGGCATCTGCGGAGGGCAGACAGTAGACGGGGGAAGCTTCAGTTGTCTGGATCAATGCTGCGGCAGTCCCGTCACCTGCCAGATCGTCTGCCCTGACGCCCATATTTATGCAGATCGTATCCGGGAGGTAAAAGGACTCGCTCTCGACACAGCTCGCGGTCCGCTGCTGCCAATAGACCAACTTCCGCCATATGTTCCCATGTTCTTTCATGGAAGCGCGCTTGAGAAGACGGTTGATACGGCGATAATCGCAATCCCATTGTATCGATTTTTTGACCGTAACGGCGATTGCCGCTTCGAAGATCTTCAATCGGTCCGAGAGGCTTTCAAGCTGGCACCGGTAACGAAGATCATTTTGTCCGGCGTTGCCCAAGACCGTGAGGTAGAGAAGTGGTGGAAACTGGAGCATCTGGGGCGGGTCAAGGCGATCGGGAACCTCCGACGCCTCGGCATAGCGATGGTTACCACCCCTAATTTTAGCCTGATAGTGGATCGTCCACGTTGGGATGATCTCCACTCTATGCGCCGCATCGTCCTCGCCTATCACGAACTCGTGTCAGAAGGGCAGCCTGCCGCGCTCCATGTGAACGGGCGGGCGGCAACAGATTTCGAGCGGTGGGGTGACTATATCGCAGGCCACCCTGAAGTCACCCACATCGCTTATGAATTCACTACCGGAACCCGCAATCCCGATCGAATGGTTCAACATGCCAGCTGGCTAGCTGGATTGTCGAGAGCATCATCACGTCGCCTGGGCCTGTTGCTCCGCGGCGGATCCTTGGTGAGCGGATTACTTGCTGAGCATTTCGACGTGAGCTTCATCGACAGTTCTCCTTTCGAGAAGGCACAGCACCGCCAGGTTGCCGTCCTTGATGAGCAGGGCCAGCGCCGGTGGGATGAGCGGCCCACCACTACAGGTCAGCCGGTAGACCAACTGCTTGAGGAGAATATCCGCGTGTCCAAGCTCTGGTTCGCGTCCAACATGCCGAAAGCCAAACTTGCAGCCTGATCTTCTCACCCCGCATTTCGACTACAGCGTTGTCGATGGACTTGGCAGATCCTGGCAGCGCGGACAGTCCCCCAATATGGACGGGCGATACTTTCGCGCTCGAGCAATCGGTCCGCTTGTCGAAGTCGTAAATCTTGGCTCCGCTGAGAGACTGCACCAAATCCGGCAAGAAAGCTGGCTTAGCGACGGCTCGCTCGAACCGCTCCTAGATGCGTTGCTTGCTAGGCCGACATATTGGATGGCCCAGGATGCCCGGCAAGGGTTCATAACCGGCGCGGGGATCGAGAATGAAGAAGCGCTTTCAAGTTTCAAGATCGATGCGCACAAAGCGGCAAAAAATGCGGGCTTTGGAATGCAGGCTGGCTTGATCGTGGCTGCGTTGGGCGAGCTTGTGGGCAACGTAATTGATCACTCGCAGAACCCGGGTTCAGCCGCGGCGTTATTCTCGGCCGGCAGGGGAGAGTTTGAGTTCGTCATCACTGACGATGGGATAGGAGTTTTGGACAGCCTCACCCAAAATCCCGAACATGCAATGCTGAGCGATCATGGCGCAGCACTCCAGGCAATGGTGGAGGCGGGAGTATCACGTTTCGCCAGAAACACCGGTCATGGTAATGGCTTTCGTCCAATCTTCGAAAAGCTGGCGGATATGACGGGCGAGCTCCGGTTCCGATCCGGCGACTATGTTCTCACCCTTGACGGACGATTTGGAGACAGGATTGCCCGTCAGACCAATCAGAAAGCGCGGATGCGGGGCTTTCTCGCGGCAGTGAACTGCAAGATAGCCGCTCAACCCAGATGAGCTTTAAACTTGTCCAGCCATGCCTTTGCCATGGTGGAAAAAGGGGCGTCATCAGCTGCGGCTTCCTTAAGTTCCGCAAGAGTACGGTCACGCAGCAACCGAAGCTTTGAACCAACGCCAGCCGCCGGGGTTCCCACTAGCGCGGTGACGGCCGCCGGCTGTTCTAATTCGCAGATTGATTCAGCAAGTTCGACGACCAGATCACCAAGAAACTCAAGCCGTCGAAGCAGGCGAACCCGGTCCTCTACGAGCTTCAATTGAGGTGGTGTCGGCAATTCGGACAGGGTGATAAGCTCATCCCGACCTGAAGGAATGGACGGGAATGAAGACGACGAGAAAGCGCTACAGCGCCGAGTTCAAGGCGAAGGTGGCGATGGAAGCGATC
>NZ_JBEGHU010000006.1:0-105742 GCF_040676415.1 Sphingobium sp. LSP13-1-1.1 | reverse complement strand
TGGGGATCGGCATACCGACGCTGGTGGCCAACCATATCCCCGCCGGCGTGGAAGTGACGCTGCAGTCGGAGAACGGCATGCTGGGCATCGGCCCCTTTCCCTATGAGGGGGAGGAGGATGCCGACCTCATCAATGCGGGCAAGCAGACGATCAGCGAATTGCCGCAGAGCTGCTATTTCTCCAGCGCGGACAGCTTCGCGATGATCCGCGGCGGGCATATCGACCTCACCGTTCTGGGCGCGATGGAGGTTGCGGAAAATGGCGACATCGCCAACTGGATGATCCCCGGCAAGATGATCAAGGGCATGGGCGGCGCGATGGACCTGGTCGCGGGCGTCAAGAAGATCATCGTCGTCATGGAACACACGTCCAAGGACGGCAGCCCCAAGTTCATCCCGGCCTGCACCCTGCCGCTGACCGGCAGGAATGTGGTCGACATGATCGTCACCGACCTCTGCGTCTTCCAGCGGCCCGACCATGACAGCCCCTTCCGCCTCGTCCAGCTCGCTCCAGGCGTGACAGAAGACGACGTCGCCGAAAGGACAAGCGCGCATTATCTGGCTTAGGGCTTCGATCGGATTCATTCGCATCGAAGCGCCAAGCTTTTTTGTTTACCGCGATTTCCCGATCGGCGATCCAGTCGGATCAGTTGGAAATCGCTCTGAGGAAGCACGATGAGCCTCGACGGCACTTATGACGAGGGCAATGTCTTTGCCCTGATCCTGGCAGGGAAGATCCCTTCGATCAGGCTTTACGAGGATGAGCACAGCTATGCCTTCCTCGACATCCAACCGCAGTCCAAGGGGCATAGCCTGGTCATTTCCAAATGGTCGAAGGCGCGGAACATATTGGAAGCCGAGGATGAGGCGCTGGCGCAGGTGATTGCGACGGTGAAGAAGGTCGCCAACGCCACCCGCAAGGCGCTGGATCCCGACGGCATCCATGTCGCGCAGTTCAACGGCGCGCCCGCCGGGCAGACCGTGTTCCACCTGCATTTCCATATCGTGCCGCGCTGGGAAGGGCAGCAGCGCGGCTTCGTCGCCCATGCGCAGGGCGATTTTGCCGATCCGGTGGAACTGCAGAAGCTGGCCGAAGAGATACGCGCCCAGTTCTGATGCGCCAAATGCTCGTGAAAGCGCGCTGACATGGCGCTCAGGCCGTTCAAGGTTCCGGGCTGGCGCGGATCGCGGCATGGCGGGCGTCGACATGGCGGGATTATCTCGACATCGTCACCGGCATGCGGGACGAAATGACGCTTCGCGCTTCCGCTTGACGTCCTTGTCCCGGGCCATCACAGAAGCTGTTGTATGGATTGCGTTTTCGAGTGGCTGAAGCGTCGCTCCATTCGCGCTAATATAGTCGTGACGGGGGACGGCTTTTCAACGTGAACGCGACACCATTTCTGCGCTCTCCCCCCTTTCCGGGCGTCGCGCCCGCGAGTGCGGCGATAAGCCGCGTGCGGCGGGATGGGGAAGGCGTTGCCGCCGTCCCTGACGCGCTGCTTGATGCCGTTGCGGAGGCGCGGGTCGGCGGCACCTTCTGGGGGCACAGGCCCGACGGTATCAGGCTGGTCGCACAGGCCGGCGTGGCTGTCCCGCACGCCATGCTGAGCGGGCTGACGCGGCGGGAGATCGGGATAGTGGGGAAATCGGGGGGCGGTGCCGGCCCCGATCCCGGCCACGCCCTGCCGGAACCCACCGACCTTTGGACCCTGGTCGCGGGCGCGCGCTCTGTCCATGCCGCGGCGGACGACGAACTGGCGATCATCGCCGGGCTGCTGCATGTGCCGGTCTTCGGCGCGGACGGTGCGGCCATCGAGCCGGCGACCCTGCGCGACAGCGCGCGCGCGGCGATCGCGGCGGCGACCTATCACGACTGTTTCAGCGGGGAGGATGTCGACGCCGCGCAGGCGGTCGCGCAACTGGCCGACTGGCGACGTCATCTGGACGGCAATCACGGCATTGCGGCGGCAAGCGGCATGGCGCTCTGGAAGCGGGAGGCGATCCGGCGGTTCCTGTGGGACGGTGTGGGGTCACCGCCCTTCCTGCCTGCGCGCAAGGGTTTGCGGCGGGCCGCCAGGCGGGATGGCGTGCTGGCGGTCTGGCCATCGCGCGTGACGCCGGACATGCTGGAGGAAGCGCGCCGGCAGGGCGTGGCCATTGCCCGGGTAGAGGATGGCTTCCTGCGGTCGAAGGGGCTTGGCGCGGCGCTGCATCCGCCCGGATCGGTGGTGATCGACCGGACAGGCATCTATTATGATGCGCGTTCGGCCAGCGATATGGAAAGGCTGTTGTCGACCACGGTCTTCACGCCCGCGCTGGAACGGCGGGCGGCACGGCTTCTGACGATGATCCAGGCGTCGGGCGTCACGAAATATGGCGCGGGCGGGGGGCAGATGATCGATCTGCCTCACGGTCGCCGCACGGTGCTGGCGGTCGGGCAGGTCGAGGATGATCTGTCGGTCGAATATGGCGGCGCGGGGGTGACGGGCAATCTCGACCTGTTGGAGCGGGTGCGGGCGGCCGAGCCAGATGCCTATATCGTTTATCGCCCGCATCCCGACGTGCAGGCGGGCCTGCGCAAGGGGCATCTGAGCGATGCGGCGGTGCTGGGGCACGCCGATGCCATCGATACCGGGTCGCCGCTGATGGAGCTGGTGCAGACGGTGGACGAGGTCCATGTCCTCTCCTCCCTCACCGGGTTCGAGGCGCTGATGCGCGGCCGGCCGGTGACGGTCCACGGCATGCCCTTCTATGCCGGCTGGGGGCTGACGCGTGATCTGGCGGTGCCCAATGAACGCCGCGGGCGCCGGCTCACGCTCCATCAGCTCGTGGCGGGAGCCTTGATTCTCTACCCACGCTATCTGGACCCGGTCACGCGTTTGCCATGCGGACCTGAAATCATGGTCGAGCGCTTGGCAAGCGGGGCGCCGTCCCCGACGTCATGGTTGATCCGGCTGCGTACCTTGCAGGGGAAGTTGCAGAGATTCATGACTTTGTCCGCGGATTATTTCCATCGTTGATGCCCGGCGCAGGACCTTGCTCTTCCTCCGTCGCCTTTCCCGTCAAAGGGCGATGATCTGATCGGCCAGCCGGTCGACTTCGTAGCGGTCGTGGCTGACATAGAGCATCGGCATGGCGAGATCGCGCTTCATCCGTTCGATCACGGTCAGGATTTCCTCGCGCCGTCCCGGATCGAGCGAGGAGAGTGGCTCATCCAGCAGCAGGAAACGGGGTCCGGACAACAGCGCCCGCCCGATCGCCACGCGCTGCGCCTCCCCGCCCGAGAGGGTCGCCGGCCAGCGGTCGAGCAGATGGCCGATGCCCAGAAAGTCCAGGACCGCGTCGAACGATAGCGGCGCGTCGCCATGGCGGCCGTAGAGCAGATTGGCGCGCACGCGCATATGCGGGAACAGGCGTCCGTCCTGGAAGACATAGCCGGCATGCCGCCGGGCAACGGGAATGTCGATGCCCGCGCTGCTGTCGAACAGCGTCTCGCCGTCCACCGCGATCCGGCCGTTATCGGGAGTCAGGATGCCCGCGACCATGTTGAGGATGCTGGTCTTGCCCGCGCCGGAGGGGCCGAAAAGGGCGACAAGGCCTGCGCCGGCCTGTGCCCGCAGGTGGATGGGACGGTCGCCGATGCGATGGTCGATGGCAATTTCAAAGGACATGGTTGGTCCGTCCGCCGCTCGCCCGACGCGCCAATGCCTCCGATGTCACGAGCGCGCCGAGTGACAGCAGGATCGAAATGACGGCAAGCCGGGTCACCGCCGCTTCCGCGCCCGGCAACTGCAAGGCGGAATAGATGGCGATGGGCAGGGTGCGGGTTTCGCCCGGAACGTCGGAAACGAAGGTGATGGTGGCGCCGAATTCCCCGATGGAGCGGGCGAAGCCGAGCACCAGTCCCGCCACTATGCCGGGCAGCGACAGCGGCAGCGAAATGGTGAGGAACACGCGCCACCGGCCCGCGCCCAGCGTCTGCGCTGCCTGTTCCAGCCGCCGGTCTATGCCCTCGATCGACAGCCGCATCGCGCGCACCATCAGCGGCATCGCCATGATCGCGGAGGCAAGCGCCGCGCCGGTCCAGCGGAACATGAAGCTGAGGCCGAACGCCTGTTCGAACAGCCTGCCCAAAGGACCGTTCGCGCCGAAGAGGACGAGCAGCAGCCATCCGGTGACGACCGGCGGCACGACCAGCGGCAGGTGGACGAGCGCGTCGACGAGCAGCTTGCCGGGAAAGCGCCAACGGGCAAGCAGCCAGGCGAAGGCGAAGGCGACCGGCAGCATCAGCCCGACGGCCACCAGGCTGACCCGGAGCGAGAGCGTAACGATGCCCCATTCTTCGGGAGAGAGGATCATGCCGCCCTCTTTCGGGCAGGATAGGGGAAAACACCAGCCCCCATCATCAACCCCGTCATCGGCATTGCGTCGCAGGGAGCCAGAGGGCAAAGGCGAACGGCCCTTCAGACCGGAGCATGCGCATGAAAGACCTGATCGCCTTCGACCTTGACGGAACGCTGGCGGAGAGCAAGCAGCCGCTGGGCGAGCCGATGGGCGACGCGCTGGCGCGGTTGTTGCAGGTGGCGCATGTCGCGGTGATCTCCGGCGGCGACTGGCCGCAATTCGACAAGCAGGTGGCGAGCCGACTGCCGGAGCGTGCCGACCGTTCGCGCCTGTGGCTGATGCCGACGACGGGCACCAAGCTGTACACCCATCGCGAAGGGCAGTGGGCGCCGGTCTATGCCGAACTGTTCGAGGAGGCGCAGAAGCAGGCGATCCTGGCGGCGTTCGACGCCTCGCTGGAGGCGACGGGCTTCGTGCCGGAAGAGGTGTGGGGCGAACGGATCGAGGATCGCGGCAGCCAGATCACCTTTTCCGCGCTCGGCCAGCAGGCGCCCATCCATGCCAAGGAAATATGGGATCCCGACTTCGCCAAGCGCAAGGTGATCCAGGCCGACCTGCGCCAGCGCCTGCCGGGGCTGTCCATCAACATGGGCGGCGCGACCTCCATCGACATCACGCGGGAGGGGGTGGACAAGGCCTATGGCCTCAAAAAGCTGCGCGATGCCAGCGGGATCGCGCTGGAGGCGATGATGTTCATCGGCGATGCGATCTTCCCCGGTGGCAACGACTATCCGGCCAAGGAACTGGGGCTGGACACGGTGCGTGTGCGCGATCCGCAGGAAACGCTGGCGGTGATCGACGCGATCGTCGCCTGTCAGAAATAGGGCATGAACATCCCTCTCGCGCTGGCGGGAGGGTGGGATCAACGCCGGCTGAACCCGTAGCGTGCGAGAATATCCTGTCCCGCCCGCGACAGCAGGAAGCGGCGGAAGCCTTCCGCCTCCGGGTTCCGGCTCGCGCTCAGGCGGGCGAGCGGATAGCGGATCGGCGCGTGGCTGCCCGCCGGAAAGCTGTCGACCAGCACAACCGCCTTCGATGCCCGGGCGTCGGTCGCATAGACGATGCCCAGCCGGGCTTCGCCCCGTTCCACCAGGGTCAGCGCGGATCGCACATTGTCGCCCAGCGCCAGCCGGTTCGCGACGTCGGGCCAGACGCCCAGCGCGGTCAGCGCGGCCCTGCCATATTTGCCCGCGGGCACGCTGTCGGGATTGGCCATGGCCAGCCGCGAGCCGCCCAGCGCCCTGGCGATCGGCATGCCGCGCGTGATCCGAAGCCGCAGCGGCGCGCGCGCCGGGGCGATCAGCACCAGGCGGTTGCCCGCCATGTCGGCCCTGCTGCCGCGCTGGACGAAGCCGGCCTTCTCCACATCGTCCATCCACTCTTCATCGGCCGAGACGAACAGGTCGGCCGGGGCGCCGCTCCTGATCTGCCGCGCCAGGGCGGAGGAGGCGGCAAAGGACAGGACCGGCCGGGCATGGCGCTGGGCTACCCAGGCATTGGCGGCGGCGGTCATCGCCTCCTGCAGGCTGGCGGCGGCCAGCACCAGCGGGCCACGCTGCTGCGCCATGGCTGGCACCCATGATATATAGAAGAATATAGAGATACAGGCGAGAGCGCGGAGAATCAGTTTCGGCATGGCCGCGCTTCTGCCAGATCCGCGCCCATTTGTCTCGTTCTGCCATTGGTCAGGCGGAGGCGCATGAGGATGTCACGACGCCGGCGTGGACGGCAAGGCGTGATCAGCCCGGCTGGCCGGCGATGGAGCGCAGATGTTCCAGCAGGGTGTCGCCATTCGCGGCCCAGGTGAAACGCAGTGCGGCCTGGCGCACCGCCTCCCGTTCGGGCGGCTCGACCAGAATTTCGCTTATGGCGGCAGCCAGCGCTTCGGGTTCGCGGGCGACGATCCGCCCGGCCTCCGGACGGTCGAGCAGTTCGCGCGCGCCGCCGACATCGCTGATCACGATGGGGGTGCCGCAAGCCAGCGCCTCGACCCAGGCATTGGCGAGGCCTTCGGACGAGGAGGGAAGCGCCATGACGTCGGCCGCGGCATAGATGCGCGGCAGACGGTCGTGCGGAACCGACCCCAGAAAGCCGATGCGCCGGTCGACGCCCAGCTCCTCCGCCTGCTTTTCCAGCGCCCGGCGATATTGCCCCTGTCCGGCGAACAGCAGCGTGACGCCCGGCAGTTGCGGCAGTGCGCGGACGAGCAACTCCTGCCCCTTGCGGGGAATGAGCGCGCCGACGCACAGCACCACCGGCCCTTCGAAACCCAGGCTTTCCTTGGCAGCGGCGCGATCGCTTATTTCGAAGCGATCAAGGTCGACGCCGGTATAATGAACCCGGATCTTGTCGGCATCGATGCCCATGTGCGCCATCGATCGGCGCATCGCACCCGACACGGCAAGCAGTCCGGCGGCATCGTCGGCGGCGCGCTTCACCATCTTGCGGGTGCCTCTGCGCGTGCCCCAATAATGGATGTCGGCGCCGCGGGCCTTCACCGAATAGGGAATGCCGAGCGCGCGGGACAGGCGCTGCGCCACCGGGCCGTCGGGGAAGAAGAAGCTGGCGTCGATGACGTCGAAGGGCTGCTGCGCATGGAGGTGCCTGACCAGCGGCAATATGGCGCGCGTCATGCTGTGGACGTTGAAACGGCCGCCGAATTTGGGAACGATCGGGAAGACCGGGCGGTGGACGGTCAGGTCCTGCCATCTCTCCTTGGCCGGCAGGGCGCGCAGGGCGGCGTAGCGCTTCGCCATCGACAGCGGCCATGGCGGAATGCCGAGCGGCGCGACTACGGTGACGCTGACGCCGTCCCGGCTCGCCAGTTCGCGTGCCTGCCGTTCCACAAAGACCCCGAAATTCGGGCGGCTCATGTCCGGGAACAGGGTCGACAGCATCAGGACGTTCAGGGCCATCGCATCCAACTATCTCTTTTTCCCGCATTGTCCGAATCGTCAGGCAAGGCGGCCTGACGTGAAAATGCATGGGCGGATCTGTTTTCGGCAGACATGATCAGGACAGGGTTAAGGATGAAACCGCCTTTGTCTACAGTCGTCTGACCAGTTGGACCGCCACGGCGCCCCAAGGTGGGTCACTTATCACCTGCTGGCGCGTGCCGCTGCCCAGCGGGAGGATGTGCAGCCGGTCATCCTCCCGCCCGATCAGCCGCCCGAACAGGAAGCGTCCGGCGTGGCGCGGCAGCAGCAGGTCGCGGTTCAGCACGCTGGAAAATTCCTCCGGCGTGATGCGGCGGCACCAGATTTCATCACCGCTACGGTAATCCCCGATGCTGCCCGACACCTGCACGCCCAGCATCGCATCGGCCGGGGCGGGCGGGGGAAGCGAGAGCGGGCGGGTGGGCGCGCGGGCGCCCTCCGGACCCAGCAGTGCGGCGACAGGAACTACATTCTGGCCGGGCAGGGCGACCAGTTCGGAAGAGGCGACGCCCAGCGCCTGGGCGATGCGGTTCAGCCAGTTGACCGATACGGTTCGGGTGCCGGTTTCCAGGCGGCCGATGGTCTGGGCCGTGGTGGGCGGGATGCACAGGGCGCCGACTTGTTCCAGCGTCAGCCCCTTGGCCTTGCGTACCTCCCGGATACGGGTGATCATGATATGTCCTGCTTTACCTATTTGGTTTTAATGCTTTCCTACAAACAGGCTGGCATGGCAAGCCCCCGCTTCCGATTCCTGCAGGGAGAAGCGCCATGGCCACGCAATGCATCGAACAGACCATAGAGGATCCCTTCGGCCGCGCGCAGAAGGTCGCGGTCAACCTGCACGAATCGCCGCTCGCCTGGCTGCATGCGCGCGGGCATTTGAGCGAGCGGCATTATCTCGCCGGGGACAGGCTGCGGGTCGATTGGGAAAAGGCGGGACTGGGGCCGCGCGTCACGATGCGCTGGGACGCTGCGCCGGGGCGGCAGCGCGGCGGCGCAGCGGCGGCCGAGCCGGGCCTGGCGCAATTGTCCGCCCGGGAGCGATTCGACGGTGCGATTCGCGCTGCGGGTCCGGGCCTGGCCGACGTGCTGTGGCGGGTCGTCTGCGCGGGCGAGGGATTGAGTGCGGCGGAAAGGGCGCTGGGCTGGCCGACGCGCGCCGGCAAGCTGGTGCTGACGCTGGCGCTGGATCGCGTGGCGGCATGGTACCGCATCAGCTGAAGCGATTTCCGACCGATCTGGTTCAATCAGATCGAAATCTGCCCTTGGAGAAACAGGAAAGGGGCGCTGACCGGGTTCCGGCAGCGCCCCTTTTCCGCGATGGTCGCGGGTGTCGCCAGCCTGCTTACTGGGCGCGCGGCGCCGCCGCCGCAGCATTGGCGGGCAAGCCGCCGAGCTGCGTCACCAGCTTGGTATAGGCGTCCAGATAGGCGAGCACGATCACCTGGCCGATCTCCGTATTCTGGTAGCCGCCGCCGCCGGCCGCGGCGAAACCGCCCCACCAGCCCGCGCCGCCGCCGCCGCCGAAGCTCAGGTCCGACTTGCGGGCATAGCCCTCGGTCAGCGCCTCTTCCTCGGTCGTGCGGGCGTTGACGATCGACAGCGTCACATTGGCCTCGCTCTTCTTGATCGAGATGCCGCCAGCGAGCGCGCCGAAGGTACGGCCGCCCAGCATTCCACCCAGCATTCCACCCAGCGCGTTGCCGCCTGAATTCTTGTTGGAGGAGACGATGTCGGGCTGAAGATAATAGTCAGCCGCCTTCACCTGTCCCTTGCCCAGGTTCGACCCGGCCTGAAGCTCGCCGGAGTCGGCCATGGCGCGCTCCATATTGCGGCTGGCCATGGCGCGGCCGCGATTGACGATGCCGAAGCAGCCCGACTGCTGGATGAACACCTTGAGGATCGCCTCCGGGCTGCCCAGGTTCAGTTCCCGCCACCACTGGTTGTCCGGCTCGACGATCGCCACCGTGCCGAGGCGCCGGGTGCAATGAGGAATTTCGGCGGTTTTCTTCGCCTGCTGCTGGCGGGCGGACGAACCCTTGTCGGCGGCCATCGCCGGAGAAGCCGCGACAGCCAGGCCGGCTGCGGCAGCGATGAACTTCGCGAACACACGCATTGTCATGCACCCCTGAAAGTTGCTGAACTGGTTTTGATTTGTAGCGCCCCGATATTGGACCCATCCTCTAGCACAACCGCGCAGACGCGCAAGCAATGCAAACGGTTATCGCCGCCATAGCCTTAACGGGCGGGCTCACGGCGAGAGCCTGCTGACAGGCCCGCAAATGACTGCTATCGGCGCGGGCCATGACCGACCTTTCGCACATCCGCAACTTTTCGATCATCGCCCATATCGACCATGGCAAGTCGACCCTGGCCGACCGCCTGATCCAGCGCACCGGGGGCCTGACCGACCGCGAGATGAGCGCGCAGGTGCTCGACAACATGGATATCGAGAAGGAGCGCGGCATCACCATCAAGGCGCAGACCGTGCGCCTCGACTATGTCGCGAAAAACGGTGAGACCTACGAACTGAACCTGATGGACACGCCGGGCCATGTCGACTTCGCCTATGAGGTGAGCCGATCGCTTGCCGCGTGCGAGGGCGCGCTGCTGGTGGTGGACGCCGCGCAAGGGGTGGAGGCGCAGACGCTCGCCAATGTCTACCAGTCGATCGAGCATGATCATGAGATCGTGCCCGTCATCAACAAGATCGACCTGCCCGCCGCCGAGCCGGAGAAGGTGAAGGCGGAGATCGAGGAAGTGATCGGCCTCGACGCATCGGAGGCGGTGCTGGCGAGCGCCAAGGCCGGGATCGGCATTGACGACATATTGGAAGCGGTGGTCGCCAAGATCCCCGCGCCCAAGGGTGATCGCGAAGCGCCGCTGGAGGCGATGCTGGTCGACAGCTGGTACGACCCCTATCTGGGCGTCGTCATCCTGGTGCGCGTCGTCAACGGCGTGATCAAGAAGGGCCAGAACATCAAGTTCATGATCGGCGGCACCGAGCATCTGATCGACCGTGTCGGCTGCTTCCGGCCGAAGATCGAGCAACTGAGCGAGCTGGGGCCGGGCGAGATCGGCTTCATCACCGCGCAGATCAAGGATATCAGCCAGACCCGCGTCGGCGACACCATCACCACGGTCAAGAATCCGGCGAAGGAGCCGCTGCCCGGCTTCAAGGAAGTGCAGCCGGTGGTTTTCTGCGGCCTGTTCCCGGTGGACGCCAATGATTTCGAGAAGCTGCGCGAATCGATCTCCAAGCTGCGGCTGAACGATGCCAGCTTCTCCTTCGAGATGGAGACGTCGGCGGCCCTGGGTTTCGGCTTCCGCTGCGGCTTCCTGGGGCTGCTGCACCTGGAGATCATCCAGGAGCGGTTGAGCCGTGAATATGACCTGGACCTCATCACCACCGCCCCGTCGGTCGTGTACGAAATCCACATGAACGACGGGACGATCCGGCACCTGCACAATCCGGCGGACATGCCCGACGCCAACCATATCGACTATATCGAGGAGCCGTGGATCGAGGCGGTGATCTATTGCCCCGACGAATATCTGGGTTCGATCCTGAAGCTGTGCCAGGATCGGCGCGGCATCCAGAAGAACCTGACCTATGTCGGCGGGCGCGCTCAGGTGACCTATGAACTGCCGCTCAACGAGGTGGTGTTCGATTTCTACGACCGGCTGAAGTCGATTTCGCGCGGCTATGCCAGCTTCGACTATCACCAGATCGGGGCGCGGGAAGGCGACCTGGTCAAGATGAGCATCCTCGTCAACAATGAGCCGGTCGACGCGCTCAGCATGATCGTCCACCGTGGCACCGCCGAATCGCGCGGGCGCGGCATGTGCGAACGGTTGAAGGACCTGATCCCCCGGCACCTGTTCAAGATTCCGATCCAGGCGGCGATCGGCGGCAAGGTGATCGCGCGCGAGACGATCGCGGCGATGCGCAAGGATGTGACCGCGAAATGCTATGGCGGCGACATCACGCGCAAGAAGAAGCTGCTGGAGAAGCAGAAGGAAGGCAAGAAGCGGATGCGGGAATATGGCTCGGTCCAGATTCCCCAGGAAGCGTTCATCGCCGCGCTGCGCATGGGGGATGACAGCTAGGCTGTTCCTTCCGCCGCCAGACGGTTGCAGTTGCAGTGTCCCGCGCCCTTGACGGCGGCGGGGCGTCCATGGTCAATGCAGGCGGCAAGCTATAGGAAACCGGCATGAGCGAGACATGGCTGTATGACGAGCATCCCGCGATGTTCCGCGCCCATCCCTTCCTGTTCATCCTGCTGCTGATTTCCGTTGTCGGCATCCTTGCCATCGGTGTGTGGTGGGTGTTGCACAAGGGGGAGCGTCTGGCGCTTTCCGACAGGGAAGTGCTGCTGGAACGGGGTCTGCTCGCCAAGCAGCGGACGGAGATCGCGCTTTCCAGCATCCGCAGCGTGCGCATCACCCAGACGCTGGGCCAGCGGATCTTCAACGTCGGCAATGTCGAGCTGTTCAGCGCCGGCGACATGGCGGAAATCGCCATCAAATCCATGCCGCGGCCCGACCGCATCCGGGCGATCGCCGCATCGCGCAACCTCGACCTGCTGCCCCAGCGGTAGGAGATCGGTGAGCAGCCTCTTGACTTGTCCGCATTTATTCCAACGATAGCGCAATAGCGAGAAGGGGCGCGTTGGAGCGCCCACGGCCAGCAGGAAGGACGCCGGAGGAACGCCGGTCCGCAGTGGCGCGGGCAGGCGATAGCAAGGGGTCGTCGTGCATGGGCTTGCGTGTGATGCCGTCGCTGCCAGAACTGACCGCGCAGCAGCAGGACGAGATACGTCAGGCTTGCGGTTTCGCCTGCGTCCGGTGCGGCGTGACCATCTACCGCTATCTTCGCCTGCCCGAAGGTCATGGGGTGACGCTGCTCTGCCCGACCTGTCACGGGCTGGTCGAGGAAGGTCGCCTGACGCCGATGCAGGTGCAGGGGTTCCACGCCAATCCGGTGGTGCGGCAGCGTCATTTCGCGCGGGACCGCCTGCCCTTTTCACCGGATCTGCCATCGCTGATCATGGGCGGATCGCAACTTTTGAGGGATACGCCGATTCCGCTGACGCTGGAGGGAGAGCCGATCCTGATCTTCGCTCCGCCCCGCCGGAGCAATGGCGCGACGCGGATCAGCGTGCGCATGGGCGGCGCGGATGGCGAGCCGGTTCAGGTGGTGAACGGCAATGAATGGATACCGACCGACGGTAGCTGGCATTTCCTGCTGCGCGGCGACCGTTACAGCATGATGGCGGCGCGTGGCGAGGGGCTGGCGGTGTTGCGCATCGTCGCGCGCAACCGGATCGCCGTCGAGCATCTGCGCACCACCATTCGCGGTCGCCGGCTGGAGGTGACGCCGGACTGGCTGGAGATTGACGGCAAGCGCTATGTCGGCCGGATCGGAAGCGGAACGTTGATAGGGCTGGAATGTTGATCAGGCGCGCGCTGCATTCTCGCAGCATGTGATCGACCCTGAGATGCGTACGCCAGCGAGGAGAGGAGCGCCGGCTCCCGATCTCAACCCTTCTTCTTCTGCTTGCTCCGGTTGAGGGCGACTGCGGCGTGGATCAGCGCCTTGAACGCGTCCGCATCGATCGGCTCATCCTCCCTCAGATCGATGGCGCGGCGCACATTGCCGTCGAGGCTGGCGTTGAACAGGCCCGCCGGGTCCGCCAGCGCCGCGCCCTTCGCGAAGGTCAGCTTGACCACCGCCTTGTAGCTTTCGCCGGTGCAGAGGATGCCGTCATGCGACCAGACAGGAACGCCGCGCCATTTCCATTCCTCGACCACCTCGGGATCGGCTTCCCTGATCAGCGCGCGAACATGGGCGAGCGTTTCGCCGCGCCAGTCGCCGAGTTCCGCAATGCGTTGGTCGATCAATGCGGAGGGAATGGGGGTGTCGTTCATCGAGCGGTCCTTTCGCCGGCTGCGCAAGGCGATTTCATCAGCCGGAAGAACGCTTTAGAGCGATTTCCAGGCGATCGGAACCGATCGCTGGTTAAGAAATCGCGGAAAGAAGGAATCCGGAGCGGCGATCTGATTCAATCAGATCGAAACCCGCTTTGGACCGATCGCGGCGAACGAAAATGGCGTAGCGATGGTGCCGGGAGGGGCCTGCCTCCCGGCCCCACCGCTACGCTGCCCTTTGGGGACCACCCGTGGGGACGGCCGGCCGCGATCGGGAGGATTGCGACCGGCACCACATCGAATACGGTTGTGCGTAAAGTTTTATTCCATCGCGATCTTCAGCCGCATCGCGCGGTCGTGATCACCATCTTGCCGTCATAGCTGACCGTCAGCCGGTCGGGGCGGAAATCCATGGTCATCGCCATGCCCGGCGCGCTCCAGCGCAGCGTGCGTGCGCCGGAAGCCCTGAGCATGTCCGCGCCGATCGCCGCACTCGCGGTCTGGCCGATGAAGCGGTCCAGCCCCTCGTTGCGGCATGACCCTTCGGCGGTGGGTGGAGGCGTGGCGGGGCCCTGGCCGCTCGCGCCCGCACAGGCGGCAAGCAGGGAAAGAAGGGGCAGCACGGCGGTCCGCATCGTCCTGAACTCCTATTGCGTGCGCGTCATCTTGAGACGGCCATTCTTGACCGCGAAGGCCAGGCGCCCCTCGACCAGGTCGACCGCGTCGCGGCCGAACTGTTCATAGCGCCAGCCTTCCAGTATGGCGAGGTCGTCCCGCACGCCCGCCGCCAGTGCGTCGATGTCGTCGCTGCGGGCGATGAGGCGCGCGGCGACATTGATGTCGCGCGAACGGATTTTCAGCAGCAGCTTCAGAAGGTCCGCCACCAGCGCGCCGTCCTTGCCCAGGCCCGGCCTTTTGGGGTCGCGCTCGGGCATTTCGTCCTTGCCCAGCGGCTTGTGTTCGGCAAGGGCGAGCATCAGGCGGTTGCCGATATCGTTGGTCTTCCAGGTGGCGGACAGGCCGCGCACCTTGCCCAGATCCTCCTGCGTGCGGGGTGGGTGGCTGGCGATGTCGGCCAGCGTCTCGTCCTTGACGATGCGGCCGCGCGGCAGGTTCTTGTCCTGCGCCTCCAACTCGCGCCAGGCGGCAAGCGCCTTGAGCCGGCCCAGCACATCGGCCTTGCGGCTGGCGATGCGCACGCGTTGCCAGGCCTCGTCCGGCTTGTTCTCATAATTGGAGGGGTCGCTGATCCGCTCCATCTCCTGGTCCAGCCAGTCGCCGCGGCCGGTGCGGCGCAGCTCCTCCAGCATCTTGGGGAATATCTGGATCAGGTAAGTGACGTCGCCGATCGCATAATCGATCTGCCGCTTGTCGAGCGGGCGGCGCGCCCAGTCGGTGAAGCGCGCGCCCTTGTCGAGCTGCACGCCGAGCCAGGCGTCGACCAGATTGCCATAGCCGATCTGCTCGCCCAGCCCCAGCGCCATCGCCGCGATCTGCGTGTCGAACATGGGATGGGGCGTCTTGCCGGTCAGGTTGTAGATGATCTCCAGATCCTGCCCGCCCGCATGGAAGACCTTCAGCACATCCTCATTGTCGACCATCAGGTCGAGCAGGGGCGAAAGGTCGAGGCCGGGCGCCTTGGGATCGATGGCCGCCGCCTCATGTTCGTCCGCAACCTGCACCAGGCAGAGATCGGGCCAATAGCTGTTTTCGCGCATGAATTCGGTATCGACCGCAATATAGGGCGATTTGGCGATCCGGGCGCAGAATTGAGCGAGAGTCTTGCTGTCGGTAATCAGCGGATGGATTTGCATATGGTCTTCGATCTTATTATGGGCTGGCCCGTCGCGCACGGGCTCGTCAATGCTTGACAGCACTGCCCATAGCGGCGCCGCAACAATTTGTCATTTCCGTAAAACGAAGCTGAAAGACCAAAAACGCCATGCATGCCTATCGCACCCACACCTGCGGCGCCCTTACGACGGCGGAGGTCGGCAATGAGGTGCGGGTGTCCGGCTGGGTGCATCGCAAGCGGGACCATGGCGACCTGGTCTTCATCGACCTGCGCGACCATTATGGCATGGTGCAGATCGTCACCGAGGTCGACGGTCCGGTGTTCAGGGTGATCGAATCGCTGCGGGCCGAAAGCGTCGTGACGGTGACGGGCAAGGTCGTCGCCCGCGCGCAGGAAGCGGTGAACCCGAACCTGCCCACCGGCGAGATCGAAATCCGCGCGCTGGACGCCGTGCTGCTGTCCGCTGCCGCCGACCTGCCGCTTCCCGTGGCGGGCGAGCAGGAATATCCTGAGGATATCCGCCTGCGCTACCGCTTCCTCGACCTGCGGCGCGAGACGCTGCACGCGAACATCGTCAAGCGCACGCAGATCATCCGCGACATGCGCCGCCGCATGGAGGATGCGGGCTTCACCGAATATTCGACGCCGATCCTGACCGCTTCCTCGCCAGAAGGCGCGCGCGACTTCCTGGTGCCGAGCCGCATCCATGCGGGCAAATTCTACGCGCTGCCGCAGGCGCCGCAGCAGTACAAGCAGCTGTTGATGGTCGCCGGCTTCGACCGTTATTTCCAGATCGCGCCCTGCTTCCGCGACGAAGACCCGCGCGCCGACCGCCTGCCGGGCGAATTCTACCAGCTTGACCTGGAAATGAGCTTCGTCACGCAGGAAGACGTGTGGAACACGATGGAGCCGGTGATCGCCCAGGTGTTCGAGGCGTTCGCCGACGGCAAGCCGGTGACGCCCGCGGGCAGCTTCCCGCGCATTCCCCATGCCGAGGCGATGATGAAATATGGGTCGGACAAGCCTGACCTGCGCAACCCGATCATCATCCAGGACGTGACGGAGCATTTCCACGGCAGCGGCTTCGGCATTTTCGCTTCGCTGGTGGAGAGCGGCAGCGTGATTCGCGCCATTCCCGCGCCGGGTGCGGGCGCGGGCAGCCGCAAATTCTTCGACGACATGAACAATTGGGCGCGCAGCGAAGGCTTTTCGGGGCTGGGCTATATCAACATCAAGGACGGCGTGCCCGGCGGCCCGATCGCCAAGAATCATGGTGAGGAACGGACGGCAAAGCTGATCGAGGCGCTGGGCCTTGGCCCCAATGACGGCGTGTTCTTCGCCGCGGGCAAGGAAAGCCAGGCGGCCAAGCTGGCGGGCCTTGCGCGCATCCGCGTGGGCGAGCAGCTCGACCTGATCGACAAGGATCGTTTCGAGCTGTGCTGGATCGTCGACTTCCCCTTCTACGAATATGACGAGGATACGAAGTCGATCGACTTCGCGCACAACCCCTTCTCCATGCCGCAGGGCGGGCTGGATGCGCTGGAGAACCAGGACCCCCTGAGCCTCAAGGCCTATCAATATGACATGGTCTGCAACGGTTATGAGATCGCTTCGGGTTCGATCCGCAACCAGTCGCCGGAACTGATGGTCAAGGCGTTCGAGAAGGTCGGCCTGTCGCAACAGGATGTGGAGGAGCGCTTCGGCGGCCTCTATCGCGCCTTCCAATATGGCGCCCCGCCCCATGGCGGCATGGCGGCCGGCGTGGATCGCGTCGTCATGCTGCTGTGCGGGGCGCAGAATCTGCGCGAGATCACGCTGTTCCCGATGAACCAGCGCGCGGAAGACCTGCTGATGGGTGCACCCAGCGCGGCAGAGTTCAAGCAGCTGCGCGAACTCAATATCCGGGTCGTGGAGCCGCAGGCCAAGGCCTGATTGCCCCGATTTGAGGAAGCTGTGCTCCTGCCCTCGCGGGAGCATGTCGTGCGTGGGGCTTGTCTCTTCTCCTTCCCTTCTATGTAAGGGAGGAGAGGGGACCAGATCATGCTCGACGAACAGATGCTGCCGGACAAGCCGCCGGCCCTGGCGCGCAGCCTGGGCGTGGCGGGCGTGCTGTTCCTGACCCTGTCCGCGACCACCCCGGCATCCTCCGTCTTCGTCATCATTCCCGGCATGTTGCAGGCGGCCGGGACGGGCGCGATCTGGGCGATGATCCTGGCCAGCCTGATCTGCGTCGCCACCGCCTTCATCTATGCCGAGCTCTCCTCCGCCTGGCCGGTGGCGGGCGGGGAATATGTCGCGGTGGCGCAGACGCTGGGCCCCATGGCCGGTTTTGTCATGCTGGGCGTCAATGTCTTCAACAATGTGCTCTTCCCGCCCGTCGCGGCGCTGGGCATCGCCTCGGTCATGGCGACGGTGGTGCCGGGACTCCCCGCCGTGCCGGTCGCCGTCGCGGTGATGATCGGGTCGACGCTGGTGGCGATCCTCAACATCCGCGTGAATGCGGTCATCACCGGGCTGTTCCTGCTGGTCGAGCTGGCGGCGGTGGCGGTGGTGATGGTGCTGGGCTTTGCCGATCATGCGCGGCCGGCGCTGCAATTCCTGACCCATCCAATGGTGGCGACGGGGCAGGGTTTTGCCCCGGCCAGCGCGGCCTCCGTCGGGGTGGCGACGACGATCGCGATCTTCGCGCTCAACGGCTATGGCATGGCGGTCTATTTCGGCGAGGAGATGCACGAGGCGCCGAAAAGGATCGCCCGGACCATCCTCGCCGCCCTGGCGCTCGCGCTGCTGTTCGAAGGGGTGCCGTTGCTGGCGCTGCTGCTGGCGCGGATCGACCTTGCCACCCTGCTGACCGTCGATGATCCCTTTGGCCTGCTGGTGCGGCACCGGGGAAGCGCTGGCCTTTCGGCGCTGGTGTCGGTTGGCATCGTGCTCGCCATCGTCAACGCCATCATCGCCTGCATCCTGGCCTGCGCGCGCTTCTTCTATTCGACGGGGCGGGACCGCGCCTGGATTCCGCGCATCGACGACTGGCTGGTGGCGATCCATCCGCGTTTTGATTCGCCCTGGATCGGCACGCTGATCGTCGGCGGGATGGGGACGCTTGCCTGCTTCCTGCCGATGTCGATGCTGCTGGTGCTGAACGGTACGGGGCTGGTGGCGATCTATGGCGGCATCGCGCTGGCCGCCATGGCCGGGCGGCGCGGCGGGGCGAGCGCCCATGCGCCCTATCGCATGCCGCTTTATCCGCTTGCACCGGCCGTTACCCTGCTCGCGCTGGCCTATGTCGTCTGGACGAGCTGGCTGGACGTCGGGGAGGGGCGGCCAGGACTGATTGCAACCGCCGCGCAGATTGCGGGTTCGGTCCTTTGGTATAAGCTCGTGCTTTGCCGCCGTGGCCAATGGAAGGTGCAGACATGACCATCGACCTTGCCGATTATGAGAAGGGCGCGATGTTCAAGGGCGATTATGAGGCGAAGCTGGCCGAATTGCAGCAGCGGCTCGCCAAGATCCAGGTCGCGCACATCATCCACGACCGGCGCAGCGTCATCCTGCTGGAAGGGTGGGACGCGGCGGGCAAGGGCGGCATCATCAAGCGCATGACCGCCGACTGGGATCCGCGCTATTACAAGGTGCACCCCATTTCCGCCCCGACCGAGGAGGAGCGGGACAGGCATTTCCTCTGGCGCTTCTGGACGCGGCTGCCGGCGGGGCGCAACATCGCGATCTTCGACCGGAGCTGGTATGGCCGGGTGCTGGTCGAGCGGGTCGAGGGCTTTTGCTCCAAGGGCGAGTGGAAGCGCGCCTATGAGGAGATCAATGCCTTCGAAAAGCAGCAGGTCGATGCCGGGACCAATATCGTCAAGCTGTTCGTCCACATCACCCAGGAAACGCAGGACGAGCAGCTCGCCCAGCGGCTCGACACCCCCTGGAAGCGGTGGAAGACCGGCGCGGACGATTATCGCAACCGCGCCCGGCGGGCCGATTATCTCGACGCCATGCACGACATGTTCCGCAAGACCGACACCAAGGCAGCGCCCTGGCAGGTGATCGACAATAATCACCGCCGGGCGGGACGGATCGCGGCGCTTTCCCATGTCGCCAAGCGATTGGAAAAGCTGGTGCCGATGAATTTTCCCGAAGCCGATCCGGAAGTGGTGAAGCTGGCCGCCAAGGCCTATGGCTATAAGGTTCCATAGAAAAATCTCTTTTAATCAGTGACTTGTAACAAAACTGTCATCAAATGCTAACGGCTCATTTACCATTGGGGGCTTAATCGGTGCCCATGTACGCGCCGTCCTTGCTCGACCGTTCCCTGGCCCATTCGGCTGGTCCGACCCTGGTGACGCCCAGCCCCGCGATTCGGCTGGGGCGGCCGCTGTGCGAGGCGGTCGACCATTTCCAGCATGACCCGGCGCTCCGCCTGTTGCCGGTGCTCGATGCCGCCGACCGGCCCGTGGGGGCGATCTATGAACGGGACATGCGGCGCATCCTGTTCAATCCCTTCGGCCATGCCCTGTTACGCAATCCCAGTTTTGGCGGGCGGCTGGACGATCATGTCCGGCACTGCGCCACGGTCGAGCGGTGCGCCAGCATAGAGGTGCTGATCGATCTCTATGCGGCGCAGGGGCAGGGTTGCGAGGGGCTGATCGTGGTCGATGGCGATCGTTATGCCGGAATTGCGGGAGGGCAGCTTCTGCTCAAGCTGGCGGCGGAGCGCGATGCTCGGGTGGCGCTGGCGCGGGTGGAGCGGCTGGAACGGGTGACGCGCGAGAGCGCGGTGTTCCGGGGTGATATCCGGGCCCTGATCGGCGACATGGTGGCGATAGCGGACATGCTGTCGCGCCTGTCCGAGGATGCGGCAGGGCGGTCCGCGCATAATGGGCGTGCCTCGGCCGGCATGGCCGTGGCGGCGGCGCAGACGGCGGACAATCTGGCCGGCATCGCCGCATCCGGGCGGGAGCTGGGGCTGCTGTTCCAGGCGATGGAGGATGAAGTGCGAGAGGCGGGCGCCGCCATTCGCGCCGCCGTCGACCAGACGCAATCCGGCGCGGCGCAGACACGGACGCTGAGCGCGCAGGCCGACGGCATTGGGGAAGTGACCGCGCTGATCGATGCGATTGCGCGGGCGACGACGACGCTGGCGCTCAATGCGGGGATAGAGGCGGCGCGGGCCGGCGATGCGGGTCGAGGCTTTGCGGTGGTCGCGCGGGAGGTGAAGACGCTGGCGGGACAGACCCGCGACGCGGCGGCGGAGATTGCACGGCGGATCGACCATATCCGTACCACCGTCGGCCAGGTGGCGGAGGGGCATGCGCATATGGATGCAGCGATCGCGACCGCGGACCGGCTTTCCGCCTCCGTGTTCGAGGCGGTGGCGCGGCATGGCGCGTTCAGCCGGGCCATTGCGGACAGCGTGGCGGAGGCGGGCGAGGCGAGCGGGCATGTTCGCGCCAGCGCCAGCCAGATCAGCGTCAATGCGGGATCGGCGGTGGAGGATGCCCAGGCCATGCGCGACGCGGCGACGCGCCTGTCGGAAGAGGCGCATCGGCTGGATGATCGTGCCAGCGCGTTCATCCAGGCAATTCAGGCGGCATGAAGGGAAAAGGGCTGGCGTCGGGAGGAATTCGGGCTAGGCTCTTCTTCCAGAAAGAAGGAGAGGATGCATGCTCGTCATGTTCGTGGGCGCCGACCGGACCGAAACCGCCGTCAATGCCGCGCAGGTCACCTTCGTGTCATCGGTGACCGACGGCACCCGCATCCGCTTTGGAGAGGGACGCAGCGTCACCGTCACCGAACCGATCGGGGAAGTGATGGAACGGCTCAACCATTCGCTGAGGCCGCATGATTAGAGTGGGAAGGCCGGCGCGCCGCGCGCCTGTTTCCGCAAAGGGCGATCACGCCGGATAGCTGATCGCCATCACCTCATATTCCCTCTCGCCCGCGGGCAGCATCACGCGGCGCAGGTCGCCCACGGCGGCGCCTCGCAACGCGCGGGCTATCGGCGTGCTCCAGCCGATGCGGCCCGCAGCGGCATCCGTCTCGTCATTGCCGACCAGCGTCACGGTGCGGTGCCGGTCATCCTCGTCCGCGATGGTGACGGTCGCGCCGAAATAGACCTTGCCCTTGTCCGGTTGCTGGCGCGGGTCGACGACCCTGGCGTCCTTCATCTTGCGGGAAAGGCGCTTCAACTGGCCATCGATCTCCCGCATCCGCTTGCGGCCGTAGAGATAGTCGCCATTTTCGCTGCGATCGCCATTGCCTGCAGCCCAGCTCACCACCTCCACGATCCGGGGGCGCTCGACGCCGAGCAGATGGTCATATTCGGCGCGCAGCTTCGCGAAGCCTTCGGGGGTGATGTAATTGGGGTGAGGGGTGCTCATGACGAACCCTGCCTAGCTTTCCGAACCGCCCTTGTCGAAGCCCCGTGGGTTCCCCAGAGGGTTCAGCCCGGCGTCTGCTTGCCCAGATATCTGGACAGCGGCGTCGTGGTGCCCCGGAAACGGGCGCGCTGCGGGTTCATCGCCTCATAGACGACGGCGTTTTCCAGCACGCGCTGGACATAGTTGCGCGTCTCGAACAGCGGGATCTGCTCGATCCAGCGCAGCATGTCGGCGCCGGGCAGGCGCGGGTCGCCATTGGCCGCGATCCAGCGATTCACATTGCCCGGCCCGGCATTATAGGCCGCCACCGCCAAGGGATAGCTGCCGCCATAATAGTTAAGCATCCGCTGGAAATAGGCGGAGCCGAGCATGATGTTGTAGCTGGGGTCGTTGAGCGAGCTGGCATCATAGCTCATCCCCAGCTTTCCCGCCTGTTCGCGGGCGGTGCCGGGCATGAGCTGCATCAGCCCGCGGGCGCCCGCATGGCTGACGATCTGACGGTCGAACTGGCTTTCCTGGCGGGCGATGGCATGGACCATGGTCCAGTTAAATTGCGCCTCGGACGGGACAGGTACGCGTGGGAAGGCGCTTTCGCCATAGCCGGTGAGGCCGCTCGACACGGCGCGGCGGCCGACCATCACGCCCATGTCCGGCCGACCGATGCTCTGCGCGAGTTCCACCGCCAGATAATGATCTGCATCGCTGTCGGCATTATTGGCGATGGCGCGGGCGAATTTGCTCTGGTCTTCCCAATAGCCCATCTGGCCCAGCGCCTTCACCGCGCGGACGACCGAGCGGTTGGCGAAGGCCGCGCGTTCCGCGGCGGAGATCTCGACCGGGCGTTCGACGGTGGCGGGGGCCGGGATCGGCCGGCCCAGCCGTTCGAGCGCGAGCTGCCCGTAAAACTGGTCGGGAAAGGAGCCGGCGCGGGCGAAATAGCTGTTGGCGGTTGCCGTGTCCCCGGCCTGGAGCGCGGCGCGGCCCGCCCAGTAGAAGCCCTTGGATTGCGTCTGCGGCGACTTGGCGGCGGTGGCGTAGCGGCGGAACATCTCCATCGCGTCCAGCGGCCTGCCCAGATTGTAGAAGGCCGTCGATCCCGCAAGCCAGGCCAGGCTGGTATAGTCGTCGCGCTCGCCTATGGGCCGGGTGTTGACGTCGGTGCCGGGCAGATAGGCGTCGTCCAGCTTGCTGGCGATGCCATAGGCGAAGCTCCACTGGCTGTCATTGGCGGCGGCGCGCGCCTGCGTCAGCAGCGCTTCATACCATTTTTCCGGATCGCCCGGACGGAAGGCCAAGGCCGGGCGGTTGGCGAGATACTGGCGACCGGCGACCCAGTTGCCCGTGTTGAGCAGCCATGTCGCCTTGTCAGCGACGAAGCCGGCGTCGGTCGCGCCCACGGCCTCCGCCAACTGCATCTTCATAGCCGCGTCGGGCGCCTTCTGGCGGAAGGCGATCCGCGCCTCATAGACCGGGCGGCGCGCCGGCGAGACATAGGCGAGCCTGCGCTGCGCGCCGATGATGTCGCCCTTCCACAGCAGCGCGTCGGCGCGCAGGTCATGCTCGACCGCGGTCCAGCCCGAACCGAAGAGGGAAAGCAGTCGCGCCTCGTCATCGGGCGAGAGCGTGCCGCCGATCCATGCGTTGCGGGCGGCGACCCGCGCCTCGCCCATGCGACCCTGCTGCATCAGCGCCAGCGCGTAGCGGGCATTGCCGGTCGCGGTGCGCGGCGGGAAGCGGGTGAAGAAGGCGATGACCTGCGCGGGATCGTAGCTGTTGGGATTGATGCCGGTTTCCGCCAGCCGCCGCATCCGGTCCTCGCCCGGCCAGCCCGGATTGGCCATGATGAAGCTCATATAGGTGGAGGAGCCCAGGCCGTCGCTCTGCTGGAGCGCGCGCCACTGGCTGATCGTGCCGGAGATCGAAGGATCGCTCGCCACGCCGATTCGGCTCTGCGCGCGCTGCCAGGGGCTGGGTTCGCTGGAGCTGGGGACCGCCTGAACCACGGCGCCGGGCGGATAGGCCGCATCCGGCGCAGGGGCAGTGGTTTCGGTCTGGGCGCTGGCGCCGGCTGTGAAAAGCAAAAGGGCAATCAGAGGCATACGAACCGTGAGGGCTTCCGAAGCAGTTTCAAGGCAGAAGAGCGACACCCTACTGGACATTATCGCAATTGCATCCTTATCAGGCCCTGAATGACGCGCTATAGCGCGCCCTTCGCGTGTTTCACGCTATTATGCCCCGGAATCCCGGTGAGTTGAAGGAGTTTGTTGCATGTTTTCCGGGTCGATTCCGGCGCTGATCACGCCCTTTCGCAACGGGGCAGTGGACGAGGCGGCTTTCCGCGCCTTCGTCGACTGGCAGATCGAGGAAGGCAGCAGCGCGCTCGTTCCCTGCGGCACCACGGGCGAAAGCGCGACCATGACGGTCGAGGAACATAATCGCGTCATCGCCGTCTGCGTCGACCAGGCGGCGGGCCGCGTGCCGGTGATCGCAGGATGCGGTTCCAACGACACGCGAATCGCGCTGGAGCACATGTTCGCCGCGCAGGCCGCGGGCGCCGATGCGGCGCTGGTGGTCGCGCCCTATTACAACAAGCCCAATCAGGAAGGGGTCTACCAGCATTTTGCCTATCTGGCCGAGCGCTGTTCCCTGCCGATCATCCTCTACAACGTGCCCAGCCGCACGATCACCGACATCGGCGTCCCGGTGATCCACCGCCTGTCGGAGGAATTCCAGACGATCGTCGGCATCAAGGACGCCACCGGGAATCTGGGGCGGGTCAGCGCACAGCGCCTCGCCTGCCGCGCCGATTTCTGCCAGCTTTCCGGCAATGACGAAACGGCCTTGGGTTTCAACGCGATGGGCGGCAAGGGCTGCATTTCGGTCACGGCCAATGTCGCGCCGCGCCTGTGCGCCGAATTCCAGCAGGCGATGGCGAGCGGCGACTGGCATGGCGCCCTCGCGATCCAGGATCGTCTCTACCCGCTGCATGACGCGCTGTTCAGCGATGCTTCACCCGGCCCCGTCAAATATGCCCTTACGCGCGTTCGGCCCGACATGCCCGGCGACGTCCGCCTGCCGATCACCTGGCCGTCGGAATCGAGCCGGACCGCCGTCGACAGGGCGCTGGAGATCGCGGGACTGGTTTGAGCGCCCTGCGGGCCTATATGATGAAGCGAGTTGATAGAGAATAATGGCCCGTCCCCGTCCCGAAGCCTTCGACAAGAAGAAGATCGTCGCCGAGAACCGGCGCGCCCGTTTCGAATATTTCCTGGAGGATGTGTTCGAGGCGGGCATCGCCCTGCAAGGAACCGAGGTGAAGTCCCTGCGCTTTGGCGAGGGCAATATCGCGGAAAGCTATGCCGAGGTGAAGGGCGAGCAGGTGTGGCTGGTCAACAGCAACATCCCCGAATTCAGCCATGGCAACCGCTTCAACCATGAGCCCAAGCGCCCCCGCAAGCTGCTGCTGCACCAGCGGGAGATCGCCCGCATGCACGGCGCCGTCGAGCGCAAGGGCATGACGCTGGTGCCGCTGTCGATCTATTTCAACAGCCGCGGCAAGGCGAAGGTCGAGCTGGCGCTGGCCAAGGGCAAGAAGACCCATGACAAGCGCGACACGATCAAGGAACGCGACTGGAAGCGCGATCAGCAGCGCATCATGAAGGCGCATCGCTGATGGGTGCCAAGGAAGGGATGGGGAGGCTCTCCCGCTGGTGGCACGCCAATGCGCCCACCCGTGAGTCGCTGGAACATAACCGCTTTTTGGCCCCGGTGGCGCACCGGGTGCTGGAACCCTCGCTGTGGCGCTTCACGCGGCGTTCGGTGCCGCGCGGCGTGGCACTGGGGCTGCTGGTGGGCATCTTCCTGCTGATCCCCGGCGTGCAGATTGCGGGCGCGGCCCTGCTGGCGCTGCCGTTCCGGGCGAACATCCCGCTGGCGGCGGCGATGACCTTCCTTTCCAATCCGGCGACAACGCCGCTGTTCCTGATGGCGTCCGTCTATATGGGCAACTGGCTGCTCGGGCGGTCGGCGGATGCTTCGGGCTTCATGGCGCTGATCGACCGGCATGCCTCGATCCGCGAATGGTGCGCCTGGCTCTTTTCGGAAGCAGCGCCTGCCATGTTGCTGGGGCTGGCGCTGATTTCGCTGGCCTTTGCGGTGGTCGGCTACTTCCTGGCTGACTGGATCTGGCGCCATCGCATGGGCCGGAAATGGCATGCGCGCAAATTGAGGATTGGCAAGGCACGCGAAAGCAGCGCATTGGAGGAAATCGCTTCGGCCTGACCGGCGGGAGCGGGCAGTCCATTGTGAATGCAGGGGGATAGCCGGGCCGTGTCCGCGCGTGTGATCAGGGATGGAGACGCCTGGGCGGCCGACCGATCGTCGCCCCTTGCCCTGCCGCTGCTCATCCTGATGGCGCTGATGTCAGCCGGGCTGGTCGTCTATGCCGCGGGCAACTGGGCGCTGGGCGCCGGCTTCGGCGCGGCGGTGCTGGCCGGGGCGGCGCTGCTCGGCTGGTATCGTCGGCTTTATCCGCAGGAAGTGGCCATGGGCGAGGCCGTGCCGGACTGGACCGTGGCGCGGGCCGCGGCCGACGCCTCCAACATGGCGATCGCGGTCACCGATCGTGCCGGCCGGCTGGTCTGCGCCAGCGATCTGTTCGGGGAATGGTTTCCCGGTTTTCCGACGCCGCCGCAAATCACCGGCGACAGCAGCCTGTCCGACAGTCTGGGCAACGCCGCCCGCACCGCGTGGCGCGACGGCGAAGCACGGGTCGAGGGCATCGTCCAGGGTGCGTTGCGGCTGGATGCCTTCCTCTGCCGCACCGGCCGTTCGGAGGATTATCTGCTGTGGCGCTTTTCCCCGGTGCGCCAGCCAAGCGCCCTGGATGATGTGCATCGCCTGCTGATCGGAGAGGCCGGGCGGCAATTGGGCGAAGCGGGCATCATGGCGGTGATGATCGGCGGGGAAGGACGCATCCGGGCCGCCAATGGCGCCTTCCTGCTGCGCGCGGCCGGCCGGATCGACGCCAATATCACCGGGCGCGATTTCGCCGCGCACATGCGGGTGGACGACAAGGGGCGGCTGTTCCTGGCGCGGGAGGAATCGGGCGGCATTCCGCTGCGGCTGTTGCAGGTTCCGCTGAAGCGCGCCATCCAGCCGACGGGCGCGCAATCGGGCGCGCAGGATGGGCCCATGCTGCTGTTGCTGATCGATGAGCCGGCGGGCAATGCGGGCGGCACGTCGGCGCTTTCCTATATCGAGACGCTGTTGTCGCTGCTGCCCTTCGGCCTGGCGATGGCGGATCGCGATGGACGCGTGCTGTTCATGAACAAGGCCTTTTCGCGGGCCGCGGGCGTCAAGCCAGAGGAGAAGCCAAGCTATCCCGGCGACCTGGTGGTGCGGGAGGACCAGGCGGCGGTGGCCGATGCCGTTCGACGCTTTGCGGTGGGGCCGCAAATGTCGGGCGACGTCGCCGTGCGCATGCGCAACCAGCCCGACGAGCCGATCGCGCTCAGCCTGGCCGGCGTTCGGGGCCTGGGCGAGGCGGCGGTGCTGCTCTCGCTCAAGGACAACAGCGAGGAGAGCAAGCTCAAGCGGCAGGTGGCGCAGGCGACCAAGATGCAGGCGATCGGCCAGCTGGCGGGCGGCGTGGCGCACGACTTCAACAATATACTGACCGCCATCATCGGCCATTGCGACCTGATGCTGATGCGCCATACGCCCGGCGACAGCGACTATGACGACATCCAGCAGATCAAGTCGAACAGCAATCGCGCCGCGGGGCTGACCCGCCAGTTGCTCGCCTTCTCGCGCCAGCAGACGCTGCGGCCGCAGATATTGCAGTTGCCCGACATCGTCGCCGACGTATCCAACCTGTTGAAGCGGCTGCTGGGCGAGAGCGTCAAGCTGGAGGTCAGCCATGGCCGCAATCTGGGGGCGGTGCGGGCCGATCCCGGCCAGTTGGAGCAGGTGATCGTCAACCTGGCCGTCAATGCCCGCGATGCCATGCCGGACGGCGGCACGCTCAACATCCAGACCTATGGCGTGCCCGCCGCCAAGGTAAGGGAGATGCGGTCGGACATATTGCCGCCGGCCGACTATACGGCGGTACGGGTGTCCGACACGGGGCTGGGCATCCCGCCCGACATTCTTTCCAAGATCTTCGAACCCTTCTTCACCACGAAGGAACTGGGCAAGGGAACGGGGCTTGGCCTTTCCACCGTCTACGGCATCGTCAAACAGTCGGGCGGGTTCATCTTCGCCGAGTCCGAACTGGGGCGCGGGGCGAGCTTCGTCATCTACCTGCCGGTCTATCAGGGCGCCGATGTCGATCAGGCGGCCCAGCCCAAGGCCCCGGCCCGTCGCAGTGAAACCTGGGGCACGGGCACCGTGTTGCTGGTGGAGGATGAGGATATGGTGCGCGCCGTCGCGGAAAGGGCCTTGTCGCGCCAGGGCTATAAGGTGCTGACCGCCAATGACGGCGAACAGGGGCTGGAGGTTCTGGGCGGGGACGAGAAGATCGACCTGCTCATTTCCGACGTCGTGATGCCGAACATGGATGGTCCGTCGATGGTGGCGCGAGCGCGGGCGAGCCATCCCGACCTGCCGGTGCTGTTCATGTCGGGCTATGCCGAGGAACAGTTGCGCAAATCGATCGACATCGCCAATGTGGCTTTCCTGCCAAAACCCTTTTCTGTCAGCCAGTTGGCGGAAGCGGCACGGGATGCATTGGCGATGCGGCCGACGGCGGAGTGAATTTGGACAATGAACTTCTGCGCGGTTTGTCGATTATGCCTGTGGGAAAAGGCCTTTGGGGTTGCGATGGGTAAGATTGGGGACCGCAAGCATGTCTGATGGCAAGACCATCCTGGTCGTCGAGGATGAGGCAATGATCGGGATGATGCTGGAGGATTATCTCGATACGCTCGGCTATCGGCTCCACGCCATCGCCGAATCGGTCGATGACGCCTGCGCCAGGGCGCGCGAGGGCGGCTTTGATGCGGCGCTGCTCGATTGCAACCTGCATGGCGAGAAAAGCTGGCCCGTGGCGGATATATTGGCGCAGAGCGGCATACCCTTCATCTTTGCGACTGGCGGCATGGCCGACGACCTGCCGACGGGCCACGCCGACCGGCCGACTTTGGCCAAACCCTTCACCATCGGGGCGGTGGAACGTGCGCTGAACAAGGCGTTGGGCACCGCTTAAGAAAATTTCGTTCACCCCTTGTTCCATAAGAACAAACAGGATACATGATGGCCACGCGCCATCCGGACCGGCGCGTTCCGCTTGACAGGGGATAGGCCGATGACCGCAATGCTCTCACTCATCGATTCCAAGAAGACAGGGACAATGGACAGACAGAAAGCATTGGAAGCGGCCCTTTCCCAGATCGACCGCGCCTTCGGCAAAGGTTCGGCCATGAAGCTGGGCAGCCGCGAGAAGATCGAGATCGAGGCGATCTCGAGCGGATCGCTGGGACTGGACATCGCGCTCGGCATTGGCGGCCTGCCGCGCGGACGCATTGTCGAGATTTATGGACCCGAAAGCTCGGGCAAGACCACGCTGGCGCTGCACGCCATTGCAGAGGCGCAGAAGACCGGCGGCATCGCGGCCTTTGTCGATGCGGAACATGCGCTTGATCCGGTCTATGCCAGGAAGCTGGGCGTCGATATCGACGAACTGATCGTGTCGCAGCCCGACACGGGCGAGCAGGCGCTGGAGATCGTCGATACGCTGGTGCGTTCGAACGCGATCGACGTGCTGGTGATCGACTCGGTCGCCGCGCTGGTGCCGCGCGCCGAAATCGAGGGCGAGATGGGCGACAGCCATGTCGGCCTGCAGGCCCGCCTGATGAGCCAGGCGCTGCGCAAGCTGACCGGCTCCATCTCCCGCTCGCGCTGTCTGGTGATCTTCATCAACCAGGTCCGCATGAAGATCGGCGTCATGTACGGCAATCCCGAAACGACGACCGGCGGCAATGCGCTCAAATTCTACGCCTCGGTCCGCCTCGACATCCGCCGCACCGGCCAGATCAAGGACCGTGAGGACATTGTCGGCAACGCGACCCGCGTGAAGGTGGTCAAGAACAAGGTCGCGCCGCCCTTCAAGCAGGTCGAATTCGACATCATGTATGGCGAAGGCGTGTCCAAGATCGGCGAACTGCTTGATATCGGCGTGAAGGCCGGTCTGGTCGAGAAATCGGGCGCCTGGTTCTCCTATGACTCGGTCCGTATCGGCCAGGGTCGCGAGAATGCGAAAACCTATCTGAAAGAACATCCCGAAATGGCGGACAAGCTGGAAAAGGCGATCCGCGGCAAGACCGAGGAAGTCGCCGAAGGGATGATGGCCGGACCCGAGGCGGAGGATGATGGCGAATAAACGCTGACAGCTTTCCGGCCAGATCAACCGGAAGGCTCCAGCGCGGTTCTGCCCGCCTGCTGCTTCACGCACTGAAAAGGCCCGCTGCGCCACTGGCGCGGTGGGCCTTTTACCGTGGGTCAAATTAGCATGAACCGGGCGCTGTCTGTGGGCGACCTCAACCCGATCCCGGCTATCTGTCGTCCCTCAGAACTGGATGTTGATCGGCTCTGGGCGCGCTGCGCTCCTGCGGAGGCAAGAGCGCAGCGCGCGCCCGGAGGAACATGACGACGCTTGAAGTCGGCGCTGTGGAGCGGCCTGTCTCATTCGGCGCCTTTCGCTGGGGGTGGTGTGCGAAGGGGCGGGAATCGCGAGCGCCGTCTACTGTCCGGCCGTTCCAGCCGTCGACCGCAATTGCGCAGCTCCATCGCTTGCGGCATCCTGAAGCAATGACCGATCCCATGCCTGTCATCCAGAGCCTGCTCTCCGGATTGCCGATCTTCCTGCTCCACCTGGCCTCTGCCACCCTGGCCTGGCTGGCGGCGCTGGCACTCTATATGTGGATCACGCCGCATGATGAATTTGCGCTGATCCGGGAGGGCAATGCGGCGGCGGCGATCTCGCTGGGCGGGGCAGCGATCGGACTCGCGGTGCCGCTGGGCTTTTGCCTCGCGGGTTCGGTGAATGTCTGGGACATCATGATCTGGGGGAGCGTCACCCTGATCCTGCAACTCATCGCCTTTCGCATGGTCGATTTCCTGCTGGGCTCGCTACCCACCCGAATCGAGGCGGACGAACGGTCCGCCGCCATCTTCCTTGCCATGATGAAGGTCGCCATCGCCTGCCTTACTGCCGGCGCGGTCGCGGGCTGAGCCATGGCGCGCGGGCGCTTCGGCTGTCTGCCAGGCCTGCTTGGCATCATCCTGGCGCTGCTGTGGATCAGCGAGGTGACCAGGCCTACACCGCTGCGTGTCGAGGCGTTCGACCCCCGCTCTCCCCGCCGCCCGATGCCGCAATGGAGCGATGAGAGCTTCGTCATCGAGGAACGGGCAGAGGCGCCCGCCGACAGCATGGGCACGACCTTCTCAATCGATCGTTCCGGCGCCTGGCTGACCGCCGAGCATGTCACCCATGGCTGCACCCGCGTCGGCATAGAGCAGGGCGGCTTTGCCCGACCCGTGTCGCGGCTGGTGGAAAGCCGGGAAGCGGACGCCTCGCTGGTGCGCGGCGGCGTTGCGAGCGACCAGGCCCTGCCGCTGTCGGACCGCATGCCGCCGCCTGGATCGGTCGGCTATCATATGGGTTTTCCCGGCGGCCAGCCGACGCTGGTCATATCGGAGCTTATTGGTGCAGCGCGCGCCCGGCGCGGGGTGGGGGAGGAGACGCAGCCGGTGCTCGCCTGGGCCGAACATGCGCGCATCCCCATGGGGGACGGCACCTTGTCCGGCATCAGCGGCGGACCCGTCTTTGCCGAGGACGGGCATGTCGTGGGCGTCAACAGCGCCGCCACGGACCGGCGCGGGCGGATATTGACGACGGCACCCGATGCCATGATGCGGCTGGTCGTCGCCAGCCGGGCGGTGACGGAACGGCCGGTGGCCTACCCCTTCCTGGACGTCGCCGATGCGCACGCCCGCTTCGAATCCTGGTTGGCGCAGGGGGTGATCCGGCGCATCTTCTGCGATGTGGATGATGGGCCGGAGCAGTTGACGGCAGGTAGCCCCAAGGGCTAGGTCGCGCCAAATTCACAGGATCTGGACCATCATGAGCGATACGCCCCCCGACCGCCTTTCCACCAACCCGAAGAGCCCCTTTTTCGACATGGACGTGCTGCAGCGGGGCATCGGCATCCGCTTCAAGGACCGGGTCCGCAATGACGTCGAGGAATATTCCATCTCGGAAGGCTGGATTCGCGTCGCGGCCGGGAAGACGCGCGACCGTCATGGGCAGCCGCTGACGATCAAGCTCTCCGGCCCGGTCGAAGCCTGGTTCGAGAATCCTGCGGAGGACGCCGGGCAAAGCGCGGACAAGGCGGAATAGTCTTTTCGATCGCGGTGGACGAAAGACGCGCTCTCCTGGTTGGGGTGGCGTCTTTCGACGCGAAGGCGCCAGCGATCCCCGCGCCTCAACGCAAGGCCGCGTCCCGTTTCACCTCCGCGATGATGTCGCGCAGCGAGCGGGTCGAGGGCGTCGAATCGGCATAGCGGATGGCGCGCAGGTCAATCGTCAGGCGCGGCTGTCGGGCAACGACCGTCCGCGCCGACGGCGCCTCCGGCTCCGGATCGTCCTTCGCCACGTTCATGCTCGCAAGACGAACGCTGTCGCCCAGTGCGGGGTCGGGCTGGAACTCATGCAATTGCGGCTTGTCGGGATAGATGAAACCGAAGGTCGGGTTGCTGCGCGCGCCCATCTGGTTGGTCGGACTGTGCCAGACGCGCACCGCGCTCCAGTCGCCTGCTTCGGACACGTCGATCGCGAGAACGTCTTCTTCGATCGCGCCAGGTACCGACCAGTTGGCGTGCCGGATCAGCACGCGCCGGTCATCCAGGACCCGGCTGACCACTGCGACATGACCCAGCACCATCGGGCCGACGGGACGGAAGGCCAGCACTGCGCCCCTGCGCGGTGAATGGCCGCGTTTATAGTGATTTTCCGCCTGGTCCCACCAGGTCAATGCGTCGCCATGGATCTGAACGCCCGATACGGTGCGCGCATAGGGCACGCATTGCAGCATGGTCGCGCCCGGCGCCGGCGTCGTGATCATCAGGCCGGCCAGCAACAAGGCCGCCCAGCGCGTTTTTCCCAATTTCATGCGACCCCAAAAAAGTCAGAATCGCCCCACCGGCCCTGAAACTAGGCGCTGGCGTTTAGGAAATGGTTAAAATGTCAGAAAGCAGTCTGGGCACCGTCGACGCCGACGGTCGCGCGATCCGCCATGGCGATCTGCACCGGAGCAGCGGTCGACTTTTGCGCGTAAATGAAGCCCTTGGCGGCGTTCGGCCGCAGACCCAGATCCCCGATCGGGCCATACCATACGCGCACGTTGGTCCAGTCGTTGTTGGGGGAAACGTCGATAGCGCGGACATTGCGCTCAATGCCGCCGCGATAGGACCAGTTGGCATGGGTCAGCAGCACTTCGCGCTCGTTGATCACCTTGCTGACCATCGCGACATGGCCGACCGGCATGGAACGGCTCGCGGCGAAGGCGAGGACGGCACCGACCCGCGGTTCATGGCCGCGCTCATAGCGGCCCTCGGCCTGGCCCCACCAGCTATTGGCATTGCCGTACAGCGCGATGCCGGAAACCTGGCGGGCGAAAGGAGCGCATTGCAGGACACCCGCGGCGGCCGGGGTCGTGATCAGGGCGCCAAGCACAAGCGTTGCCGCTGCGACAATAGCGCGAAAACCACCGATCATAGAAATGCGACCCCCGACTTCTGGAACGACTGACCCCGTGGAGGCTTTAGGGCAGACGCCGGACTTGTTGGGAAGCGCCCAGCGACGAATCGTTGTTGCGACGCGTCAATCTGCGGAACGAACGACCTGGCCAGCCGTTACGCAAAATCGGCTGGCTTTACCCAACTCATTGAAAAGATTGCCTTCCGTTCCCGTCATCCAGACCTGACCGCCGGGTTCGCGCAGCCGGTCGAACAGCGCAGCCCGTCGCGACGGGTCGAGATGCGCCGCCACTTCGTCGAGCAACAGCACCGGGGGCTGGCCGCGATGCGCCGAGACCAGCGCGGCGTGGGCGAGCAGGATGGAGAGCAGCAGCGCCTTCTGCTCACCGGTCGAACAGAGCGCGGCGGCCTGCGCCTTGGCAGCATGGACAACGGCGAGATCCTGGCGGTGCGGGCCGGACAGGGTGCGGCCGGCGGCGGCATCGCGGCGGCGCTCGCGCGCGAGGCGAAGCCCCAGGGGCTCCTCGCTCGCTTCTTCCTCGATCGCCAGCAGGGGACGGGCGAAGGGCTGGTCGGGCTGGCCCTGCAGCGCAGCCTGAAGGCGGCTGACCAGATCGGCACGGGCAGCGGCCAGGGCGGCGCCATGTTCGTCCATCTGCGTTTCCAGTGCGCTCAGCCAGGAGGGATCGGCGGCGGACAGATCGTTCAGCAGCCGGTTGCGCGCGCGCATCGCCGCCTCATAACGGGCGCTGTGCACGGCATGGGCGGGATGCAGCGCCAGCGTCAGCCGGTCCAGGAAACGCCGCCGCCCGCCGGGGCTGTCCATGAACAGGCGGTCCATGGCGGGCGTCAGCCAGACGATGGAGAGATGATCGGCCAGCGCGTTGGCGGAGGAGGCAACGCCGCCGATCCGCACCTGCCGCCGGTCGGGCGCGGAAGCGAGAACCCCCGTGCCCAGCATCACGCCGTCCACTTCCGCCGCAATGCCGAAGCCGCCAGCCCCGTCCTGCCGGACCATGTCGCGCAGGGCCGCGCCTCGCAAGCCGCGTCCGGGAGCCAGCATCGACACGGCCTCCAATATGTTGGTCTTGCCCGCGCCATTGTCGCCCGTCAGCACGATGAAGCTGTGATCGGGCATGATCAGCGCATCCGCATGGTTGCGGAAATCGCTCAAGGTAAGACGGCCGATCATGGGGTGGCTCTATCCAGTGCGAAGGCTTTGGGAAAGCGCGGAGTAGAGCGCCTCCGGTTCCTGCGACGGCAAGGATCGGGAAATCAGCTACACCGCTTGCGTGTCACAGCCCGGCCCCCGTCGATCACCGTCAATTCGCGGCCGCCCGCCGACGGGCGCAGTTCCAGTTTCCTCTTCCAGCTCTGCCCTTCGCCGGTAAAGGCGGCGTCGATGCGGATGCGTCCGTCCGGACCGTGCGACACGCCGGTCGCCTTCCCCTCGCTTTCCAGGAAGACGAGGCTGGTGGGCGTGATCGTCAGTTCAAGGTCGGCGGCGCGATCGGCGCAGCTTTCGTCCAGCCCGGTCCAGCGCCCCTGCAGGCTGGCGGGAATGGTCGATCCCACCGTCGCCGGCGACGAGGGAATTTCCGGTGCGGGCTCGGCGGTCTGAATCTCGTTCGCGTCCTGCGGCACCTGCTGGATGTCGTTCATCGCCTCATCGACGATATTGGTGGCCATGCCGGGCTGGTCACCCGGCTTGTCGTTGCACGCCGCAAGGACAAGCAGCGGCAGGAGGATCATTGCGCGCATGGGAAGAAAACCGGCGCTTCGCCAATGGGTTCCGGGCCGCCCGCCTTCCTGCTTCATTCCTGCTGTCCTCCAGGTCGAGAGGGGGGTTATGCCACGGCCGGGCCGGGAAGGGAGATGTTTTCTTTGCTCGCGGTGGAAGCGAGCGCACTGGCGGGCTTGCGCGCGTCGAGCGTTGCGGTCATCACCATGGCCGAACGCGATGGCATGTCGGCGTCGCCTGCCCGAGCCTGAGCGAATATGCCTGGAAGAAGAGGAAAGCGATGATGAGAAGCCTGAAGATCGCGCTCGCCCTTGCCGCTGCCGCCGCCGGTTCGCAGGGCGCCATGGCCGCGCTGGCCGTCGGGGCCAAGGCGCCCGACTTCACCACCCGCGGCGCGCTCGCGGGCAAGACCTTCACGCTGACGCTGTCGCATCAGTTGAAGCGCGGCCCGGTGGTGCTGTATTTCTTCCCGAAGGCGTTCACGCCCGGCTGTTCCGCCGAAGCGCGGGAATTTGCCGAACATATCGAGGATTTCAGGAAAGCGGGCGCAACCGTCATCGGCATGTCGGGCGATCCGGTGAACGATCTCGTCGCCTTCTCCACGAAGGAATGCGCGGGCAAGTTCGCCGTGGCATCGGCCGGGCCGGCCATCGTGTCGGGCTATGACGTGGCGCTGAAGATGCAGCCGGGCATGACGGACCGTACCTCCTATGTCATTGCGCCGAGTGGCCGCATCGCCTTCGTCCATAGCGAGATGAACTATGCCGGCCATGTGAAGAGCACGCTGGCGGCCGTTCAGGCGATGAAGCAGAAATAGGGCGTTCGCGCCGGCGACGCCCTTATTTTTTCACATATTTGCCGAACCAGTCGAGCGTCGCCTGCCAGGCGGCCTTGGCGGCGGCTTCGTTGTAGCTGGGACGATAGTCGGCCATGAAGCCGTGGTCGGCGCCGGGATAGACGGTGATCGCGTCGGGCGGCGATTTGCCGGCGATCTTCAGCGCGGCCTGCATCTTCTCTACGTCGGCCACCGGAATGCCCTTGTCGAGCGCGCCATATTGGCCGAGCACCGGGGCCTTGAGCTGGCTCACCTGCTCGATGACGCTCAGCGGCTGCAATTCCGTCTTGTCGCTGATCAGCCGGCCATAGAAGGCGACGCCCGCGTCCAGTTCCCTGCTATGGGCGGCGTAGAGCCAAACCACGCGCCCGCCCCAGCAGAAGCCCGTCATGCCCCGCCGCCTGCCGTCGCCGCCATGGCTGCCCGCCCAGGCATAGGTGGCGTCGATGTCCTTCAACACCTGTTCATCGGAAGCCTTGGAAACGATGGTGCCAATCAGTTGCTTGAAGTCCGCGACCTTGGTCGCATCTCCATGGCGCGCGAACAGGTCGGGCGCGATGGCATAATAGCCCGCCTGGGCGAAGCGGCGGCAAAGATCGCGTATCCACTCGTGCACGCCGAATATCTCATGCACCACGACGATGATCGGTGCGGCCCTGGCGGCGGCAGGCCGGGCGACGAAAGCAGGCATGGCGAAGCCGTCGCTCGCCCTGATCGACACGGCCTCTTCCTTCAATCCTTCGCCGGAAGTCTGGACCGCGCTGCTGGACACGGGGCGGCAGGCGGCAGCGAACCCGGCAGCGAATGCCCCGCCCACCAGCAGCTTGCGCCGGTCGAGTCCGGTCGAGCCGATCCAGTTTCTGTCCTCTGGCAAGCGTTGGGGCTGATCCTGTCCGTTGGTCATGCGCGTCTCTCCTCAAGCCATCGCGGCAGAGCCTGAGCCTTTTCACATGGAGCGAGAACGCCCTGTCCCCGGATGCCGCATTTTTCCGAGTCGTTGATCCTGGCGCGCCGCGTCAGATCGGACGCGGCCATGCCCTCCGAATTTTCGTCGTCGCATCGTCAATCGGATGATCGCTGTCCGGTTTTTAGCACGATGCTTGAAGTCCCCTTATAATCCAAGAGCAAAAGGAATGATCATCCCGTGACCGGGACGGCCGCGCTCCTCTCATTCTCCGCTTCCAGTGCCTTCGACCGCTCCTCCAGATAGACCTTGATCATCGCGATGATCGGGTCGGCGAGAAACAGACCCATGATCCCGAACAGCGCGCCGAACAGGATTTGCGCCGCCAGCACGAGCGCGGGAGCCAGATCGGTGGCGCGCTTGGCCACCATCGGCACGATCAGGTAACCGTCGACGATCTGCACGACCAGATAGACGCCGAACGCATATAGCCCGGCATTCACGCCCGCCGAAAAGCCGACCAGCACGATCAGCACGCCGGAGATGATCGACCCGATATTGGGGAGGAAGGCGAACAGTCCGGTCAATATGCCGAGCAGCCCGGCCATCGGCACCCCGCCGGCCCAAAGCAGCAGCCAGGTTCCCACGCCCTCCACCGTCATGCCGATCAGCCGGCCGAACATCAGCCGCCGGAGCGTCCAGCCCATCCGGTCGGCAATGGCGTAGAAGCGACCGCGCCTGTCCATCGGCAGCATCCAGGCGACGCCGCGCTCATAGAGCTTGGGTTCTATCGCGATGAAGATGGCGAGCACCAGCATCATCACCCCGCTGGTGACCGCACCGACCATCGTCCCCACCGCCGCCGTTACCCGTCCGAGCGAACTCATCGCCTGTTGCGCCAGGCTCTTGAAATCCTCCGGCGTGGTGGTGATGCCGAGCTGTTGCAGCCATTGGCCAATGCGGTTGATCTGCGTCTCGACGATGACCCGCATCGCCTGTGCCTGCGCAGCCAGGCTCGATCCCGTCAGGTAGAAGGTATAGATCAGGAAGGCGAGGGCGGCGATCAGCACCAAGGCCAGTCGCCAGCCGCGCCCGATCGGCAGGACCCGGCCCAGCAGCCGGGTACCGCCGTCCATCATCGTGGTCAGCACCAATGCGCCCATGATGAGCATGATCGGCTGCGCGAGCAGCACGAGCAGCGCGATGGCGATGCCGATGGCGAACCAGACCCCCGCGCGCTTGATTTCATGCTGGACCAGCGGGCTGCGCAATTCGCTGGGGCCGGGTTCCTCAATGTGGATTTTCGTCCCGCTCAATCCTGGCCCCCTGTGCAAGGCTTATTTCGGTGGAGTAACGCTCGCCGGGCGCAGGCTGTTCCCGGCACGGCCACCGCGCAGCGCATGGAGCCAGCTTAGCGGGTTCCAGGATGAATCGCCGTCGAGCGAGAAGGTGATGAACTCCGCCCGGCCGCCAATGGCTTCCCACGGCACTGGTCCGCCCAGTCCGTTCTCCTCCAGCGGCGCGCGGCTGTCGGCGCTGTTGTCGCGATTGTCGCCCATCAGGAAGACGTGATTCGGGGGGATCCGCACCGGGCCGTACCAGTCGAGCGTGCTTGGGCCCATATCGATGATGACATAGCTCTTGCCGTTGGGCAGCACTTCCTGCCGCACCGGCAGTTCGCACCAGCTTTTGCCGTTCGCATCCGTGACCAGCGCGCCGGGGAATTGCGCGGGTGGGCAGGGGGCGTTGCCGTCAACAGGGATGCGGATGGGCTTCAGTACCCTTTGCGGCACCGGCACGCCGTTCAGCACGACCTGTCCGCCCCGCACCTCCAATATGTCGCCAGGCAGGCCGATGACCCGCTTGATATAATCCTCCCGCTTGTCCTGCGGCGAAACGATGACGATATCGCCACGGTCGGGCATGCGGCCGAAGATCCGGCCCTTCAGGAAGGGCAGCGGATGGAAGCTGGGCGAGACGTAGGACCAGCCATAGGGATATTTGCTGACCACCAGCCGGTCGCCCTTCAGCAGCACGGGCATCATCGATTCGCTGGGAATGTAGAAGGGCTTGGCCACGAAACTGTGGAAGGCCAGCACCGCCAGGATCAGCAGGGTGATGCTTTTCGCCTCGTGCCACCAGTTCACGGACGCCTTTTCCGGCTCGGAAACCGGGCCGGGCTGGTCGGATGGGGCAGAATCGTTTTCGGTCATGTCGGCTGCCGTCATGGGAGGATTTCCGGCTGGAGAGATGCGGCGCTTATAATGGCAAGGCTTCGATAATCACAAAGGCTTGTGCCCATGGATGATCGTCGGTGAGCGTCAGGTGAACGACGGGCCGATGTCCGGCCGGCAGCAGCGATTCGAGTCGGGCGAGTGCTCCGCCGCTCAGCTGCAGCGTCGGGGCGCCGCTTGGGCTGTTGACGACGCCGATGTCCTTCATGAAGACGCCCCGTTTGAAGCCGGTGCCCACGGCCTTCGAAAACGCTTCCTTTGCCGCGAAGCGCTTGGCGAGCGTGCCCGCCTTGGTGAAGGGACGGCGGTTGGCCTTCGCCCGCTCCACATCGGTGAACACGCGATTCTCGAACCGCTCCCCGAAGCGGTCGAGCGAATTCTGGATCCGCTCGATATTGCAGAGGTCGGAACCGAAGCCGACGATCAACGGGCCAGATCCATCTGGCGGCGCATTTCGCGAATGCTGCTCTCCAGCCCGCTGAAGATCGCCTCCCCGATCAGGAAATGGCCGATATTGAGTTCGGCGACCTGCGGGATCGCGGCGACCGGCCCGACATTGTCGAAGGTCAGGCCATGGCCCGCATGCGGTTCGATGCCGTTCTTCGCCGCCAGTGCCGCCGCATCGGCCAGCCGCCGCAGCTCCTCCGCTCGTTCGGAACCCTCCAGATGCGCGTAGCGGCCCGTATGCAGTTCGACCACGGGAGCGCCCAGTCGAATGGCTGCCTCGATCTGCGCGGCGTCAGGTTCGATGAACAGGCTGACGCGCACCCCGGCATCGCCCAGCGCGCCGACGATGGGGCGGAGAGCGTCGATCTGCCCGGCGGCGTCCAGCCCGCCCTCGGTGGTCCGCTCCTCGCGCTTTTCCGGCACGATGCAGGCGGCATGCGGCCGATGCCGGAGCGCGATGCCCAGCATTTCCTGCGTCGCTGCCATTTCCAGGTTCAGCGGCACCGTCAGCGCCGCCATCAGCGTGGCGATATCCTCATCGCGAATGTGCCGCCGATCCTCGCGCAGATGGGCGGTGATGCCGTCCGCGCCCGCCTTGGCCGCCAGCAGCGCCGCCTTGACCGGGTCGGGATGCGTTCCCCCGCGCGCGTTGCGAATGGTCGCCACATGATCGATGTTGACGCCCAGGCGCAGATGAGCGGGGGTTTGCGACATGGCTACTGCTTCCGGCTGCCGGGCTTGATCGCGGGGATCGCCGCCAGTTCGGGCGGGACCTGGTCCGCGTCATAGACGGGGAAATTGATGCTGACGAGCGGGTAGAAGGGAACGCCCAGATCCACTTCTCCGGCGGAACGGTCGACCAGCGCGGCTTCCGCGATGACGATGCCGCCCTCCGCCTCTACCGCCTCGATCGCCTGGCGGGAGGAGAGGCCGGTGGTGACGACGTCCTCCACCATCAGCACCTTCTGTCCCGGCGTGATGGCGAAGCCGCGGCGCAGTTCGAACGTGCCCTCGGGACGTTCCAGGAAAACGGCGTCCTTGTCGAGCGCGCGGCCGATTTCATGGCCGATGATGAGCCCACCCATCGCAGGGGACACCACCAGATCGATGTCCTGCCGCAATTCGCGGGGCAGCTTCTGCACCACGGCGCGCGCCAGCCGTCCGGCCCGCTCCGCGTTCATCAACACGCGCGCGCACTGAAGATAATTGGCGCTGCGGCGGCCCGAGGAAAGGATGAAATGCCCCTCCAGCAACGCGCCCGCAGCCCTGAATTCCGCTAATACTTCCTCGTCGGTCATTCTTGTCTTGATCCATTCGCCCACGCCGCCCCGCTCGGGCGCGATGCGGCACGCCTTTTCACCATGGGTCGCCCCATGATCTCGCCCCATATATGCGCAATTGCGCGCGGGGTGCGAGATAGGCTCACCAACTAGGCGTTGCAACAGCGAAGAAAATCTGGTTGTGGAAGCTTGAGGCGTAAAAAAAGATGCTTATAAGCCGCGGCAGACCGATACGGGCGGGGGGGACGTGTATGCGTGTGTCTTCGTTGCTGCGGCGCCAAGGGGTTACGGGGTAAGAAGACGCTTATGAACAAGGTGAAATCGCTCGTTCTCGCCGGGTTGTTGGCCTTTGTGCCCACGCTCGCCATGAACGGTCCGGTGCTGGCCCAGGACAATGCCGCGGTGGCGGCTCCGGCCGCCGGGAACGAAGCCGCAGCCGCTGATTCGGCCGGCAATGCAGCGGCGCCCGCCGCGCAGGCCGCGCCAGCGGCCAAGGTGGCCGCGCCGCCGCGGATGAAGCCCACTTTGGGCAAGGGCATGCCGATGCCGGGTGAAATCACTCTTCAGAAGCAGTTCTCGCCAACCGGGCACACCGCGCGCTGGCTGCATGACAAGATGCTGCTGCCGATCATCACCATCATCTCGATCTTCGTTCTGGTCCTGATGCTCTATGTCATGGTCCGCTTCCGCCGCAGCGCCAACCCGACGCCGTCCAAGACCTCGCACAACACGGTGATCGAGGTGATCTGGACCGTGGTCCCGGTCGTGATCCTGCTCGCCATCGCTATTCCCTCGATCGGCCTGCTGGCAGACCAGTACAAGCCCGCGCCCAAGGATGCGCTGACCGTCAAGGTCACCGGCTACCAATGGTATTGGGGCTATGAATATCCCGACAACGGCATTCCGGAATTCGTTTCGAACCTGCTGCCCCGCGACAAGGCGGAAGCGAATGGCGAGCCCTATCTGCTGGCGCCGGACAACCGCCTGGTCCTGCCGGTCGGTCGCCCGATCAAGCTGATCATCACAGGCGCCGACGTGATCCACAGCTTCGCGGTCCCCTCGCTCTGGGTGAAGATGGACGCCGTGCCGGGCCGCCTCAATGAGAAGAGCTTCACCATCGAGGAGCCAGGCGTCTATTACGGCCAGTGCTCGGAACTGTGCGGCGCGCGCCATGGCTTCATGCCGATCGCGATCGAGGCGCTGGAGCCCGCGCAGTTCGACCAGTGGCTGCTCTCGCAGGGCGGTACGCTGAAGGGCGCCGCCGCCGCGACCACGGCGGAGGCCGCCGCGCCCGCTGCCGCTCCTGCCGCCAAGCTTTGATGTAAGGGCATAGACGCCATGACCACCATTACCGCAGATCATCACGGCGATCATGCTCATGAGCATCATGACGCCGATCACAAGCCGGCCTTCTTCCAGCGTTGGTTCATGTCGACCAACCACAAGGATATCGGCACACTCTATCTGATCTTCGCGATCATTGCCGGTATCATCGGCGGCGCGATCTCGGGCCTGATGCGTGCCGAACTGGCGCAGCCGGGCATCCAGTATCTCCAGACCTGGGCGCAGTTCAGCGATGGCCCCACCGCCACGCTGGACCAGGCCTATCACCTCTGGAACGTGCTGATCACCGCCCACGGCCTCATCATGGTCTTCTTCATGGTGATGCCCGCTATGATCGGCGGCTTTGGCAACTGGTTCGTGCCGATCATGATCGGCGCGCCGGACATGGCCTTTCCGCGGATGAACAACATCAGCTTCTGGCTGCTCATCCCCGCCTTCGCCCTGCTGCTCGGCTCGACCTTCGTGCCCGGCGGCACCGGCAATGGCGCGGGCACCGGCTGGACGGTCTATGCCCCGCTGTCGACCAGCGGTTCGGCGGGTCCGGCGGTCGACATGGCGATCCTGTCGCTCCACATCGCGGGTGCGAGCTCGATCCTGGGCGCGGTCAACTTCATCACAACCATCCTGAACATGCGCGCACCGGGCATGACGCTGCACAAGATGCCGCTGTTCGTCTGGTCGGTGCTGGTCACCGCCTTCCTGCTGCTGCTCGCGCTGCCGGTTCTCGCTGCGGCGATAACCATGCTGCTGACCGACCGCAATTTCGGCACGACCTTCTATGACGCGGCCGGTGGCGGCGATCCTGAACTGTACCAGCATCTCTTCTGGTTCTTCGGCCACCCCGAAGTGTACATCATGATCCTGCCGGGCTTCGGCATCATCAGCCAGATCGTCTCGACCTTCAGCCGCAAGCCGGTCTTCGGCTATCTCGGCATGGCCTATGCCATGGTCGCGATCGGCGTGGTCGGCTTCGTTGTCTGGGCGCACCACATGTTCACCACCGGCATGTCGGTGAACGTGAAGATGTACTTCACCGCCGCCACCATGGTGATCGCGGTGCCGACCGGCATCAAGATCTTCTCCTGGATCGCGACGATCTGGGGCGGTTCCATCAGCTACAAGACCCCGATGGTCTGGGCGCTGGGCTTCATCTTCCTGTTCACTGTGGGCGGCGTCACCGGCGTGGTGCTGGCCAATGGCGGCGTCGACGACGTGCTGCACGACACCTATTATGTGGTCGCGCACTTCCACTACGTCCTTTCGCTGGGTGCAGTGTTCGGCCTGTTCGCGGGGTTCTACTACTGGTTCCCGAAAATGTCGGGTCGCATGTACAATGAATTTCTGGGCCATCTCCACTTCTGGGTGTTCTTCGTCGGCGTGAACATGCTGTTCTTCCCGATGCACTTCCTGGGCCTGTCGGGCATGCCGCGTCGCTACCCCGATTATCCGGAAGCGTTCGCCTATTGGAACAAGGTGGCGAGCCACGGCTATGAAGTCATGACCGCGGGCATGCTGATCTTCTTCGTCAACCTTGTCTGGTCGCTGGTCGCCGGCAAGAAGGCGGAGGGTAATCCCTGGGGTGAGGGCGCCACCACGCTGGAATGGACGCTGTCCAGCCCGCCGCCCTTCCACCAGTTCGAAACGCTGCCGGTCATCGACTGATCATCGGCGGGGGCGTCCCGGTTTGCCGGGACGCAAGGATTGGGGTAAAGGCCGCCAGTCCTGGAATCAGGGCAGTCCCGGCGTGGCCGTCGCGCCGGGACGCCGCGTGAGGAGATTATGGCAAGTTCGCCGATCATGTCCGAAGGTTCGGCTTTCACGATTCCCGCGCACTGGCGGGACTTCGTCGCGCTGACCAAGCCGCGGGTGATGACGCTGGTCGTCTTCACCGGGCTGTGCGGCTTGCTCGCGGCGCCCGAACATATGCATCCGGTCCTCGCCTTCACCGCAATCCTGTGCATTGCTCTGGGGGCGGGCGCGGCCGCCGCGCTCAACCAGTGGTATGAAGCCGATATCGATGCGAAGATGAAGCGCACGGCCAACCGTCCGTTGCCCGCGGGCCGGATGGATCGCCAGTCCGCGCTGCATTTCGGCGTGGGCCTGTCCTTCTTCTCGGTCCTGCTGATGGGTATCGCGGCTAACTGGCTCGCGGCTGCCGTACTGGCCGTGTCGATCCTCTTCTACCTGTTCGTCTACACCATCTGGCTCAAGCCCCGCACGGCACAGAATATCGTCATCGGCGGTGCGGCGGGCGCCTTTCCGCCGGTCATCGGCTGGGCGGCGGTCACGGGCGACATCAGCGCGCTTCCGATTGCGCTGTTCATGCTGATCTTCTTCTGGACTCCGCCTCATTTCTGGGCACTGGCCCTGTTCGTGAAGACGGATTATGCCGCCGCCGGCATTCCCATGCTGCCGGTGGTTTCGGGTGAAGTGGCGACGCGGCGCCATATCTGGTTCTACACCGCCATCATGGCCGTGGCCGCCATGGCCCCGGTCCTGTTGCGCCTGACAGGCCCCATCTATGGCACGACGGCGCTGCTCGGGACGGCGCTGTTCGCATTGCTGGCCTTCCAGGTGTTGCGCCGGCGCGAGAGTGATCCTGCGCGGATGGCGCCGGAAAAGCGTTTGTTCAAATATTCGATCCTGTACCTGTTCCTCCTTTTCGGCGCGGTGGTCGTCGACCGCTGGGTGGCCGCATGACCCCAGAGGAAGACGGCCAGATTCGCGCGCGGCAGAAGGCGCGCGCCATCGTGACGGGGCTGCTGCTGGGCGCTCTGGTCATTCTCTTCTACGCGATCACCATCGCCAAGATCGGTGGGGGTCATTGATGGCGAGCCTTCCGCCTTCACCCTTCGACCGGGATCGCCGCAACCGGCGCACCATGATCGGCATGGCCGGCGTAGGCCTGGCGATGCTGGGCCTGGGGTTCGCTTCGGTGCCGCTCTACCGGATCTTCTGCCAGCGGACGGGCTTTGGCGGCACCACGCAGCGCGCCGCTGCCGGCGTGCAGGTGGCAGAAGCGGTCGGGCATCGCATGTCGATCCGTTTCGATTCCAACGTAGCGCCCGGTATGCCGTGGAAATTCTACCCGGAGCGCAGCACCCAGATGGTGACGGTCGGCGCGCGCACCATGGCGATATTCATCGCGAAGAACATGTCGGACAAGCCGGTCACCGGCTCCGCCAGCTTCAACGTCACGCCGCTCCAGGCAGGGGCCTATTTCACCAAGATCCAGTGCTTCTGTTTCACCCAGCAAACGCTGAAGCCGGGTGAACAGGTGCGCATGCCGGTGATCTATTATGTCGATCCCAAGATATTGACGGATGCCGACAATAAGGACACGCAGGAAATCACGCTCAGCTACACCTTCTATCCTGTTGAGCAGGACAAGAAGCCAAGCTAAGGCACAATCATAACGCGAACGGGGATGAGAAACGTCATGGCAGGCGCCAAGAACCACGATTATCATATTCTTCCGCCCAGCATCTGGCCGTTTTTCGGCTCCATGTCGGCGCTGGTCATGGCTTTCGGCGCGATCATGTGGATGCATCCCGATGCGCTGCCCGCCGGCGGCGGCTGGGTGTTCCTGATCGGCGTCGCTGGCGTCCTGTTCACCATGTACAGCTGGTGGGCCAACGTCATTGCGGAGGCTCATGCGGGCGATCATACGCCGGTGGTGCAGCTTCACCTGCGCTACGGCATGATTCTGTTCATCGCATCGGAAGTCATGTTCTTCGTGGGCTGGTTCTGGTCGTTCTTCGACTTCTCGCTCTTCCCCAGCCAGCTGGCGCCGATCGAGGGCATGTTCCCGTCCAAGGGCATCGAGGTGATGAACGCCTTCGAACTGCCGCTGCTCAACACGCTGATCCTGCTCTGTTCGGGCACGACCGTCACCTGGGCGCACCATGCGCTGATTCATGGTGATCGCGACGGCCTGAAGAAGGGATTGACGCTGACGGTTATCCTGGGCGCCCTCTTCTCGTCGATCCAGGCCTATGAATATGCCCATGCGCCGTTCCCCTTCGGCGGCAGTCCGTACAGCTCGGCCTTCTACATGGCGACCGGGTTCCACGGCTTCCACGTCCTGATCGGCACCATCTTCCTGCTGGTGAACCTGATCCGCGCGCACAAGGGCGACTTCACCCCGCGCCAGCATTTCGGTTTCGAGGCGGCTGCCTGGTACTGGCATTTCGTCGATGTGGTGTGGTTGTTCCTTTTCGTCGCCATCTATGTGTGGGGCGGCTGGGGCGCGCCGGTGCACGGCGGTTGATCCTTTCGCCGATCGATTTACGGAAAACGGCCGGACTTGCTCCGGCCGTTTTCTTTTCCGGCCGGGGGCATTATGCCTGAGCCCATGTCCCCGCCAGACCCACAATCCCCTGAGCCGCAGCCGCTGTTGATCGCTTCGGCCCGGGGCGCCTGTCCGCAATGCGGCGCGCCGACTCTGTTCGCGGGGCCTGTGGGCTTTGCCGCGTCATGCAGGAACTGCGGGCTGGACTATGGCCAGTTCAATGTCGGCGACGGGCCCGCGGCGTTCCTGACGCTGATCATCGGCGCGCTGATGGTGGCGATGGCGTTGATATTGGAATTGAAGGTCCATCCGCCGCTCTGGCTGCATATCCTACTCTGGACGCCGCTGACCGTGGTCGCGGTGATCGGCAGCCTGCGCGTGGCGAAGGGCGCGCTGCTCATCCTCGAATATCGCAACAAGGCGCGCGAGGGGCGGTTGACCGAAAGGGAACGCCAGCCATGAGCCGGCGCTTCCCCCATGTCCCGACGCTGATCGTGGCGGCGGCGGTGCTGGTGATGGTCGGCCTCGGCATCTGGCAGCTTCAACGCAGGGCGGAGAAGGAGGCGATGCTGAGCCTCGTCGCGGCGAATCCGGCCCGGCCCGCCGTCACCTTTCCGGCCTATCCGCCTGTGCCCGCAGACCTTCTGTTTCGGCGCTCCTCCGCCCATTGCCTGCGTGTCGTCCGCTGGCACAGCGAAGCTGGACGGGCGGCCGATGGGTCGGTCGGCTACCGCTACATCGCCGAATGCGCGACGGGTATCGAGGGGCCGGGGGTGCTGGTCGCGGCGGGCGTCGCCAGGACGCCGGACGCCAAACCCCAGTGGCGGGGGGGGCAGATGCGCGGCTGGATCGGGGAGGAGCCGGACCATCGTTCGCTCCTGTCGCGGATCGGCGGCAAGGCCATGCCCTTGCGGCCCATGCTGATCGCCGGAGAGCCGGTGCCTGGCCTCAAGCCGCTGGCCCCGCCCAATGTGGCTGACGTGCCGAACAATCACCTGGCCTATGCGGTGCAGTGGTTCTTCTTCGCTGGGATCGCGGCGATCATCTATGTCCTCGCGCTGCGCAAGCGGAAGCCGCGACCTTAAAAGCTTGCCCGGAGGCGCGTCCGGCGTTACCGCGCTACCCCATCATGCACTATGTAAGCACCAGAGGGAGCGCGCCCGCGCTCGGGTTCGAGGATGTGACGCTGGCGGGGCTGGCGTCCGATGGCGGGCTCTATGTGCCGGAAAGCTGGCCCAGCTTTTCCGCTGAGCAGATACGTGCGCTGGCGGGCCTCTCCTATGTGGAAACGGCAGTGCGGGTCATGGCGCCTTTTGTCGCCGGATCACTGGGCGAAGAGGAATTGCGGGAACTGTGCACCGCCGCCTATGGCCGGTTCAGCCATGATGCGGTGACGCCGCTGGTGCAGCTTGACCATCGCCACTGGCTGCTGGAACTGTTCCACGGGCCGACGTTGGCGTTCAAGGACGTGGCCCTGCAACTGCTCGGCCATTTGTTCGAGCGTTTCCTGTCACGCCGGGACGATCATCTGACCATCGTCGGCGCGACATCCGGCGATACCGGGTCGGCGGCGATCGATGCGGTCGCCGGCCGTGCCAAGATCGATATCTTCATGCTGCACCCGGAAGGCCGTGTGTCGGATGTGCAGCGGCGGCAGATGACGACGGTGCGGGCACCCAATGTCCACAACATCGCCATTGACGGCAGCTTCGACGATGCGCAGGCGCTGGTGAAGGCGATGTTCAACGACGCCGATTTCGCGCGCCGCTTCAACCTGTCGGCGGTGAACAGCATCAACTGGGCGCGGTTGATGGCGCAGGTCGTTTATTATTTCTACGCCGCCGTCCGCCTGGGGGCGCCGGAACGTTCCGTCGCCTTCTCCGTCCCGACAGGCAATTTTGGCGACGTGTTCGCGGGCTATGTCGCGGCGAAGATGGGATTGCCCGTCGCGAAGCTGATGGTGGCGACCAATGTCAACGACATCCTCCACCGCGCCCTGTCCGATGGCGACTACAGCCAGGGGCAGGTGGTGGCGACGGCTACTCCCAGCATGGACATCCAGGTCAGCTCGAACTTCGAGCGACTGCTGTTCGATGCGGGCGGGCGCGATGGCAAGGCGCTGGCCGAACAGATGAGGGGTTTCGAAACGAGCAGGGCGATGCGCCTCACCAATGCGCAGCGGGACGGCGCGGCGGCGCTGTTCACGTCCGCGCGGATCGATGCCGACGCCATGACCATGGCCATGCGCTGGGCCTATGATGCGGCCGGGCAGGTGATCGATCCACACAGCGCGGTCGGCCTGGCGGCGGCGCGGTCGGCCGAGCTCGACCCGGCGGTGCCTGTGGTCACGCTGGCGACGGCGCATGCTGCGAAATTCCCCACGGCGGTCGAGCGCGCCACGGGCATTCGCCCCTCCTTGCCCTCGCGCGTGGGTGACCTGTTCGCACGGGAAGAGGCCTATGCCAAGCTGCCCGGCACCTTCGACGCGGTCACGGCCTATGTCGCGGAGCGCGCGACGCCGAGGGGCTGATGTGAAACTCCAGACCCTTATCGGTGAGCCCTGGTCCGATTATGGCCTGATCGATTCGGGCCACGGGCGAAAGCTGGAGCGCTATGGCCGTTTCCGCTTCATCCGGCCGGAACCGCAGGCGATGTGGGCTCCGGCGCAGGATGACTGGCAGGCCGACGGCGAATTCGTCCCCGGTTCCGACGAGGAGGGCGGCGGGCGCTGGTTCTATGAGCGACCGGTGCCTGCTGAAGGCTGGCCGTTGGAGTGGCGCGAAGTCACCTTCCAGTCGAGCTGCACTCCCTTCCGTCATCTCGGCTTCTTTCCCGACATGGCGCCGGTCTGGGAATGGATGCGCGGCCGGATCGCGGACAAGGTCAGCGCAGGGGATCAGGCGCAGGTGATGAACCTGTTCGGCTATACCGGCGTGGGCACGCTGGCGATGGCGGCGGCGGGCGCGCAGATGGTGCATGTCGACGCGTCCAAGAAGTCGGTGGCGCAGGCGCGGGCCAATGCGGCGTTGTCCGGGCTGGAGGATCGGCCGGTTCGCTGGATCGTCGACGATGCCGCAAAGTTCGTGGCGCGCGAGGTACGCCGCGGGCGCCGCTATGACGGCATATTGCTCGATCCCCCCAAATATGGCCGGGGCCCCGATGGGGAAGTGTGGCGGCTGGAGGAGGATCTGCCGGGGCTGATCGCGCATTGCCGGCAATTGCTGGACGCGGACAGCCGTTTCCTGTTCCTGACCGTCTATGCCGTCCGCATGTCGGCGCTGGCGATCGGGGAATTGTTGCGCCAGGCGTTCGCCGATCTGCCGGGCACCGTCGAAGCGGGTGAACTGGTGGTGCGCGAAGAGGCGCGCGGATTGATGCTGCCTACTGCGATCTGGGCCCGCTGGAGCCGCTGAGGCGATTTTGTGCCAGGCGGTGACGCTCCGGCCTCTGGCGTCGCATCGTTTGAAAGGGAAAAGCATGGCCGCTTTTCCCCGCAATGCTCAGAAACTCGCCTTCAGTCCATCGATCACGAATTGCGCGGCCAGCGCGGCCAGCAGGACGCCCAGCAGCCTTGTGATCACCGCCTCGATCTTGGACCCGAGCAAAGCCATGATCGGCCCCGCCGCCAGCAGCGACCCCAGCATCAGCGCCAGCGTCACGACCACCGCGCCGATCACCACCAGCCGCTCGCTCAACCCCTCCGCCCGCGACATCAGCAGCATGACCGTGGCGATCGAACCCGGCCCGGCGATCATCGGCATCGCCATGGGGAAGACCGACACATCCTCGACCTCGGGCGTTTCGGCGATCTTCTGCGCCCGGTCCTCTCGCCGCTGGGTGCGCTTTTCGAACACCATGTCCATGGCGATGATGAACAGCATGATGCCGCCCGCGATGCGGAAACTGTCCAGTGCGATCCCCAGGGTGCCCAGCAACTGCTTGCCCCACAGCGCGAACAGCAGCAGGATGCCCGCGGCGATGGCCACGGCGCGGATCGCCATGCTGCGGCGCTGGATCTGCGTCGCCCCGGTGGTGAGGCTGGCATAGATCGGCGCGCAGCCCGGCGGATCGATCACGACGAACAGGGTGACGAAGGCGGAGATGAACAGTTCCGTCATTGCGTCGCGGCCACCCTGTCGTCGATCACCATGTCATAGTCGGTCCCGTTCCACATGCGTACGGTCACGCGGCGGCTGCCGTCGGCAGCGACATCGGCGTTCCAGCTCAGGCTTTCATCGCGAGGGGCTGGCGGTGTCTCGCCCTTTGTCGCCTTGCGGTCCGGCGGCGAGGCGGCGGGTCGAGGGCCGTCCCCGGCGCGGCCGCGCTTGCAGGTCGCGACCTTGCCGATGAGGAATTCGGGCGCTTCACGGGCGCTGGCGAGCGTGTCGCCATGGTCCATGATCCATTTCCACTCGCCCTTCTTGTCCCGCTGCCAGATAGTGGTGAAATAGCCGACCGATCCGTCCGGCCGCTTCCAGCCGCCGGTGCTGGCCGCCAGATTGCCGTCGCAGGACACATAGATGGTCGAGGGGGTCCAGCTTACCGGGGCAGGCGGGTCGGCGCGTCCCTTCAGCCATTGCTTCGCCAACGCCCGCTGCGGCACGAACATCACCGCCTCGTCCGCCGCCGTTTCGCGGAAGGCGGTCCATTGCCCCTTCTGCTGCGCGAGCCGGTTGAAGGCGAGTTCGGCCGCGAACACGGAACTGGGGTCAGGCTGATAGCGCATGGGCGGGCGCGCGCCCGCCAGCGCCAGCAATGTCAGGATCAGGAACGCGGCGCGCGCCTTCACAGCCCCTCCGGCTTTGCGAGCCCCGCTCGCGCATGGGCCGCGACCAGCGTATTGCGCAGCAGGACGGCTATGGTCATCGGGCCGACGCCCCCCGGCACCGGAGTGATGGCGCGGACATGGGCCAGCGCTTCGGCCGTGGCGACGTCGCCGACGATCCGGCTCTTGCCGTCCTCCGTATCGGTGACGCGGTTGATGCCGACGTCGATCACTGTCGCGCCGGGCCTGATCCACTCGCCCTTCACCATTTCCGCCCGGCCCACGGCCGCGACCACGATGTCGGCGCGATGCACGACGGAGGCGATGTCCCGCGTGCGGCTGTGCGCGATGGTGACGGTGCAGTTTTCCGCCAGCAGCAATTGCGCCATCGGCTTGCCGACGATGTTGGATCGGCCGACGACGACAGCTTCCAGACCCGAAAGATCGCCCAGTTCATCCTTGAGCAGCATGATGCAGCCCAGCGGCGTGCAGGGCACCAGCGCCTCCTGCCCGGTGGCGAGCAGGCCCGAATTGACGACATGGAAACCGTCGACATCCTTGGCGGGATCGATCGTGCCGATCACCGATGCCTCGTTGATGTGCGATGGCAGCGGCAGTTGGACGAGGATGCCGTCGACCCGGTCGTCGGCATTCAGTTCCTCGACCAGGTCCAGCAATTCCTCCTCGCCTATGGAGGCGGGCAGCTTGAATTCCATGCTTTCCATGCCGGCGGCGACGGTCATCTTGCCCTTGTTGCGGACATAGACGGAACTGGCCGGATCCTCGCCCACCAGCACCACCGCCAGCCCCGGCTTGCGCCCGGTCTTCGCGATGAAAGCGCCGACCCCGTCCGCGACCTTGCCACGAAGCGTCTCCGCAAAGGCCTTGCCGTCGATGATCTTGCCGATGGTCATGATGCTTCAACCTGTTCCTTGATGATGGCGCAAAGCCCGGCGCTGCGGCTACCGCATTTCCTGAGATGTCAGCTGCTCGCATCTCGATTGGAAATGCTCCAGCGTCAACGCCTCACCGCCCCCCTTGATCCGCAGCCGCTTTAGCCGGTTGGTGTCACCCGATTCCAGTGAAATCGCGCTGCGTGGCCACTCCAGCCGCTTCGCCAGCAATGCGACCAGCGCCGCATTGGCCTTTCCCTTTTCCGGCACGGCGCGTACGCGTGCACGCAGCCAGGTTGCGCCCTTGTCGTCCGTCCAGACGCCGCCAATCTCTTCCCGCGTCGCGCCCGGCGTCAACCGGACCGAGAGGATGAGATCGTCGCCGTCCCGGTGCCAGACCGTCACACCAGGCCGAACAGCGGCGGCAATATGGCCTGGCGGATGATCAGAATGCCCAGCAGCACGACCATGGGCGAGAGGTCGAGCGCCCCCAGGTCCGGCAGCACCCGGCGGATCGGATTGTATATCGGCGCCGTCATCCGATCCAGCGCGACCATCACCGTGCGCACGAAATCATTGGAAAGATTGACGACATTGAAGGCGATCAGCCAGCTCATGATGGCCTGGATGATGATGATCCACCACAGCACATCGAGCAGGATGACGATGATCTGATAGAGGGCGTAGGCCATGCGATCTCCGAATTGATGGCCAATCGCTCTAAAGCGATTTCAAGTCAGATGGAACATCTGAACGCCCGGAAATTGCGGAAAACCCATAAGATAGCCTGGGTGCGGACTTCATCAGGCCCGTTGCCGCACCGCGCCCCATGGATTTTCGCGACGCCGCGCACGGCGCCCCCGACCGCCGCCTGCCATGCGGCACGCTGGCGGGCCGCCCATGCGCTTTGCTTCAAGCCCGAAGGGGCCCGGTTCACCGGCGGACTAACGTACCCGCACCGCGATCGGTGAAGATTTCCAGCAGCATTGCGTGCGGCACCCGTCCGTCCAGGATGACGGCGGCGTCCACCCCGCCTTCGACCGCCCGGACGCAGGTTTCCAGCTTGGGGATCATGCCGCCGCTGATGGTGCCGTCCTCTTCCAGCCCCCTGATCGCATGCGGGTCCAGGTCGGTCAGCAACTGGCCCTGCTTGTCCAGAACGCCGGCGACGTCGGTGAGGAGGAAGAAGCGGGCTGCCTGCAATTCCGCGGCGATGGCGCCCGCCATGGTGTCGGCATTGACATTGTAGGTGTGCCCATCCGCGCCGATGCCCACGGGCGCGACCACCGGAATGATGCCATTCTGGGTCAGCGTGTCCAGGATGCTGCGGTCGACCCTCACCGGATCGCCGACAAAGCCCAGGTCGACATTGCGCTCTATGCCGGAATTGGGGTCCGCCTCACGCTTGCCCAGCACCTTTTCGCACAGGACCAGCCCGCCATCCTTGCCCGAAATGCCGACGGCCCGGCCGCCCGCGCCGGATATCCAGCCGACGATTTCCTTGTTGATCGATCCGGCCAGCACCATTTCCGCGATCTGCGCGGTTTCCTTGTCGGTGACGCGCAGGCCGCCGACGAACTGCGACTCGACGCCCAGCTTCTTCAGCATCGCGCCGATCTGCGGACCGCCGCCGTGGACGACGACGACATTGATGCCGACCGCCTTCATCAGCACGACGTCCTCGGCGAAATCGCGCGCCGCCTCGGGATCGCCCATGGCATGGCCGCCATATTTGACGACGAAGGTCTTGCCCGCATAGCGCTGCATATAGGGAAGCGCCTCGACGAGCGTTTCGGCCTTGACGAGGAGCGCCGGATCGGGGGCGTGCTTGCTGTTCATGCGCGGGCGCATAGGGCACTATGCGCGTCGCCGCAAGCTAACGGTCCAGGCGGCGCCCCAGCGCGACCAGCGCATAGAGGACGGGCGGCACCAGCAGCGCCGACAGCGTGACCTTCGCCAGCATCTGCCCCAGCAGCAGCTCTCCGATCGGGAACACCCCGTAAAAGGCGATGGAGACGAAGAGCAGCGTGTCCGCGATCTGCGACAATATGCTCGCCACCGCGGCGCGCAGCCAGAGCAGGCGGCTGCCCTCGCGCCCCTTGAGTGCGGCGAAGAGGGTGACGTTCAAGGTCTGGGAAATGCCATAGGCGATGATCCCGCCGAGCCAGATCCGGGGCGTGCCGCCCATCATCAGCGCAAAGGCATCGCGCCGCGCCGGGTCCATGTCGCTCGCGGCGGGTACGGACAGCACGGCGATGGAAAGCAATATGGATGCGATCAGCGGCAGGAAGCCGATCCGCACCAGCCGGTTGGCGACGGCCGGGCCGTGCAGTTCCGCCACCGCGCTGGAAATCGTCACCAGCAGCAGGAAGGCGAAGATGCCCGCCTCCACCGCCAGCGGGCCGAGGCCGAACCAGGGACCGATGGCCGACAGGGGCCCCAGCGTCACCTGCTTGTTGCCGAGCACGCCGGCAATGCAGACCATGCCGCCGTAGAAGATCGAAAATACGAAGAGCGAACGCGCGATCGGTGCGGGATGCGAAGCCATTGCCGGCACTTACCGGGCTTTGGGCGGAGTGGAAAGCGGTTAGAGGAGGCGCGGCTTCGGCGAAGGGCTGTCCAGCGCCGCACGCATGGGCTTCAGCCCTCCAGAACGCCCTTGGCGGCGCGCAGTCCGGCCTTGCCGTTGCGGGCGAGGGCGCGTTTCAGCGCATCCGGACTGGGCGCCACGAGAAAGCCGAAGCTGACGCAGCCCTGCTTCGTCTCGACCGCATGATGCAGGCGATGGGCCTGGACGATGCGCTTCATATAGGCGGAGCGCGGCACATGGCGATGGCGGACGCGGCGATGGACGATGATGTCGTGGAAACCCAGATAGATGGCGCCATAGGCCGCGATGCCGGCGCCGGTCGCCGTCGCCCAATCGCCCCAATGCCATTGCACGCCCCCCAGCAGCAGCAGGATGGAGGGCATGGCGAAGATCACGAAATAGAGGTCGTTCGCTTCCCAGCGGCCGGGGCGTTCCCGATGGTGGCTGGCGTGCAGGAACCAGCCCGGCCCGTGCATGACCCAACGGTGCATGACATAGGCGAAGCCCTCCATCGCGGCGACGGTCACGAGGAAGAGGAGGATCAGCGAGAAGGCGGTCATGCGCCCTTTATAGGGTGCGGCCCGCGCCCAGGCGAGCCGCAAAGCGCAAAAAAGGCCGCGCCCACGGGGAGCGCGGCCTCTTCATCCCTTTTCAGGCGATCAGAAGGATGCGGTGACCGAACCGACCACTGCGCCCCTGGCCGCATCGCGGAAGTTGCCCGCAGCAGCCTTGGGACGGAAATGGGTGTCCGTGTCGACATAGCTGACGCCGAAGGTCAGATGGCTCCACGTATAGGTCGCGCCGACGCTCCAGTCGGTGTAGCCCTTGCCGACCGGGACCAGATAGCTGGGCCCGAAGCTGTGGGCCAGATGCGCCGTCACGCCCAGCGGGGTGTTCGGGATGCTGGCCGAGAGGTCACCGGCGAGGTACAGATTGTCTTCCTTGTGAATGCCGTCGACGGTGAGCGCCTTCTGCTTGGGCGCATAATTGGCGGTCACCTTGGCGGTCGCCGGGCCGAACGTGCCCTTGATGGAGGCATAGGGCTCGACGAAATCGGTGTTCGCGCCGGCCGAACCGGGATAGTAGTAATAGAGAACGCCGACGTCGAAGGTCGCCGCGCCGACGGTCTTGGAATAGCCGGCGATCAGGTCGAGTTCCTGGTCGCTGCCATTGGCGACATAATCATCGATCGAGCTGCCCCAGGTCGAGACGTAGAAGCCCGAGCTGTGCGTCAGGGTGATGCTGCCCTGCAGCGCGAAACGCTTGTCGGTCTGCGAGATGCCGCGGAAGCGATAGTCGGTCACCACGGCGGCCGTGCCGGTCACGGTGAGATCGGGCGTGGGCTCGTCCTGAGCGAAAGCGGGTGCCGACATGGCGGCAAGGGCAAGGGCCGAGAGGCCGAGTATGGACTTACGCATATGATGTCCCCTTGATGGTATCTGCGATGGTCCCACCTGCGTCATGGTCCCGGATCTCTATTGCCCTGTGCGGGATGGACCGGGTTGCCTCAACGAAGGAGGAGATGCCCGCCGCCGTTGCAGCGCACAAGATTTTATTGCGGAACGATGACGTTTGCGTCTGTAATGTTGCTGGTCTGCAACAAATTTAGGCATGATTGTGGCACGGCGCGGCGTCGCGCGCGCTTTTTGCCGCAATTGGGGATCGTTGCGCTACGGCAGGGGCGGTGCCGCGTCGCGCGGTGCATGAATGACGCGCTGCGGATAGGGGATGGTGATGCCATGGTCGCGGAACAGCCGCCACAGCCGGCCGAGCACATCCGATTTCACACTGCCGATGCCGCTTTCCGGGTCGCTGATCCACACCAATATGTCATGTTCAACGCGGTTTTCGCCAAAGGCGGTGAGCCAGACATTGGGTTTGGGATTGCGAAGCACGCGGGGACTTTCCTGCGCGGCGCGCAGCATCAGTTCCTGCGCGAGCTGGAGGTCGCTGTCATAACCGATGCCGACGGGAATGCGGACGCGGACATTGCGGTCGGAATAGGACCAGTTCTCCACCTCCTGCGTCATCAGATTCTCGTTCGGGATCAGATGTTCCTTGCCGTCGCGGGTGATGACGCTGACGGCGCGCACGCCGATCTTGTTCACCCAGCCGAAGCTGTCGCCGACGACGATGACGTCGCCCGGCTTGATCGACCGGTCCATCAGCAGGATGATGCCGGCGATCAGATTGCCGAAGGTCTTTTGCAGGCCGAAGCCGACGGCGAGGCCCAGCGCGCCGGAGAAGACGGTGAAGGCGGTGAGGTCGACGCCGAGCAGGTCCACGCCGATGAAGAAGGCCGCGACCACCACGACGATGGCGGCCAGCTTCTGCGCCAGCAGCTTCTGCGTGGCGTCCAGGCCATGGGCGTGCGTGATGCTGCGCCCGATGATGCGGTTGGCAAGGCGCACCAGGGCGAACAGCGCGACGCAGATCGCAGCCATGCTGACCAGCCCCAACAAGGTGACGCGCCGCTTGCCAAGGTCCAGGCCGACGCCGTCGAGCATGTCCGCCACGGGAGCGAAGCCACCGCTGCTGCCGGAAAGAACCATGACGAACAGCAGCAAGGCGATCGGCAGCACGGCAAGGCGCGGAATGGCGAGGCTGCGCAGGACATGCACGGCGAGCAGCGAAAGCGACAGGGCGAGCGCGGCGCTCAGCACCAGATGCGCCAGATCCCCGACCGGCCAGAAGGCGACCGCCAGCGCCGTGACGGCTGCGGCGATGCCGTGGCGCAGGATCGGGCGCAAATGCCCCGCCAGCGCCTCCCCCAGGCCGCGGAATCGGCGGCGCAGGCGCGGCGCGGCGATGCGGGCGATCGCGCCGGCAATCAAATGGATGGCGATGGCCAGCGCCAGCGCGACCAAGGGATGGACGATGGCCGGATCGCCCGGCAACAGCGGCAGAAGTTCGGGCAAGCCCGGCGTCATCCGCGCGCGGCCCGGAAGCGGGCAAGGCCCGCGTCGAGATCGGCGATGAGGTCGTCGGCGTCCTCCAGCCCGATCTGGAGGCGGACGACCGGCCCCTCCGCCTGCCAGGCGGTGGCCGTGCGGTAGCGGGCGGGATCGACCGGAAGCGCGAGGCTTTCGAAGCCGCCCCAGCTATAGCCGATGCCAAAATGCGCGAGGCCGTCGATCAGGGCGGCACGGGCCGCTTCATCGCCGCCCTTGAGGACGAAGCTGAACAGGCCGCTTGAACCGGTGAAATCGCGATCCCAAAGCGCATGGCCGGGACAGGAGGGCAGGGCCGGGTGGAGGACGCGGGCGACGTCGGGCTGCTGCGACAGCCATTGCGCGATGCGCAGCGCGCTCGCCTGATGCTGGTTGAGCCGGACGCCCAATGTCCGCAGACCGCGCGCCGCGAGCCAGGCATCGTCGGGGCTGGTCATCTGCCCGAAAAGATAGGCGGTCTGGCGGATCCTGGGAAAGAAGGCGGGAGTGGCCGTGACCGACCCCATCATCACGTCGCTATGGCCGACGATATATTTGGTGCAGGCGAGAATGCTGATGTCGACGCCATGGCCGAGCGCCGGGAAGAAATAGGGGGTGCCCCATGTGTTGTCGATCAGCGTCGTTATGCCCCTGTCCCGCGCAATGGCGGTGATGGCGGGCACGTCCTGCACCTCGAAGGTCAGGCTGCCGGGGCTTTCCATGAAGATGGCGCGGGTGGCGTCGGTGATGAGCGCCGCGATCCCCGCGCCCACGGTCGGATCGTAATAAACCGTCTCCACGCCCAGTGGACGGAGCATCTGCTCGCAGAAATTGCGCGTCGGGTCATAGGCGCTGTCGACCATCAGAAGCTGGTCGCCGGGTTTCAGCACCGCCATCAACGCGCAGGCAATGGCCGCGACTCCCGACGGATAGAGCATGGTGCCTTCGGCGCCCGGCTCCATTTCGGTGAGGGCATCGGCCAGGCTCCATGCCGTGGGCGTGCCCTTGCGGCCGTAGAACAGCCGTTCATGCGTGCTGCGCCCTGCCGCGCCGCGCAGATGCGCGACATCGTCGTAAAGAATGGTCGAGGCACGCCAGACCGGCGGGTTGACGATGCCTCCGGGCTGGCCGGGCATGCCGGTCCATTCGGGCTTGCGGCCCGCCTGGGCGATTTGGGTCAGGGGCTTGCGGTCCCCGCTCTTGCCCGACTTCCGGGTCATGCGGCGGGACCGGTCGCTTTCGGCGTGGCTGGGTCCAGCCCCCATTCGGACCAGCTTCCATCATAGAGGGTGACGTCGGTCTTGCCGAGCAGTTCCAGGCCCGCGAGCAGGATCGCGGCCGTCACGCCGCTGCCGCAGCTGGTGATGATCGGGCGGTCGAAATCCGTCCCGGCGTCGACAAACAGGCGGCGCAGTTCCCCGCCCTGCTTCATGCTGTTGTCGGCATGGTAGAAGGCGGAGGAGGGGATGTTGCGGCTGCCCGGAATATGGCCCGACGCCATGCCGGGGCGGGGTTCCCGTTCCTCGCCCGTGAAGCGCGCGGCGCCCCGTGCATCCAGTACCTGTTCCGACCCGCTTTCGAGATTGGCGAGAATATCCTCCTTGGTGCGGACCTGGCCTGTGTCGCGCCTTGCGATGGCATTGCCGGGCGCCGTTTCGGGCATGCCGCTTTCCGTCGGCCGTCCCTCCGCCAGCCATTTCGAAAGGCCGCCGTCGAGGATCGCCGCGCCCTTGCCCACGCCATAGAGGCGCATCATCCACCAGCCGCGCGCCGCGCTGTGGGTCGGGCTGTTGTCATAGACGATGATGCGGCTGTCCGCGTCGATGCCAAGGCGCCGGCAACGCTCGGTCATGAAATCATCGGTCGGCAGCATGCCGGGGCGCGGATCGTCGGGGTCGGCCAGGCTGGGAAGGTCGAGGAAGACGGCGCCGGGGATATGGGCGGCCTCGAACTCGGCCTGGGGATTGCGGGGCACACCGGGCAGGAACAGGCTGGCGTCGACGATCCGGAGGTCGGGCTTGCCCAATTCCCCCTCAAGCCAGTCGGTCGTCACCAATATGTCCATGCGCGCCCTTGCTCCCTCGCTCGTTCGGCCACCTGCGACGGGTGGCGCAGACCTGTTCTAGAGCATCGCGGGGAGAAGTGGGAACCGGTTTTCCGCTTTTGACGATATGACGGCTTCAGCGGAGGTGGGAAGGGCCGTTCACCTTAGCTGGAGAGGCTGAGCGCGGTCGCGCGGCTGCCGGGGGCAGGATATTGGCGCGGGCCAAGATCCAGCCGGAAGGGGGAGAGGCGTTCGACCGGCGGCGATCGTTCCTCCCCGATGATGAAGACGCGCCCGGTGCGTCCGGCGCCTTCACTGTCACTCGTACTGGTGCCCGTCCAGCGATAATGCGCGTCGAAGGCGATCAAGGGGATCAGCAGCGCCCGCTCGCCCATGGGGATCGCGGCGATCGCCTGCGCGTCAAGCCGCATTTCCCCGATGAGCGCCTGAGTCTCGCCCGGCGCGATCGACACGACCGAATGAACCGGAAGGCCGGTTTCACCTGCGAAGAAGGGCTGGAAAAGCGCCTGCTGCTGCTGTGGATCGGCATTGGTGATCAGGCTGCGGACCAGAATATCCTCCGCCGCACGGTTGCCGCGATTGTGGAGCATCAGCCGATAGCCGATGGTCGCGCCCAATAATGTCAGGCGGGCGGCCTGCACTTCCATGGCAAGTTCGATCCATGGCCGGTCGCTGGTTGCCGGTGCGGTAGCCTGCGCGGTTGCTGGTTTGGGCGAGGCAGGTACCGCCCTGGGCTGGGGCTGGGGCTGGGGCTGGGGCTGGGGCTGGGGTGGAGCCGGCATGGGCGGCGGTGCCGCTTCGGCTTCGTGGGGCTGGTCCTCCACCGCGTCTTCCTTGCGGCGGCGCAGCCAGAAAAAGGCCCCGATCAGCAGGATGGCGGCCCCTGCGGCTGCGGCGATCCACGGCCATGCGGGCGCGGGCTGCTCCACGACGGCGGGCTGGGCAGGCGGCGGGCCGGGCGCCGCGTCATTGGCGGCGGGGGGAGGGCCTTGATTTTCGACCGGCGATGATGGGGCCAGCGATGATGGGGGAGGTGCTTCGCTGCGGGCTGGGCCTTCGGCCGGGGTCCCACTTTGCGGCGCGGGTTGCGGCGTGCGCGCTGCCCCGGTGGGACGCTGGTTGGGCTGGCTTTGCGGTTGTGTCTCTGTCTGGGGTTGAGCCGGTGCCGGGACAGCGATGGGCGGAAGCTGGATCGTTGGCGTCACGACCGGCGGCGGCGTCACCGGCGTGGGCGCGCCGCGGAACACGTTCAGTTCCGGCCCCTGCGCTTTGGGATTGGCCTGCGGCGGCGGTGCGGTGCGCGGCAGGTTGAAGACCGGATCGCTGCTATTTTCCTGCTGGGCGAAGGCAGGCGCGGCCAGCAGCAGCGGCGCGGCGAGCAGAAGCGAAAAACGGAACCCCATGGGTGGCAGCCAAGGCATTTGCCCAGGTGAACCCGCCATGAACGAAAGGCAAGAGAGGCGTGACGATGACATCTGCCGTGCAATGGCGTAGATGGCCTGCCATGACTGACATGCCGACTCCACTTCATCTGGGCCGAACCAGTGCCCTGCCCGCACGTCCCGAAGAGGCCGTGCTGGATTATGTGTCCAATCCGCGTCCGGGGAAGCCCTATCTGGTGCGCTTCACCGCGCCGGAATTCACGTCCCTCTGTCCGGTGACGGGGCAACCCGATTTCGCGCATCTGGTGATCGACTATGCGCCCGCGGCGACCATCGTCGAATCCAAATCGCTGAAGCTGTTCCTCAGCGCCTTTCGCAACCATGCCGCCTTCCATGAGGATTGCACGGTCGGGATCGGCGAAAGGCTGTTCGCGGAGATGAACCCGATATGGCTGCGCATCGGCGGCTATTGGTATCCGCGCGGGGGCATTCCCATCGACGTGTTCTGGCAATCAGGCGAGCCGCCGGCGGGGCTGTGGCTCCCCCCGCAGGACGTGCCGGGTTATCGCGGGCGGGGTTAACGCGCCCGGAGGGAATGGCGTTCCTGCCGGCGTGGCGGCAGGAAGCTTCACCTCCGCTTTTGTTTGACAAACGAACAACAAGTTTCGACCAACGACATGTGCGGCGGGGCGCCCGGCTTGACCGACGAGGTGAAACGGACGATCCCCCTGACATCCTGGCGCGCGACTTTCGCCGCGCCGTTCCAACCTGTCGGAGTTGCGAACCTCATGTCCTTTTCGAAAATCCTTCCGCTGATGCTGGCGGCCGCGCCGCTGGCCGTGGCTGTCCCGGCATGGGCGCAGCCGGTGGCCCCGTCCGGCCCCGCCGCGGGTGTGACCACGCAACTGCCGCGCGGCGCCGCGCCCAGCCATTATGCGATTGAGGTGACTCCCGATGCGGCCAATCTGAAGTTCACGGGCAGGACCACCATCGATGTCACCGTGACTCAGGCGATGCCTGCCCTGGTGCTGAACGCGGCGGACCTGACGATAAGTTCGGTGACGCTGACCCCGGTGAACGACAAGGCGGCAAAGGGTAAGGCCGCAAAGGGGACCGCCCGGATCGACGCCGCCGCGCAGACCGTCACCTTCGATTTCGGCAAGCCGCTCCAGCCAGGCAGCTACAAGCTCGACATCGACTATGCAGGTGTCATCAACCAGCAGGCGAACGGCCTGTTCGCGCTCGATTATACCGACAATGCCGGCAAGGCGAAGCGCGCCCTCTTCACCCAGTTCGAGGCGCCCGACGCCCGTCGCTTCGTGCCGAGCTTCGATGAGCCGAGCTACAAGGCGACCTTCGATCTCAGCGCCGTCGTCCCCGCCGATCAGCTTGCCGTCAGCAACATGCCGGTCAAGAGCAGCGCCGATGCCGGGTCGGACAGGAAGCTGGTGACCTTTGGCACCAGCCCGAAAATGTCATCCTACCTCCTCTTCTTCGGCCTGGGCGAACTGGAACGCGCAACGAAAATGGCCGGCGCAACCGAAGTCGGCGTGATCACCGGCAAGGGCAACACCGGCAAGGCGCAACTCGCGCTCGATGCGTCGGCGGCGATCCTGCCTTATTATAACGACTATTTCGGCGTGCCTTTCCCCTTGCCCAAGCTGGACAATGTCGCGGGGCCGGGGCAGAGCCAGTTCTTCTCCGCCATGGAGAATTGGGGCGCGATCTTCACCTTCGAGCGGGCCTTGCTGGTCGATCCGCGCTTCACGTCGGAAAGCACGCGTCGGACCATCTATTCGATCGTCGCCCATGAAATGGCGCACCAGTGGTTCGGCGATCTGGTCACCATGGCCTGGTGGGATGATCTCTGGCTGAACGAAGGTTTCGCAAGCTGGATGGCGACCAAGGTCACCGACAAGCTGAACCCCGAATGGGAAATGCTGCTGTCCCGCGTCAATGGCCGCGAGCGGGCTATGAGCCTGGATTCGCTGGTGACGACCCACCCGATCCTCCAGAAGATCCACACCGTCGATGAGGTGAACCAGGCCTTTGACGACATCACCTATGAAAAGGGCGAGGCCGTCATCACCATGCTCGAGGGCTTTGCGGGGGAAGATGCGTGGCGTTCGGGCATCCGCGCCTATATGAAGCAGCACGCCTATGGGAACACCGTGACCGACGACCTGTGGAAGGCGGTCGAGGGCGCGGGCGCCAAGGGCGTGGTCGGCATCGCACATGATTTCACGAGCCAGCCGGGCATCCCGCTGGTCAAGGTGGACAGCGCGCAATGTCAGGGCGGATCGACCATCCTGTCACTGTCGCAGGGAGAATTCAGCCGTGACCGGAAGGACAAGGCGCCGCTCAAATGGAATGTGCCGGTGATGGCGCAGGCGATCGGCCAAGGGGGCGGCGGGACGCAGCAGCGCCTGATCCTGAACGGATCGGCGCAGGTGACGCTGCCGGGTTGTGGCGCCTATCTGATCAACGCCGGGCAGACGGGCTATTACCGCTCGCTCTATCCGGAAGCGAATCTCAGATCCCTGGTCAGGGACTTCACCAAATTGACGTCCATGGACCAGATCGGCCTGATGGCGGACAATTTCCAGCTGGGCCTCGGCGGCTATCAGCCCATGGGACTGGCCCTCGACCTGATCGATGCCGTGCCCGCGACCGCCAGCCCCGCCGTGCTGGCGGAGGTGCCGGGCTATCTCGACAGTGCCCACACCATGCTGGAGAGCGACAAGGCGAGCCAGGCGCGGGTCGCGGCCTATGCGTCGAAGAAGCTGAGCCCGGTGCTGGCAAGCGTCGGATTCGATGCCAAGCCGGGCGAGAATCCCCAGGTGCCGGTGTTGCGCTCGGCCCTGGTGTCGACGCTGGGCGGCATGGGCGACAAGGCGGTGGTCGCGGAAGCGAACAAGCGTTTCGCTGCGCTGGCGACCAATCCGTCCGCGCTTGATGGTCCGCTGCGCAATGTCTGGCTCCGCATCATCGCGGAAAATGCCGATGCCGCGACCTGGGACAAGCTGCGCGCCATGGCCAACGGCGCCAAGTCGGACCTCGAAAAGAGCACCACCTTCGCCCTGCTGGGCGCGGCCAAGGATGAGAAGCTGGCTGCCAGGGCGCTCGACCTGGCGATGACCGACGAGCCGGGCAAGACGACCAGCGCGGCCATCATATCCGCCGTGGGCGGCGAGCATCCGATGTTGGCCGTCGACTATGTGCTGGCGCATCGCGAGCAATATGAGGCGATGATCGACGTGTCGGCGCGCAGCCAGGCGATTGCGCGGCTTGGCGGCAATTCCGCCGATCCGGCGATGGTGACGAAGCTGGACGCCTATGCCACCCAATATCTGACGCCGGAATCGCGCAAGGTGGTGGATCGCTCCATCGCCGCGATCAAGACACGGATCGAGACCCGGGCACGGCTGAAGCCCGCGCTGATCGGATGGTTCGCGAAGAAATAGGCGCCGATGGTCCCTCCCGGAAACGGGAGGGACTTTCCGGATCAACGGGGCAGGTCGAGTGCCCTGGCGATGTCGTCCCAGGCCACCAGCTTGAAATTCTGCGCCGCCGTGGCGTTGTGCCCGTCCTGCGCCACGAACAGCCCGCCGGGATAGCCCGGTCCGAAATCGCCCAGCATCAGGTCGATGCCATCGGTTTCCTCCGACCCGCCAATGCTGCCGTCGACCACGCGAAAGCGGCCGGCATAGCTGTCGTCCGACAGCCGATAGGCGACATAGGCATTGTCCCCCTGGCTGGAGACCAGGACATAGCCGTCCTTCTCGCCCATTGGCGCGATGGCGACGCCTTCGGCATCCATGACGAGGTTCCTGCCGTCCGCCGCCGCTATCCTGGTCAGGGTGGTGGGGGCGTCGGCACGGGCATCGAAGCGCCAGAGGCCGACATCCTCCTCCGCCACATAGGCGATGCCGGTGCGGTCGTCGACCGCGCAGCCTTCCGACTGGGTGCCAAGCTTCAGGCTCCGCACGATGCGGCCCATGGGCGTGGCCCCGGAAGTGTCGAGCGCGACCTGGTTCACCGTGCCGTCCTTCAGCACGATGAAGGCATAGGTCGCTTCCGTCGCGCGGTAGAGGCAGATGCCATAGGCCTCGCCCTGGCCGGCGTCCACCTTGCTCAGGGCGCTCAACCTGGCTGAGGCGGGATCGAGGCGGAACAGCGCCAGCCTGGCATGGGCAATGTCGTTGCGGTCACTCGCGACGACCAATATCCCGCTCCGGCCATTGATCATCACCCCGTCGCGCAGATCGACATTGTTGACCCGGCCCGCGTCGAGAAAGTCGCGGGTCTTCCCATCCAGCGCGTAGACGTAAAGGCCCGCCTTCTTGTCGGTGCCCACGATCAGGCTCTGCGCCGGATCGGCGGCGTTGCGCCAGATCGCCGGATCATCTGCCGCATCGGCATTGGGCGTGCCGACGGGCGTGGTTTCTCCGCGGGCCGTCACGGTGACGGCCGGCGTGGCGTTGGCGATGCGTTCCATCAGCGGGCGCTCTGGCGCCGCGCTGGCGCAGGCGCCGAGCAGGAAAGCGGCGCAAAGGCCGGCAGTGGATTGTCTGGTCATGGAATGCCCCCGTTTGCGGCACCTCTTGGACGCGCTTTATGACGGGGCTGTGACGGAAGAGGGCGAGTAGCGCCTGGCATGTCACTGTTCTGTCACCATAATTTCACGGGATTGTATTTCCGCCGCTCTACGTGCGCCGCCAGGCCCATTTTTAACGGGCCGTTTCAACAGGGGATCCTATGCAACATGATTTCGTCTGGCCGCGCGCCGGCGCACCGTTCGTTCGTCTTGCGCTGAGCTGCGGCGTTGCCGGTTGGGCCTTGGCTTCGTCTCAGGTCATGGCCCAGGCGCCGGCCGTGGATGACGATATGGGAGCGATCGTCGTCACCGGCACCCGCCCGATCGCGGAGTCCGAGGCGGCGGCCCTGGAAATCCAGAAAAACAGCGACTCGCTGGTCACGGTGGCGGCGTCCGACTCGGTCGGTCGCCTGCCTGACCAGAACATCGCGCAGGCCGCCAGCCGCCTGCCCGGCATCAGCGTCGAGCGCGACCAGGGCCAGGCCCGCTACATCAATCTGCGCGGCGCGCCCAAGACCTGGACCACCCTGTCGTTCGACGGCATCAACGTGGTGAGCCCGGAAGGCCGCGACGCCCGTTTCGATTCCATCCCGTCGGCCATTGCCGGCAAGATCATCGTGTCGAAGGCGGTGACGCCCGACATGCCGGGCGAAACGGTCGCCGGCAACGTCAACGTCATCACGCGGTCGGCCTTCGATTATGACGGCTTCCATCTGGCGGGGAAGGGCGGCCTTGGCTTTGCCGAACTGGGCGACAGGAAGGAATATGAAGGCGCGCTGGTCGTTTCCGACCGCTTCCAGACCGGCATCGGTGAGATCGGCGTGCTGCTGTCGGGCAGCTATTATGAGCGCAACATGGTCACGGATAATTTCGAGACCGATTATGAGCGCGTCAGCCGGGATGCCCGCCCTGGCAACGAAACGCGCTTTTGGGCCCATGAAGCCGAAAACAAGCTCTATCGTCTGACCCGCAAGAACTGGTCGGTTTCCGGCCGCCTGGATTGGAAGCCGGACGCGCGGAACACCATCTCGCTGCGGTCGATCTATACCATCTTCACCGATGACGAGGCGCGGGACAATTACCGCTTCGATCTGGACGACAGGGAATCCGACCTGTCGAGCAGCAGCGCTGCCTGCACGATTACGCCCAACGCGACGCCGGCCACTTCGGGCTATGCCGACGTCTGCATCGGCAACACGCCGCAGCAGGGCACGGTCTATGGCATCGACATCCGCCAGCGTTCCACGCTGCGCGCCTTTCGCCAGTCGGTCTTCACCAATACGCTGGCGGGCGATCATGAATTTGCCGACGGCTGGAGGCTGAGCTGGGTCGGCAACTATACCGAATCGAAGGACGACCGATCGGTCGTGGGGGAGGCGACCTGGGACAGCCCGGGCACGCGCAACCTGCGGCCGACCGTCGCCTATGATTTTTCCGACCCGAACCTGTCGCGCCTGACGCTCTACCGCACGCTGCAACTGGCCGGCCCGACCCGCTATGCCGCCGGTGCGCGGGTCGTGGACGTCGACAGCTTCACCAAGCCGCTTTCCGGCTTCACGGTGCTGGACGCGGTGGACACGACCAAGGCGTATACGGGTCGCCTGGTTCTGGCGCGTGAGCTGGAACATGCGACGCTGAAGGGCGGGATCCAATATGACCGCCGCACGAAGATCGCGGACGAACGGCAGATCACGCTGAACGCCGCGCAGGCCGCGACCGTCCTGCCCACGGACTATAACCAGTTCTCGACCGACCAGAAGTTCCTGGGCGAGATCCCGATGGGCTACACCTTCCATTATTTCGACACGGACAAGATGCGCGCCGCGTCGAAGGCGGCGCAAGCGGCCTATGCCTTCGCGCCGAACACCGGCAATAATTACGATGTGCGGGAGGAGATCATCGCCGGTTACCTGATGGGTACCTTCCGCTACGACTGGGGTTCGGTGGTCGGCGGCGTGCGCGTCGAGCATATCAAGAACCGGGGTTCAGCCGTCGGCACCATTGCGGGGGTCAGCGGTCTCGTCACGGCAGAGGCCACGCAGACGCTGGCCTTCCCCAGCATGCACATCAACTATAATATCGACGACACGAAGAAGCTGCGCCTGTCCTTCAACAGCGGCGCGGCGCGCGCCGATTATGACCAGTTGCGGCCCAATGTCGTCGTCAACGACAGCAATGAGACGATCTCGGGCGGCAATCCGGCGATCAAGCCCGAGCGCGCCTATGGCGTCGACGCCTATTTCGAATGGTATCTGCGTCCGCAGGGCTATCTGATGATCGGCACCTTCTACAAGAAGATCGAGGATTTCCTCTACACCTCCTCCCGCACCTTCAATTCGGCCGCGCTCAACAGCAACGGCATCGACCGGTCCGGCTATACGTTCAGCGGCCTCGTCAATGGTGGTTCGGGCCGCATTTATGGTCTGGAAGCGGCTGCGCAGTTGCAGCTTGAGCCATGGACGGACGATCTGGGCCTGCCAGAATTCCTGGGCGGCTTTGGCGTTTCGGCCAACATCACGCTGAACAACAGCAAGGTCGATCTGGGCAACCGCAAGCTGCGGCTGCCCGGCACGTCGGACTTCGTCTACAATATTGGCGGCTATTACGAGAAATATGGCCTGTCGATCCGCCTGCAATATCAGAACCGCAGCAAATGGCTCGACACGGTGGGTAGCCTGGCCGATGCGGGCGACACCTATTGGGATTCGGACGACGAACTGGACTTCTCGGCGCGCTATGCGATCACCCGGAATTTCGAGATCTATTTCGACGCATCGAACCTGCTCAACCATCCGGGCCGCCGTTTCTCCGATCCGGGCAGCCTGCTGCGCGCAAGCGGCGTGCAGGCGCCCAACAGCAGCAACCAGACGATCGAGTGGGAACGTTTCGGTCGCCGTTATACCGGCGGCATCCGGTTCAACTTCTGATCCGCAGAAGCTTCAGGAATAAAGAAATTAGGGGGTCACCTGAGGTGGCCCCCTTCATTTCATCCTTCGGCCCCTGTCGGAGGTTTGTCAGGCTGGTCCCAAAGGTGCGCTGGCCCAGCGACGAAGGCGCGCGTAAAGCGCCCAGATCACGCCGAAGAAGGCGATTACCGACAGCGGCACGGCCCAGGGGTTCTCCGCCACCAGCGCCATGGGGGCGTCGCTGTCCGTCGCCGCGACGATCCCGGCAAAGGCGACGCCGAACAGGCTTTCCCCGACGATGAAGCCGGTCGCCATCAGCACCCCCATGCGCTCGGCAAATTCGGGGCTGGACTGGCGCAGCGCCCAACGATTGTAGAGATGCCCGATCACCGCGCCGACCGGAATCAGCAGGGTCAGCGCCATCGGCAGGTAGATGCCCATGCCGACCGCTAAAGGCGGCAGGCGGAGCCTGCCCGCCTTGCCCAGCAGTTCGTCGATGGCGACGACGATCACGCCGATGCCCGCGCCGAAGCCGATCAGGCCCCAGTCGAGATCGCCGCCCAGCACGCCCTTCGCCAGGGCGGAGATCAGCGCGGCCTGCGGCGCGGGGAGGGCGGTCGCCTTGGCGCCGGGCGCGCCCGCGAAGCCGAAGGCGCTGTTCAGCAGGTCCAGCACCGGGGGGATCACCAGCGCGCCGAAGATCACGCCCAGCACCAGCGCGATCTGCTGCTTCCACGGCGTTGCGCCAACCAGCTGGCCGGTCTTCAGATCCTGAAGATTGTCGTTGGAAATGGTTGCGACGCCGAAGACGATGGCAGTGACGAACAGCGCATAGGCGATCAGCGCCTGCGCCTGCTTCGGATCGCCGCCCGACCCGTAGATGGCCGCCAGGATCAGCGAGGCGCCCAGCACCGCGAGAATGCCGACGCCGGAAATCGGACTGTTCGATGCGCCGATCAGCCCCGCCATATAGCCGCAGACCGATGCGATGACGATGCCCGCCACCAGGATATAGGCCAGCGTCAGCACGATGATCGGCACGGGGTTGAGCGCGATCGGCCCGCCCTGCGCGAAGATCCAGAGCAGCACCGCGATCGGCAGCAGCGAAGCGAGGATGGTGCCGCCGACGACGCCGATGGGAAGATCGCGTTCGCTAAGGTCGAGCAGGCCGGCATTGCCGGACTTGCGGACCTTCGCCGCCGTCATGGCGGACCGGATGCCGCTGACGATCGGTCCCAATATCTTGAGCAGGGTCCAGATGGCGGCGATGCCGATGGTGCCGGCACCGATGAAGCGCGCCTTCATCCGGAAGGTGGTGCCGACGAGTTCGCTCAGATCGGCGCCCGTCGGAAGAGGGGCGGTAAGGTAGGGCACCAGGCCGACCCAGCTTATCAGCAGGCCGAAGAACATGGCGATGCCCACCGACAGGCCCACCAGATGCCCGACGCCGATCAGCGCCATGGAAAAGCTGGTGGAAACGCTGGACGCGCCCGCGCCGAATTTGAAGTAGGTTGCGGCTTCCTCCGCGATCAGCCTGGTCTTGGCCAGGATCGCGAAGGCGGCTGCGGCGACGGAGCTGGCGACGATGGCGGCCAGGCCGCGCTTGTTCTCCTCCAGCCCCTCGCGCGAACCGGCGCCGACTTTCAGCACTTCGGCGGCGGCCACGCCCTCGGGATAGGGCAGGTCGGAACCTGTCACCAGCGCGCGGCGCAGCGGCACGGAATACATGACGCCCAATATGCCGCCCAGCGCAATGGTGAAGGCGCTCAGCCAATAGGGAAAGCCCTGCCACCAGCCGATGATGACCAGGCCCGGCAACACGAAGATGATGGCCGACAGCGTGCCGGCCGCCGATGCGATGGTCTGGACGATGTTGTTTTCCAGGATCGTACCGGTCGCGAACAGCCGCAGCACGGCCATGGAGATGACGGCGGCAGGGATGGAGGTGGCGAAGGTCAGTCCGATCTTGAGGCCCAGATAGACGTTGGCGGCCGTGAACAGCAAAGTGATGAGCGCGCCCAATATGACGCCGCGAAGCGTCAGCTCCGCCATGGGGGCCGCCTTGGCCGAATCACTTGTCACTCGTCTGTCCCCTTGCCTGCGGCTGTTTTACCGATGTCTGGTAATAATGTTGCTTGGCTGTGGATCAATCGGAAAGTGCGCGCGAAGCGTCACGAGGCGGCGCCCCTGGTGTCGCCGGCGACGGCGGCATCCAGATAAGCATCGACCAACCGCGTCCAGAGCGTGTAGCCGCGCGGATTCATGTGCAGCCCGTCAGGCCGGAACAGAGATGCGTCGGGCAGGCCGTCCGGCGCCAGCAATACGCGGCCAACATCCAGATAGTCGAAACGGCTTACCCGCGCCCGCGCCGCCACGGTCATGTTGACCGCCGCCATTTTCGGCCAGAGCGTCCAGCGCATGGGGCTGGGCTTCAAGGACAGATAGGCGATATGCGCCTTGGGATAATCGGTGCGCAGTTGCCTGAGCAGGGCCAGCACATTGTTCGCCACCTCGGCCGGGCTGGCACCGGCGGCCAGATCATTTTCCCCGACATAGACCAGGATGGAACGCGGCTTCGCCCTGGGCAGCAGGCGCTTGTAATAATGCAGGACATCAGGGGTGGTCGCGCCGCCGAAGCCCCGGTTGATGGCGCCGATGTCAGGGAAGCTGCCGCCGATGTCCCATAGGCGAATGCTGGAGCTGCCCAGGAACAGCGTGGCGTCCGTGATTGCGGGACCGGCCTCGTTGGCCTTGGCAAATGCCTCGATCTCGCGCGAGAACGGAAAGGCGGGATCGGCATTGACCTTGAGCGCCGGTGCCTGTTCGGCCGCGTGCAGCAGGCCGCCAGCCCCCAGCAGCAGCGCAAGGCCGATCAGCGCCCGGCCCGCCCGGAGGCGGCCCCTAGTGGCGATGCAGGGGGCGGAGTTGATATTTGCCGTTGGCATAGGTGCCGAACATGCCGGAGATGGCGGGATGATCGACAGGCTCCTCGCTGTCGTCCGCGATCAGGTTTTGCTGGCTGACATAGGCGACATAGCTGCTTTCGCCATTTTCGGCGAGCAGATGGTAGAAGGGCTGATGCTTGTCCGGCCTGACCTCCTCGGGAATGGCCTGATACCATTCTTCCGTATTGGCGAAGACGGGATCGATATCGAACACCACCCCGCGAAAGCCGAAAAGGCGGTGCTGCACGACATCGCCGATGCTGAAGCCGGCGTGGACGATGGGCGGGGCTGTAACATCGGTTCCGAAAATCTGAATCGCGTCGTTCATGTGACACAATTTAGGATGCTTGCGGTGCGAAACAAGAAAAATGCTCGCCGCTGCTTGGCAAGGTGAAAATCATTCGCTAATGGCCGCCGCTCGACCGGGACGGCACGCGCCGAACCTTCTGCGGAGAGGTGGCAGAGTGGTCGAATGCACCGCACTCGAAATGCGGCGTGCCGGCAACGGTACCGAGGGTTCGAATCCCTCCCTCTCCGCCACCATCCTGTCCTTTCACATCCGTTCCGAATCGCTGAAGCCTAGCTTTTCTGCGGCTTTCAGCGTGATTCGTATCCACGTCCATCCCTGCCAGTCCACCAGTGACCGATTGGAAATGTGGGAAAGAATGTGGGAGATTTGGTCGCATGGGAAAGCTCTCCGCCAGCGCTGTGAAGGCAGCAACACGCCCTGGAAGGTTAGGTGATGGCGATGGCCTTTTCCTCGTGGTTCAGCCCGGTGGTGGGAAGAGCTGGGTCTGTCGGGTGCAGAAAAATGGCAACCGGCGTGACTTTGGCCTCGGCAGCGCTTCGAAAGTGTCATTAGCGACTGCGCGCGAACGGGCACGGGAAATCCGCACCTGGGTCGAACTCGGCCTGGATCCGATCTTCGAGCGGCGCAAGGCCCAAGGCATTTCCACATTCTGCCAAGCGGCTGCCCGGGTGATTGCGGCCCACAGCAGGACATGGCGCAACGAGAAGCACGAGAAGCAGTGGCTCCAGACGCTCGAAGCCTATGTGTTCCCGCATATCGGCCATGTGCAGGTTCACGAGATCACCGGCCCGATGATCCGTAACCTGCTGTCGGACATCTGGCTTGCCAAGCCGGAGACGGCGCGGCGGGTTCGGCAGCGGATCGGCACCGTGCTCGACTGGGCCTATGCTTCGGGCTACCGCGAGAGCGAGGCGCCGATGAGGGCGATCACCAAAGGGCTCCCCCGCCAACCCAAGAAGGAGGGGCATTTTGCGGCCATGCCCTATGCAAGGGTCCCGGCCTTCATGGTCAAGCTCGCCGAGCGGGAATCCTTTAGCCGTCTGGCGCTGCGCTTTGCCATCCTGACCGCCGTGCGATCCGGCGAGGTTCGCGGGGCGGCGTGGGAAGAATTCGACCTGGAGGAGAAGCTCTGGACGATCCCGGCCGCGCGGATGAAGGCGGCGCGCGAGCATGTCATTCCGCTGTCGGCACCAGCAATCGCCATCATCGAGCGTTGCCGCGAACTGCGGATCGGATCGCGATCGCTCGTGTTTCTCGGTGCCAGGGGGGACATGCCAATGAGCGACATGACGCTCACGAAGCTGCTTCGCGAGATGAAGGAGGACGCGACCGCCCACGGATTTCGCTCTGCCTTCAAGGACTGGGTCAGCGAGGAGACCAACCATCCCGGCGAAATTGCGGAAGCGGCGTTGGCGCACCGCGTTAGGGACAAAACGGAAGCTGCGTATCGGCGAGGCAACCTTCTCGAGAAGAGGAGGAAGCTGATGGACGAATGGGGAGCTTATTGCGGGAAGTGATGATTGGCTGCGACCCTTCCTGGCCGCTCAGCGGCCAAATTTCGCTCACCGGCAGCGGACATTTCATTGCCGCGTGCGGGCCGGTCATTATATCCGCTTTGTCGACGTTCCAGTTAGTCCGCTTCCGAGCGGCAGCCCGTTGAAGCTGTCGTTTGTTCAGCCTTAGCGCACGTTGGTACTTAGAACGCCGTGAACCGCTCCTGAAAAGCGGCTGCAATTTCCGCGATCACCGATGCGGCGATTAAATGCGGATCGCGCAGCTGGTGAACCAGACCAATCGGCGCCTTGATCCTTGCGATGCCTTCATTGCTGCACCCGGAAGCGACCAGGCCTTCAACGCGGCGGGCATGAGCTCGCCGGCTACCGAGCGCACCTACATAGAAGGCGTCGCTGCCCAACGCCCGGCGCAGCACCATTTGCTCCCATTCATGATCGTGGAACATCAGGGCTATCGCAGTGCCCCCGTCGATGCGCAAATCAACGGGCGACGAAAGCCCCCGCAGTTCCCGCACGGAAATTCCGGCATCGCGTGCCTTGGTCAGCGTGATGTCATCCGGCGAGACCAGCTCGACCTGCACATCGGCTGCCGCAGCCAGACGCGCCAGGACCAGCGCCTCCACGCCGGATCCCACGATCAATAGCCGGATCTTCGGTCGAACCACATAGGCCGCTGTGCCGGGCGAGGCAGGTTCCATTCCGGGGTACCACCGGAGCGAGCCGTCCGTTGCCAGTGCGATCGCCCCGGCCTCCCGTTCCGCCTCAATCATGGCCCGCAGGGCCGGCAGATGATGATCCGCGACGGGATATATCAACAGTTCGATTCGGCCTCCGCACGGCAACACCACGTCGATCCTGCCGCTGCCCCGCCCATATTGTACGGCCGCCGGCCGATTTTCGACGATTGCCTTGCGCGCTTGCGCCACCAGGTCCGCCTCGACGCAGCCGTTCGACACATAGCCTGCTGTGGTGCCCGTAATGCTGGCCGCCATTCGCAGGCCGGGCTCGCGCATGCTGCCCCCATCGACCGCAGTGACGAAAACCAGCGCCACGCCGATCCGGGCCTCGGCGCATTCGACGACAAATCGGGCGACGTCCCGTGGGTGGCTGACCATGTCGATGCAGTGCGGCCCGTTCGTCATCCGCCGACCAGACGAGCCGCCACCGAAAACCGCATCAACGTTGCGAGCGCCTTGGCCTTGTCTACCAACTCGTGTGGCCGCCGTCCGCGGCGATGACCGATCCCGTCATGAACGAAGATTCGTCCGACGCGAGGTGCAGGATGGTTTTCGCGATCTCGGCGGGGTGGGCAAAGCGCTTGAGGTGCTGGCGACCGGTCAACTTGGCCAGCAGATCCGCTCGGTCCTCCGGCGGTAACCCGGCCAGAAGCCCTTGCGCCATGCCGGTGTCGATTCCGCCCGGACAGATGACATTGCATCGGATGTCGGGCGCCAGTTCGGCCGCCAATGCCCGCGTCATGCCGATGATCGCCGCCTTGGAAGCACAATAGACGCTCATGTGGGGCAGCGATACCAGCCCCCCGACCGACGAGACGTTGACGATCGCCCCGCCGCCCGAAGCGCGGATGGCCGGCGCGGCCTTCTGCATGGCGATGAGTTGCGAGAAGCAGTTGACGTGCATCACACGGTCGAACTGGGCCAGCGTGACGTCGGCCAGATCGCCGGGCCCCAGAATGCCGGCGATATTGCACCAGGCGTGCAGGGCGCCAAACCGTTCCATGGCCAGGCTGACCAACGCGGCGTGGGTTTCCGGCTGGGTCGCGTCACCCGGAACCGCAACGACCTCGGTTCCTTCGGCCATCAAATCCATTTTCAGAATATCCAGCGCCTGCTCGTCAATGTCGGTCAGAGCCAGTTTCGCGCCTTCGCGCGCCATCAATCGCGCGGTCGCCAGGCCAAGTCCCCCCGTGGCGCCAGTCATCGCGACGACCTTGGCGGCAAGACGGCCCGACCGGGGAAGCTCAGTCGGCATTTTGTCCTCCAAGCAGAGCATGTACCGCCCGCCGTGTCATCACGCGCACAAGATTGGCCCGGTAGTCCGCGCCCGCGTGAAAATCGCTGATGAGTTCCGGCAGATCGAAGGTCAGTCGATCGATGCCTTCGGGGCTGCCGTCGCGCAACAATTGTTGCTCGACGTCCGGCATCCGGAATGCCCCCGCGCCCGCTCCGGTGACTGCGACCCGCCAGCCACGGGGGCCATGGGCGACGGCCACGGCGGTCATGGCGTAACCCGAAACCGGGTGCCGGAACTTGGCATAGGAAAATGCCTGGTCAGTGGGGATGCGCACCTGCAGGACAAGCTCGCCCGGTTCCAGCGCGGTCTCGAACAATCCTGTCAGGAAGGCGTCGGCAGGCAACTCGCGGCGGTCTGTGACGACCACCGCATCGAGCGCGAGGATCGCCGCCGGGTAATCGGCCGCCGGATCGTTGTTGGCGATCGAGCCGCCGATCGTACCCCGGTTACGGACCTGGACGTCACCGATGCCGTCGGCCAGCAGCGAAAGCCCGGGAAGCCGGGACTGCACGAGCGCGCTGCCTGCGACGGCAGCGTGCGTTGCCATGGCGCCGATCTGCAGTTCGCCTTCGTCTTCCTCGATCTCGCTCAGCAGTGGAACCCCCGCCAGGTCCACCAGCTCCGAAGGACCGGCAAGCCGCTGCTTCATGGTCGGCAGCAAGGTCATGCCTCCGGCCAGCGGCCTGGCATCGGAATCGCCCGCAAGGATATCGAGAATGTCCGAAAGAGTTTCAGGGCGAGAATAGACGAATTCTCTCATTGGCCGGTCTTCCGGCTGGCGGAAATCACGGCCGCGATGATCGGCTGGTACCCGGTGCAGCGGCACAGATTGCCTTCCAGCGCATGGCGGACCGCAGCCTCGTCCGGCGAGGGGTTCGTGTCCAGAAGCGCGGCGGCAGCCATGATCATGCCGGGCGTGCAATAACCGCACTGAAGGCCGTGCTCCTCGCGAAACGCCTGCTGCAGCGGGTGATCGCCCCGTGGACCGAGCCCCTCGATCGTGGTGACCGCCTGCCCTTGCGCCTGGAGCGCCAGCATCGTGCAACTCTTCACGGCCTGCCCGTCGCAATGAACGGTGCAGGCACCGCATTGGGTGGTATCACAGCCGATGTGCGTGCCCGTCAGACCCAGAACATCGCGCAGGAAATCGACCAGCAGCAGCCGCGCGCTGACCATCTCGCTGACTTCCCGGCCGTTCACAGCAAGCGAAAGTGGGTAGAGCTTTTCCATGATCAGGGCTTGAGTGTGTACATGACGGTCATGAAGACCAACAGCGCTGCCAGCACCAGGATCGTGAACGACTGGGCATCGAACCACCGCCGGGCGGATTCCGCGACAGCCGGTGCGGGACGGGGCTGCGCGCCTGCAACAGGCAAGGGCACCCGCCCATCTCCGGCGGGGATCGGTGCAGCCGGCGCTTCGCCCGGAATTGCGGATATATCCGGGGCCGTTCCGGCTTCGACGATCGCTCCGAACTTGTCGAAGAACTCAGCCGCATATTTTTTGGCGAAAGCCTCGATCAGGCGCGAGCCGATCTGGGCCAGCTTGCCGCCGATCTCGCTGCTGACATCATAGGTAAGCCGCGTGCCCTCCGTCTCCTGCGCAAGGCGGACCAGCGCGGCCCCCTTGGCGAAACCGGCCGCGCCGCCTGATCCTTCGCCGACGATGCGGCAGCTTTCCGGCGCCTGGAGATCCTCAAGCCGGATTCGACCATTGAACCTGGCCTTTACCGGCCCGACGCGGGTCACCACCGTCGCCACCCAGTCGACCGGTGTCTCGCGCGTGATTTCCTCGCACCCCGGGATGCATTGGCGCAGGATATCGGGATCGTTGATCGCCTGCCAGACCAGCTCGCGCTCGGCGCGGATCAGCGCTTCACCGACGAGCTTCACGCCGGTTCTGCCTTGCGCGAGGCGGCGGCATCGATCGCGGACCATATGCGCGCCGAAGTCAGCGGCATTTGCAGGTCGGTGACGCCAAGCGGGCGCAGCGCATCAAGCACCGCGTTGACCACCGTGGGCGGCGCGGCGATCGTGCCGGATTCCCCCACGCCCTTGACCCCGACGGGGTTGGTCTTGCATGGAATTTCCTCAAGCCTCGCGGCTATGGTTGGCATCGTGTCTGTCCTCAACATTCCATAGTCTGAAAAGCTGCCGCTCAGCAGTTGGCCGGTGGCCGGGTCGTAGACGACCTCCTCGACCAGAGCCTGCCCGACGCCTTGGGCGATGCCGCCAATGATCTGGCCCTCGCAAATCATCGGGTTGATCGCCTTGCCCACGTCATCGACGACGGTGTAGCGGTCTATCCGGATGGCACCGGTTTCGGGGTCGACCTCGACCTCGCAGACGTGCGCGCCGTTCGGGAAGTTCGGCGCTTCACCGCCGGCCGTGCCTACGGTCGATAAACCCAGGGACTGGCCGCCCGGCACGCCCATCGGCGCGAAGAAGCCCCTGACCACCTGCTGCAACGAGACAGTGCGGTTCGTGGCCTTGGCCCGGAAAAGGCCTTCGCCGAATTCCACGGCATCGAGGTCCACCTCAAGGATGCTTGCCGCCATAGGCGAACAGCGCGCGATCGCCTCGTCGGCTGCGGCCCGAAGCGCTGTACTTGCCAGCATGGAGCTACGGGCGGCATAGGTCCCGCGACCGAATGTCACTGCATCCGTATCGCCCTGAACATGTCGGATCTGTTCAGAGGGGATACCGAGCCAGTCGTGTATCAGCTGCGCAAAGGCGGTCGCATGCCCCTGGCCGTGCGAATGAGTGCCGGCGAGGATCGATACTCCACCAGACGGGTCGAAGCGCAGTTCCATGCGCTCGTTGAACACGCCTGCGCTCTCGATATAGCAGGTGACAGCGCGTCCGCGAACGAGCCCTCGGCCTTCTGACGCCTGCCTGCGCGCCGCGAAGCCTTCCCAGTCGGCCAGTTCGAGGCATTTATCCATCATTCCGGCGAAATCGCCACTATCATAGGTGAAGCCGGTGGGGGTCGCATATGGCAAGGCCTGCTCGGCGATCAGGTTCCGGCGCCGGATCTCCACCTGCCCCAATCCCGAAACGCGGCCCGCTTCATCCATCAGCCGCTCAAGCATGAAGCATGCCTCGGGCCGGCCTGCGCCGCGATACGGACCCGTGGGCGAGCAATTGGTGAACATGGCCGACGTCCGCACATCAATGGCGGGGATGTCGTAGACCCCGGGCAACATGCGCATCGAAAAGGTGATCGGCGCAACCGTGGCCGAAGCGACATAGGCGCCCAGCGCGTGATAGGCGCGTACGCGCAGGCCTATGGCCCGGCCATTTTCGTCGAAGGCCATCTGCGCCGAAGCAACCTGGTCGCGACCATGATTATCGCCCGCCAGTGATTCCGAACGACTGGCAATCCACCTTACCGGCCGCCCCAGCTTGCGCGCGGCCCATAGAACCAGCGCATCCTCGGGATAGGGGTCGGCTTTCATTCCGAACCCGCCACCGACATCGGGAGAGATGACGCGCAGGCACGTTTCGGGAATGGCGAGGACCGAATTCGCCAGCATCTTGCGGACGCCGTGCGGGTTTTGCGAGCTGGTGTGCAGGATGTACTGACCATCGCCATCATTCATGACGAACTCGCCCAGCGCACATCGCGGCTCGATCGAGTTGGCCGAGAGGCGGTTGTTGCGCAAGTCAAGCCGCACGACGAAAGCGCTGCGGGCGAACGCCTCGTCCGTGCGTTCGGGGTCGCCAAATGCCAGTGTAAAACTGCGGTTCCCTTCGCAACCAGGCCAGATTTCCGGCGCATCGGACGCCGCAGCGCCGTCCGGCGTCGTGACGCAAGGACGGGGGGAATATTCTATCTCGACGCGTTCCGCCGCGTCGCGGGCCTGGTCGGCGGTCTCCGCTACCACGGCGACTACCCTGTCACCGACACAGCGGACCCGATCGGACACCAGAATGGGGCGGATGGTGCGAAAGCCGGGCGGGCCGCCGGCGTCCTCCGGCATGAAATAGGGCGGCAGGCCGCCAAGACCTTCATTCTCGGCATCCTGTCCGGTGAGGACCAGAAGCACGCCCGGCGACTCCATTGCGGCCTTGACGTCGATGCGGACAATGTCCGCATGCGCCTGGTCCGAATAGATCACGCACATATGCGCCATGCGAGCCCGCTTGACGTCACCGACGTAGCTGCCGGCGCCCGTCAGAAAGCGACGATCCTCGCGACGCCGGACCGCCTGGCCAATGCCAAAACCGGACACTTTTCCTCCCCGCTCGTTACCGCCTTGGTCGATCATTGGCGTGGACATCCCCACGGCTTGACGGCGGTGCGATATTGAATTTAAGGCCGTGTACGAAAGAGGCAAGAGATTTCTGTATGACCGTACGAGAAAATGAAAAGGCAATGCGCAAGGGCGAGCGCACCAGGCAGGCGATCCTGAACGCGGCCGAAGCCCAATTCGCCCTGTCCGGCTACGAAGCCGTCTCGATCCGTCAAGTAGCGGACGCAGCAGCCCAGCACCTCGGGGTCGTTACTTATCACTACCCCAATAAGGAATTGCTGTTCGAAGCAGTTGTCGCGCGCCGCGCAGAAGAACTCACCCAAAGGCGGAAAGAAAGACTGAGCGATCTGGTTGATCCGACAATCGAAGCTTTGCTCGACGCATTCCTCGATCCCTTTCGCGACAAGGTCGAAGGAGGGTCTGACGGTTGGCGCAGATACGCGCAGATATTGGCGCACATCGCTCAGGATGCGCGCTGGGCGCCATTGGTGGACCGCCTGTTTGGCGAAACGGGTCGAAAGTTCATCTCGCTCATGCGCGAGGTGGAACCGCGACTTACCCTTGACACGGCGACACAGGGTTATGTCCACCTGATTTCCGTCATGGTGGGATTGTTCGCGTCGACCAAGCTACTGGACCGCCTGTCCAACGGGAAGATGTCGAGCGATCGTCTCTCGGAAAATTATGATCAGGCCATTGCGTTCCTTGCCGGCGGCATGCGCGCTCTCGCTGCGCAATCGCCCTCGATGCCCGATGCCAAAGCATTTTCAGGAAAGGCGGACATCGGACTTCCGTCTGAAAATGCCCCATCAAATTGAACCGGACGATTTCCTCGAGGCGATAGCCGTCTGCCGTGATCTTGAAATCCAGAGCGGGTTTCGATCTGATTGAATCAGCTCGCCGCTCTGGAATCCTTGTTTGCCGCGATTTCTTAATCAGCGATCGGTTCCGATCGCTTGGAAATCGCGCTAGTTCACCGACAGATCACGCCTGAGCGCGGCCAGGCGCGCCTGGCGCGGAGCAACCCCGAACTGACGCCGGAACGCTCGGCTGAAATGCGACGCATCGTTGAAACCCCAACGAAAGGCGATTTCTCCGATCGATATATCCGTCATTTGCGGATGCACGATTTCTCCCTTGCAGCGCTCCAGTCGCTCGCGCCAGATGCGCCGCATCAAGGGCTCAGCCTCACCCTCAAACAATTCGTAGAGATAGCGCAGCGACAGTCCGACGTTGCGGGCGATCAGAGAAGGGGAAAGGTCGGCGTCCGCCAGATTCTGCCGGATGAACGTCAAAACCCGTTGGCGATGGGCAGCCTGGCCGCCCGCCGACACCGGAGAAAAATCCTCAGCCATGCCGCAAAGCACGGTCGAGAGGATCAACGGTATCGTGTCAGCCACCTTTTCGGCTGCATCGGCGTTGAGTTGCATGCCGACACGAAAGAGTTCGTCGCTATACGCTCTGAATAACGCGGCCGGACCTGTATTCGTCTGCATCGCAATCGCCGTGCAGCTGTCGACATTGGGAAAATAGCAACGCAGCGCCGCGCAGGGAACGTAGATGGACGTGGTGCAAATTTCGCCGGTTTCTATCATGAACGGTCGAGCAGGATCGACGAGAAACATGTCGCCGGGGTGGATCATGCTTTCTCGCCCTCCCTGGCTGACAAATGCGGTACCCTCGCGGTGAACGCTCACCAGATAGCTGGGAACCGGGCTTGGCTGCGAACTGGCGGGTTCGGTGATATGCGGAGAAAAGCGCAACTTGGCGAAACGCAGGCCGGGCCGCGCAAATCCATCGACCGCGCACTCCAGCGCCTGCGAGCCCACGGGCCGAATATTCAGTCCGATCGAGAACAGCGAGGCCATGTCCTTGCGAAACTTGGATGATCGCCGACCGCTGGGCACACCAGCTGTAGTGAAGGTTTCCGCCCGGAGCGCAGCCTCGGCCATTATTGCCCCTCTCCCCGCAAGCAATTCCATTTTCGCAAGGAGAATTACCGGAAAATAGTACATCTATCCAGAAAAATCTGTGACCTGTCCAAATTTGCGCCGCAAGGCTCTGACCGCACAGTCCGGGGTGGTGAGTACCGTCGCGCCCGTGACCCGCGCAATTTCCGGTGCTGCCCTGGCCAGGCTGAATTGGGCCAGTGCGACTACGCGTTCGGAACTGAAACCCTGTGCCGCGACCGCAGACAGGCGGTCATGCTCGGCAAAATCCCCGGCCTCCGCTGCCTCCAACGCCCCGACGGCAAGACGGGGTTCGACATCAAGCGATCCTGGAAATTCACCAAGCATGGAACCGAGAGTCGGCGCGAACGTGGCGAGGAGGCCGACTGGCCGCCCCAGCGCGACAGCCTCGTCGATCATCGCCTCGTTCGGCTTCAGCACGGGAATGTCCATCATCCCCGCCACCGTCTCGATCGCCTCGCCAAAGGCCGAGCAGGTAAACAGGATAGCGTCGGCGCGCGCGAACCTGATCGCATAGCGCGACAATTCGACAAAGCGCCCGATCATGGACTCCGTCAGGATTCCATCGGCCGCGCGGTCGACCGACAGGCTGTCATCGAGAATATGGACGCGTTCCGCCTCTGGCCACAATCGCCGGAAGCTCTCCGTGATGGGATCGAGCGACAGCCGCAGGGCTGAGATCAGCGCAATCCTGGGCGGTGCCATCAGATCGGTTCCGCCAGCTTGGCCAGCGACTGCTCGACAAGGATGGTCTGCTCCTCGGGAGGCCGCCCATCCTGCTCGCGCCGGCCGATCTCAATCGAATTTTCGGTGACCAGCCGACAGCGGTCATAGCGACGGGCCATGAACGCCGCGAACATGCGCGCCACGTCTCCCCCGGAACGTCGCAATTCGTCGGCCAGCACGAGGCCGTCCTCGATCGCCATGCCGGCCCCCGAAGCCAGCTGCGGGGTTGTCGGATGAGCCGCATCGCCGACCAGGATGATGCGCCCGCTGTACCAGGGCGCAGGCAACAGGAATGCCTCAAGAGGGCGCACATTGATGACCGAATCCACCGTCAAGCTATCGCGGATCCCGGCCAGAATCCCCCCATAGCTTGCCATCAGCTCCTGCAAGCGGACGTGCAGTTCGTCGACGGGGTAGATTGGCGGCCGCGGGCCAACCTGAAGCAGGAACATGTACATGTGGGTCTGGGATACCGGCGACAGCCCGATCTTGTGCGGGCCCCCAAGGAAAAAGTGCCGCCGGTCGATGCCCGCGGGCCGCGTCGTGTACAGGCGCCACACGGTCTGCCCGGTATATTCGGCCTGGTCGGCATCCGGAAAGATCGCCGCGCGTGTCGCGGAGAAGACACCGTCCGCGCCGACCACGAAGTCGTAGGTGCGCGTCTGGCCGTCGCTGAACCGCGCCTCGACGGCATGGTCGCCCTGGTCAAAGCCGTCGACCGTGCAACCCAGGCGAACATCGGTGCCGACATCGCGCACCCGGCTCGACATGATCCGGTGAAGGTCGGGCCGCATCACGCCACCGCTGCCGGGCAGATCCTCCCCCAGCTCAGGGTCCGGCAGGTGCGTGACCGGCTGCCCGTTGACGTTGCAGACCTGGATTCCGTTTCCGGCAAACCCGACTTCAAGAAATTCCTCGAGCAGGTTGAGTGCCTTGATCGCGCGCAGGGTCGGCCGAGTCACGGTGATACCGGCGCCCGTGACCCGCCATTCGGGATCCTTGTCGATCAGATCGACGGCAACACCCAACTGACGCAGGCACAGGGCAGTCGCCATGCCGCCGACCCCGCCACCAACGATCAGAGCCTTCAGATCATTCAGCTTGTTCATGGCATCAACTCTCAATGGTGGAGGACAGGTGCCCACCGACAAGGTCGGTGAATTGCCGTGCTGCCTCCACGTTCATAAGATGGGCCGCGTTCACACGCTCCAGATGGCTGTTCGGGACTGCCCGTGCGATCGTCTCCAGCGCCTCGATCGGCACCGCCACGTCGTGCTCACCGGCAACAACCAGCGTCGGGCAGGCGATCCGCGAGAGTATGGCCCGGTTGTCCAGCCCGGCGATCGCCTCGGCCGCAAGCGCATAACCCTCGGCCGGTGTCGCGAGGACCAGCTGGCGGATCGTATCGACACGCGCCTTTGCAGATACGAGGAACGCCGGCGTAAACCATCGCGCCAGTATGTCGTCTACCTGGCCGCCCATTCCATCGCGGCGCGCTCCAGCGGCGCGACTACGCCACATTTCCTGGACAGGCGGCGGCGGATATGCCGTGCCCCCGGCCAGCACCGCCGAGGTCACCCGTTCGCGCGCCATCACCGCCATGGCCTGCGCGATAGAGCTGCCGAACGAGAGGCCAACCACACCGAACCGCTCCACGCCCATGGCATCCAGCGTTGCCAGGACTGCGACAGCATAATCCTCGATGGATCCGGCAAACGGCGGCGCCGCGCTTCTCCCATGGCCGGGCAGGTCAAGGGCTATAACGTGGAAGCGCTCCGCCAAGACCTCGATCTGCGGATCCCACAACGCTGAGGATGTAGCGATCGCATGCAACAGCACGACCGCTGGCCGCGTATTGGCTCCGGCGGTGCGGCCCGAAAGCACCGCACTCATTCACCCCTCCATCGGCCCAGAGCGATGCCCGTGTACCATTCGCTGACCGGCTCGTAGTGGTTCAGTTCGAAGTTGCGGCAACCAGCAATGCCATGCGCGACGAGCCAGTTGCGGATTTCCTCGGCGCCGTTGCCGGCGCTATTGACTTCCGCCTCGGAAAATGAGGTCAGCGCATCTTCGTCGGTTCCGCCGAGCAGTTCGAGGAAGCGCCGGTCGAATTGTTCGTTGACGTAGCCCATGCGCGGCGTGCCGACGTCGTGAGCGATGCCGCCGGTGGCGAGCACCACGACCCGTTCGGCGCCATCGTAGGAACGAATTGCCTCGGCCATTGCCCGGCCAAGCTCGATGCAGCGCATCATCCTCGGCAGGGGTGGCTGGACGCAATTCACCAGGATCGGCACCACCGGAAAGTCGCCGCAAATGCCGGCCAGCGTGAGCGGCGTGACCATGCCGTGATCGAGCACGAGTTCGAGCGAAAACGCCGGGTCGAAGCCGCTGTCCAGGCAATGTTGCAATATGTGCGCGGAAAGGCTGCGCGCGCCCGGAATGGTCTTGCGGTCGACCTTGAGCCAGCCCTCGATCGGGCCGTCATAGGTGTCGGCGATGCCGATGCAGAACGCCGGCATGTTGCCAAGAAAGAAGTTGTGAAGATGATCGTTGGACACGAGCACGATCGCGTCCGGGTCCAGTCGGGCGATTTCTTCGCCCGTCCGGCGAAACTCGTCGAACACCTGACGCGCCACCTCCTCTGCCGGCGCGTGCGGCAGATTGGTCATCACCGGGGTGTGGCTGACGGCGAAGATCCCTGCAATTTCAGCCATTTTCCAGCTCCTTGCCAGCCTTCCTCAGCGCGGCGAGATACTCCTGTTCCGGGATCCGGAGTTGCAGGCAGTAAGCGCGCAGCAGATAGGGGTTGGCACCCAGCAGATAGAGCTGCGTGACGTCGGTGTGCTCGAGTGCCGCGGTTGCCGCCGGGGTCAGTTCCGGATAGCTTGCGATATAGACGTCGGGATTGGCGAAATAGCGTTTCTCCTCGTCCCGGTCATGCTGGATCCGGTAAAGAACCCGGTTGATCTGATAGGCCTCGCCCGTCGGAATGGCCTGTAGCCAATTGTTGATCATTGGGCGCGCTCCTTCACCATGCGGCATGTCCAGTCGATGATCAGCGGAAGGGTTTGTGGAGTGATCCCCATGTGCCCGCCGGGGAACATCCGCACCGACTTGGGTTCTCCGTGGCCGACGAGCAGGTCGATGTCGGCAACCGGACATTGTTTGTCCTCTCGCCCGTTCACCAGCAGCATTGGGGCGCAGGGGCCGTCCAGCATGCCGGCATCGAGCAGCGACAGGCGCTCGAAGAATTCTACATATTCGCCTTCTGTGCGAGCGCCGAGCATCCGCATCCGCGTCTCGACGAGCTCCATCAGGTAGCTGTCGGGATAACGCGAGCTTTCGATCCAATCGCGCTGGAACATGAAGTGGGCGCCACCGCCCCAGTTGACGCCGCAGGCGATCCGATCGGGATAGAGGTGGGCCAGCCGCGTTGCCCAGTAGCCGCCGAACGAACGGCCGAGGCATCCGGGCAACCGGCCCGACAGATCGTCGCGCGCGGCCAGCCAGTCGAAGACCGGCAGAAACTGCTGTTCGGCGCCGGGCCGACCCTTGACTGGCGATTCCCCGGTTCCCGGCCCATCTATCGCGACTGTTGCTACCCCCTGCTTGAGCGCAAGGTCGCTCGCCGCAGTCATCTGCTCCTTCCAGGCGTCGACACCACCCCACATGACGATGACCGGCGGTCGCTCTATGCCCTTCGGGCGCCGCAGCAGGAACACAACCTCATCGCCGTCGCCTTCTTCGCCCTGAAACGGAACGCTGACCCGCTCGATCGGCGGATCGAACAAGGCGCCTGCAGCGAGATAAGCGTCGCGCTCGCGTGCTGCGCTTGCCAGCTTGTCGGGATGATTGGGGCAAGGAAACCGACCCAGGAAGAAGAAGCCGTCCGCCCGCAGGAACTGCGCCTTGGCGTCCTCGAGCTTGCCGGCCTCGCGCGCAGCGACGCCGGCGGCAAAGGCAGCCTCGCCGGCGGCGGTCCAGGCCGCAGCCCAGTTGACCGGATCAAGGCCCTGCAACTGGGCGACGACGCCTTCTGTGTCCTCGTAGCTCAGGTTGTTCATCGGGTGGATGCGCTTTCGGGTGCGATCCAGCATCCAGGCTTTGGCTTCTTCGAGCGTCCTGGGGCGTTCATGAACGGTATCGGCATTCGGCATCGGGGTTTCTCCGCTTTGCGGCTCAAGGTGAAATCAGTTCAAGAGAGCGATTGCGCGTCTCGACGGCGAAGATCAGACAGATTGCCCCTGCCAGCGCGCCGAGACAGGCGAAGATCGCGAAGATCATCCCCAGCCCCGCCGTATCGACGATCAGACCGACGGCCATCGGCGCAACGATGCCGGCCAGGATCGACACCGCATATCCAAGCGACACGCCGATCACGCGCATACGGGTCGGGTAGAGCTCGGGGGCGTACAGGATCATTCCGATCGAGATTGCCGAGACGAAATAGAAGCTGATGCATCCGCCCACGAGCATGTGGTTCGCGCTCTCCAGCCCGTTGACTCCCAGGTTGAAAAACGCGGCCGCGGCCAGCAGAAACGCAGTGCTGAACCAAATCCGTCGCCCGACAAGGTCGATCGCCAGCGCCGTGGTCAGCGTCCCCGAGAAACCCGCCGCTTGCGTGATCATCGCATTGCGCAGGCTGTCGCTGAGAGACAGGTGAAACAGCCCGTGGTAGAGCGTGGGCAGCCAAGTAACCAAGCCGTAGTTCATGAAGAAGCAGCAGAAGTACATCGTCCACAGCATGGCTGTGCGTCGGCCATAGCCCTGAGAAAACAAGCCGCTGAGGATGGCGAAGCTGAACGGAAAGATTGGCTTGTCGTTCGACTTGCCTGGTAAATCCGTGACGCGGGCTTCGGTTGTGTTCCACAAGGTAGAACCCGGTGTCGTGGACCCCGCGCTCGCCGCTTCAATGCGCCGCACTATGGCGTCGGCTTCCGACAGACGGCCCCGGTGCACGAGCCATCGGGGCGATTCCGGCACGAAACGGATCATCATCGGCAGCACCAAAACCGCTGGCAGGGCGCCAATCGCCAGAAACGGCCGCCAGCCGAAATGCAGGATAAACCACCAGCCCAGCAACGCGCCCGCGAGCAGGCCGAGCGGAAAGACCAGTTCGTACAACAGCACGAAACGCCCGCGTCCTTGGGCCTTGGCAATTTCCGAGATGTAGGTGACTGCGATGGGAACTTCCGCGCCGAGGCCAATGCCGGTGAGGAGGCGGGCCGCGACCAGCCAATGATAATTCGGGGCCAGTGAAGCTGCCAAGCTCATCGCGGAATATAGCGCGGTGCAACCGATCAACGCCGCCCGCCTGCCGCGCGTCTCCGCGATCATGCCGAACAGGAGCGCGCCGATGATTTCCCCGACGAACAAGGCCGACAGCAGGAAACCGGACTGAGCTTGTGTCAGATGCCATTGGGCCTTCAATTCAGGCAAGGCATAAGCGATCGCCAGAACTTCGAAGGCGTTGAAGAAGGTGGCAGTACCGACGACGAGCCTGAGTTTGATCTGCCAACTGGTGAGAGGCGCGTCCTCCAGCCTGGCAATGATGCTTTCGCCGGTCAGGGCCATATGAGAAGCGAAATCACCCATGTCGGAAACGAGGCCCTGTACATTTCTGTGTGAGAAATGCCGGCCGTCCCTGTATCGCGACGGCCGGCAAGGCAGGCGGGCTAGAAGTTGACCGACGCCCGAACGCCATAAGTCCGCGGTGGCAGGATATTGCCCCACCACGTCCTGTCGCCGCTGTTGAAGCTCTGCTGGGCGTTGTTGAACACCTGGCTGTTGGTGACATTGTTGACGTAGGCGGACAAACTCCAGCGATCCTCGGCCGCCTTGTAGGTCAGCGTCAGGTCGGTGATCTGATAGGCCTTCTGATGTGCGAACGCCGGTGCGCCGATCGTCAGATCCGTGTCGGACTGGATGTTGCTGCGCACCCCCGCCACGATCGTGCTGTCGCCCGGCAGATGGAACGTATGCTGCCAGGACAGCGAGGCGTTCCACATCGGGGCATTCGGTACCGGCTTGCCAGCGCAGTCGACGATCGGGATGTGCAGGATCGGGTTCATGCCGATTGCGGGGCAGGTGACCTGCGAAGTGGGCGTGAACACATAATTGTCGAACCGCGAATGCAGGTAGGACAGATTGGCGGTCAGCAGATCGTCCGGCGTGGCAAGGAAGGTCGCTTCCACGTCGGCGCCATATTCCTTCAGATTGCCGACATTGAGGATCGGGAAGCCGACCACCGGCGGATAGAGCACGCTCAGCGCGCCGTTCTGCTTTTTCTTGAAGCTCCAGTAGAACAGCTCGACGTTCAACTGCAGCCGATTGTCGAGGAACCGGTTCTTGGTACCCAGCGCATAGGCGGTGATACTTTCCGGCTCGTAGCTGTTCTTGTAATTGAACGTACCGGCCGGTGCATTCACGCCATCGTTGAAACCGCCGGCATGGAAGCCGGTCGAGACGTTGGCGTAGACCATCGAGCGCGGCCCGATGTCGTAGTCCACCCCGATCTTCCAGTTCGTCGCCTTCCACGAGCGGCTGTCGTTGCTGGGAACGATGCACTCCGACGTCGGCAGATTATAGGTCGTGCCCGCGACACCAACCGGGCAGAACGGTGTCCCCCCGATATCGGTGTAGGCCGGCTGGCCGATGCGGAAGAGACCGGAGATCGACTTCTTCTCGTAGGTATGGCGCAGGCCGCCGGTCAGGCGCAACTCTGGCGTGATCGAATAGGTCACCTGGCCGAACGCTGCATAGCTGGTGTCGGCGAGGTGATAGTCGCGACGGATATAACCCTGGTTGGTGATAAGGCCGCCGGGCACCTGATTGAAGTTCCAGTACCGCTCGAACGGATCCTGGGTCTCGCGGAAATAATAGAGACCGACAAGCCACTTGAGCGGGCCGTTACCATCGGACGCGAGGCGCGCCTCGTAGCTCTGCTGGTCAGCGGGCGTGCGGATGATGGTCTGGTAGCCGCCGGCCGGATTGACCCAATTTGCCAGGGTGTGCCGATATGCCGGGAGGAAGGTAAAGGTGAAGCCCGGGCCACGCCAATCGAATTGCCCGGACACCCCCCAGGTGCTGTTGTTCAGGAAGCTCCCCGGTGCCCAGCGGCCCACAGTGTCGGGATTGAGCGCATAGCCGCCGACGCCTGCGCCATAAAGATTGGGATTGTAGGTGACGGTGTTGGGCGGAACGCACTGGTTCGCGCCGGGCAGCAGGGTACATCCTACACCTGGATTCTGAAGTGTTCCATCATAGTTCGCCGGCGCGTAGAAGCCGAGCGGCGGCCCCTGCCACGCATCAGCGGTGATCGCCGTGGCATGGGTTGCCGTGGTGTTCATCACTACCTGGCCGACGCCATTGCCATGGTCGCGCGAATAATCGCCCGCGATGTAGATGCTGAAGTCGCTGCTCGGTTCAAAGCGCAGCGAAACGCGGCTCGCGACGGTGTTCTGGTCATCCATTCCGGTGCGCTCGATGTAGCCGTCATGCTTGATGAAACCGACCGCGGCGCGCATCGCAATTTTGTCGTTGAAGGGAAGGTTGACGACGCCCTTCAGATCAACGGCGTCGTAATTTCCGTACTGCGCATCGAAATGCGCGCTGGTTTCAAAGTCCGGATGATTGGTGATGTAGTTGATTGCGCCGCCCGTCGCGTTGCGGCCGTACAGCGTGCCTTGCGGCCCCTTCAGGACTTCGATCCGCGCAACGTCGAGGAAAGCGCCGGAAAGCGCAGTGCCGCGCGCGACATAGGCGCCGTCGATGCTCTGCGCCACAGCCATGTCACCGAACGCGTTTATGATCTGCGCACCGATGCCGCGGACATAAATATTGTTCAGCCCGCCGAAGCCGCGACTGACCGACAGCCCCGGCACCAGCTTCACGAGGTCTACGGGCTTGGACACATTGGCTTCCTGAAGGGCGCCACCGTCCACTGCCTGAATGGCGATCGGCGTGCGCTGCAAGCTGCTCGACCGACGCTCGGCAGTCACCACGATGTCGGCCAGCTGGCTGGATACTTCCTGCGGCGACGCCGTCGATGACGCCGACTGCTGTGCAGCCTCCTGCGCGAATGCCTGACCAGAAGCGATCAGCGCAAGCGGTGCAGCGGAAACCCAGAAAATGGCCCTGAAGCGCTTTGGCATTTCATTCTCCCCTACTTCGCTGCTTCTGTGGACGGCCGGAGGATGTGCGCGAGCAGCGATTTATCAGTCCGAGCATTAGGCAAATGGCGCGGACTATTCTTGTTTCTCATTGCGGCAAATCTATTCTCGCCGTGCGGCTCGGCGATGGGCTGGACCCGCTTGGATGCCGGGCGACCCCAAAGGGCGGACGAATCTGATTGAACTGATGCGATGGATGCTTCCCTTCGACCGGCATCGTATGATGCTGATCGTTGACCGATTGAATGTGTTGTGGGGCATCGATACCCGATCCCCCCAGCCTTGACTGGTGCCGCGGCTCATCGTCTTGCTCACTAGCTTGCTAAAGCCTTCATCGGTTTGAACTGCTTCGCCGACCCTGACCTTGGGTTCGAGCGCTTGGACTTGCCCGCCAGGCGGAAACCCATGGCGAATTGAACGGGCCAGGGACATTTCGAGACCTGAATGTATGGCAGCTTCAATGATTTGATTGAGGCTTGCGAACGGCAGCTCTGTCGGCGGCTTTCGCCGGCATCCCCAAGTGCCCTACTTCCCAACTGAAAAGCCGTACGGAATATACAGAAATACCTCGGTGTTGCTGACTTGAGACCAGGCGACGGCCCGGTCGAGGCCGCTGACATTCACGGCATAGTCCGCGCCATAGAAGCCGACTGCACGGTTCGCTCCCGCGGCGATGCGACGGTAGATCTCGTCGCGGTACTGGTCGGGATTGACGATGGCGAGCGTCAGGCCGCCGGTCTTGTCGATCGTCGCGCGGCCGGAGCCCGAGATAGCCTTGATGAAATCGGTCAGTTTCTTCTCGGTGGCCGCGGCCGAGCCAGCCAGCTTTACCCTCAGCATGACGTCGATCTTACTGGTGTCGACCCGGCCCGCGTACTGGAACTGCAGTTCCAGGTAATTCGCCTTGGTTACGGGGGACAATTGCGCTGTCCCGGAGACCAGTTCGATGTCGGTACCTGGCGCGCGGTCGAGCGCGGCCAGTAACACTGTATGGATCTCCTTCTTGCGCGTAGTTTCATCGCGCGTGTCCGACGAGATCGAAACCGGCACAACCGCCGCGTCGGCCTGCCGCCGCAGACCGATCACCGGGCGGTCCTGCTGGGCATAACGGGTATTGAATCGATTTCTGGTGACGGTCACCTCGGCTTCACGATTTCGCACGAATTTGCAACGTCCGCTTTTGCTCCCAATAGCCAGGCTGCAGATCCGCATCTGCGGTTGGGGGCGCTCATCTCTTACCAGCCTGAAAAGTGAATGTAGGACTGCTTTCAAGTACGTTGGAGGAGCGCCGCAACGTGGCCTTTGTCGGCGAACGAAGAAGCATGATCAGCGCACTTGTTTCTCGAACAGCGACACAAGTTCGGAAAATTTCTGCTTCTGGTCGTGTTTATCACCCGATGCGATGGCTTCCTCTACGCAATGTGCCGCATGTACCTTGAGCACTTCGGCACGCGTTGACCGCAATGCCGCTTCTACCGCCGCGAACTGCTGAAGGATATCGATGCAGTAGCGGTCCTCCTCCATCATCTTCGCGATGCCGCGCGCCTGCCCCTCTATGCGGCGCATCCGCGCGATCTGCTTGTCGAACTTGTTGCGCATCAGATGTTCACCTTGCAAAAGCATGCGAATATTACTATACCCCTCTATAGTATATTGCAAGAGGCTTTGCGGTCATGAGCGACCATCATTGCGGACATCACCATGCCCATGCGGGCCACGCGCATGGTAGTGTGGCACCGAAGGACGGACGCTATGACAGAGTGTCCGCAGGCTATGCCGGACCAGTCTACACCTGCCCCATGCATCCCGAAGTGCGGCAAACCGGACCCGGTTCCTGCCCGATCTGCGGCATGGCTCTTGAACTAGAATCCGCCGCCATGGCTGATGAAGGCACCAATCCCGAGCTGGTCGATTTTATCCGCCGTTTCTGGATCGGCGCTGTCCTCACCGTGCCGCTGCTGGTACTTGCGATGGGGCCGATGGTCGGCCTTGGCTGGATCAGGGGAGCGCTGGGCGAACACGCCGCGCAAGAGCTCGAACTCGCACTCGGGACGCTGGTCGTTCTGTGGTGCGGCTGGCCGTTCCTGGAACGCGGCTGGAAATCTTTCCTCTCATGGAACCTCAACATGTTCTCGCTGATTGCCATGGGCGTGATCGCCTCCTGGACATTCAGCGTCGTGGCCGTGATCGCGCCGTCGATATTTCCATCAGGCTTCCGGGACATGCACGGAACCGTGCCCGTCTATTTTGAAGCGGCGGCGGTAATTGTCGTGCTTGTGCTGTTGGGGCAAGTGATGGAATTGTGTGCCCGCGAGGGGACCGGCAAGGCGATCCGCGCCTTGCTCGATCTTGCCGCCAAGACCGCGCGCGTCATCCGTGACGATGGCAGCGAAGAGGAAATTCCGCTTGAGCATGTCCATGTCGGCGATCGCCTGCGCGTGCGTCCCGGCGAAAAGGTGCCGGTCGATAGCGAAGTGGTCGATGGCCATAGTTCGATTGACGAAAGTATGATCACGGGCGAGCCGGTTCCGGTTGAAAAGACGGTTGGAGATCCCGTCACCGGCGCGACTATCAACGGGACCGGCAGCCTCGTGATTGAGGCACGCCGGGTAGGCGCGGACACGATGCTCAGCCAGATTGTCGCCATGGTTGCGCAGGCACAGCGATCACGCGCGCCGATCCAGAAATATGCCGACAAGGTGGCGGGCTGGTTCGTCCCCACCGTGATCGGTGTTGCGGTGCTGGCCTTTATCGGCTGGGCGATATGGGGTCCGGCGCCCGCACTTTCCTATGCGCTGATCGCGGCGGTTTCCGTGCTGATCATCGCCTGCCCGTGCGCACTGGGCCTCGCGACGCCGATGTCGATTATGACGGCCACAGGTCGCGGTGCGCAGGCCGGCGTGCTGATCAAAAATGCGGAGGCGCTCGAACGCTTCGAAAAGGTAGATACGCTGATCGTCGACAAGACCGGCACGCTGACCGAGGGTAAGCCCAGGCTTGTCGCCGTAATTCCCGAATCCGGCTTCGACGAGGAGGAGGTGCTCCGGTTTGCGGCAACGCTTGAAAAAGGGTCCGAACATCCATTGGCCGAAGCCATCGTCGAGGGTGCGGAGCAGCACGGCATCGCGCTCGGCTCCGCCAATGACTTCGAGGCAGTCACTGGCAAGGGCGTCAAGGGCATGGTTGACGGAAAGCAGGTTGTGCTGGGCAATCTGAAGCTGATCACCGATCTTGCACTCGACGCGAAAGACTTTGCCGAAAAGGCCGAGGCGCGGCGCAGCAAAGGTGAGACAGTAATGTTCGTCGCCGTCGAGGGCGCCGTCACCGGAATGATCAGCGTCTCCGATCCGGTCAAGGCGACGACGCCCGATGCGCTGAAGGCCCTTCACGCGCTTGGCCTGACAATCATCATGGCGACCGGTGACAATGAGCGAACGGCCAGGGCCGTTGCCGCACGGCTCGGCATCGACAACATCCGCGCCGATGTGCTGCCGGAAGACAAGGCCTGCATCATCCGCGAATTGCAGGAACAGGGTCGTAAGGTCGCGATGGCGGGTGATGGCGTCAACGACGCGCCCGCGCTCGCTCAGGCCGATGTCGGCATTGCCATGGGCACCGGCGCCGATGTCGCGATCGAAAGCGCCGGAATCACGCTGGTAAAGGGCGATCTCGATGGCATTGTCCGCGCGCGGCGCTTGGCACATGCGGCCATGCGCAATATCCGGCAAAACCTGTTCTTCGCGCTAGTCTATAATGGGGCGGGCGTACCAATTGCCGCTGGTGCGCTCTATCCGTTTCTCGGCATCCTCATCAGCCCCATGTTCGCCGCTTTCGCGATGAGCGCTTCGTCGGTTTCGGTGGTGACCAACTCGCTGAGATTGCGTGGTTTCAAGCTGTAACCCACAGACTCGATGATAAGGCATCGTTTCGGATTCGCCAACGACCGAGATGTCGGCGGCTCCCGTCGGCCCGCCCGGGCCGCGAGCAAAGGGCAGCATTTCAACATTTTTACCGGGAACCAGACTTTCCGGAGCCGCCGACAAAACGGACATTGACGGTCCCACAACTGCACCTCACGATGCCCGCATGAGACGATCGCTTCGAGGAATTGCCTGCGCATCAGTGCTGTTCACGCTTGCATGCTCGAATGGGCAGGCGACCAGTGCTCCAGCCGCTGGAACTGAAAGCGAAAATTCTGCGACCTCTATGGCAGCCGTGCCACTGGCTGGCCGCGTGACCGATACGGCTCATATCCTATCGCCCCAAGAACAGGCCACCCTGAGTGGCAGGCTAGCGAAGCTAGAGCAGAAAACGCAGCATCAACTGGTCGTTGTAACAGTGCCCTCGCTTGATGGACGCGATGTCGCCAATTACACGAGAGACTTAGCGAACAGCTGGGGAATTGGGCGCAAAGGCTATGATGACGGCGTGGTTCTTCTGGTCGCGCCAAAAGAGCGCAAGGTCCGAATAGCAGTTGGCTATGGCTTGGAGAAGCGACTGCCTGATGGGGTCTGCCAACAAATTATCGATCAGAAAATCCTTCCGAGCTTCCGAAAAGGAGATCTCTCCGGCGGCATTGAAGCGGGCACGGATGCGTTGATTGCGCGCTTGGAATAATGTCCACTCCCCCCAACTTTTCTGCCGATGAAGGCGCTCCAGGCACGGCCTGAAATCTAACTGCCTGAACGGACGACCGGTTTGGAAGAGACGATTTGGTCCGCTGAACGGCCGCTCTGTTGCGCGAACGGACGTCGGCCCGCTCTCGGGCGACGGTCGAATTCGACGCTGTCACGTTCCGAACCTGACTGTCGCAAATGTCCCCTTGCAGGTTTGATGGGCGTTCCGCGCCGCTGGCGCGACCCCGCTCTATTCCGCTTCGCTCCACCGAGCCGCCCTTGGCGTCTCGGCCCATTCGGGTGACGATCAGTAACGCATGAGGGCCGGTGCTGCGCACCGTCCCGGCGGTCGCCGCACTCGTGGTGCGTCGGCGTAGGCCTTGGCGGCGTCGATCTGGCGGGTGGGCGTCGCTGCCCTTTAGGCCCGCCGCGCCGGGCCGCAACTCCGGCTTCACCGGAGTCCTCCACCTCCGTTCCGGTCCTGTGGATGCAGCCCGGCTCTGCCGGCGGGCCTGCCGGTTCGCTCCTGCCGCCCACCCGCCATTCCGGCGCCGGTTGCGGCGGTTTGAAGGAGTGAAGGACCATGGAACTCAAGCATATCGACATCGCAAAGCTCGCCGTCTCTGCCGTCAACATGCGCGGCAAGGGCAAGGCGGACCTGTCCAATATCCTCCCGTCCGTCAGGGCGCGGGGCGTGCTGGTGCCGCTGATCGTGCGGGTGAATGGCAGTCCGGACACCTATGAGATCGTGGCAGGCAAGCGGCGCTATCAGGCGGCGCTTGCCGTGGCGCAAGAAAGCGGTGAAGCCGAGGCGCTGCCCTGCGCGGTGATCGAGGCAGGGGACGATGCGGCGGCGCTGGAAGCCTCGCTGATCGAGAATATCGCCCGGCTCGATCCTGATGAAATGACCCAGTGCGAGACCTTCACGCGATTGATGCGGGAGGGACGGAGCGTCGAGGAACTGTCGCTGACCTTCGGGCTGACCGCGTTGCAGGTGAAACGGACGCTGGCCTTGGGCAATCTGCTGCCCCGCATCCGCAATCTCTATCGATCCGGGAAGATCGACACGGTAACCGTGCGGCACTTGACCCTTGCTTCGAAATCCCAGCAGCGCGACTGGCTGGCCCTGCTCGATGACGAGAGCGCCTATGTGCCGACCGGCTCGGCGTTGAAGGCGTGGCTGTTCGGAGGGGTGACGATCCCCATCAAGGCGGCGCTGTTCGATGTGGAGAGCTATGACGGCGGCATCGTTTCCGACCTGTTCGGGGAGGAGCGCTATTTCGCGGATGTCGCAGCCTTCTGGCAGGCCCAGAATGCGGCAATAGAAACGCGGGTCGAGGAATATCGGGATGCCGGGTGGCACGATGTCATCCTGCTCCCACAGGGCGAACCCTTCCATGGCTGGGAATATGAGCGCTGCCCCAAGCGCAAGGGCGGCAAGGTCTATATTGTCACCAGCCCTCGCGGCGATGTCGCCTTTTATGAGGGGTATCTCACGACCAAGGAAGCCCGCAAGCTGGAGAGGCAGGGGGAGAGCGGTGAAGCCACCAACAAACCCTCGCGCCCCGAAGTGACGAGCGGCCAGCAGGATTATATCGACCTTCACCGCCATGCCGCCGTCCGGGCGCGGATGATTGGCGAACCCGGCCTCTGCCTCCGGTTGGCAGTGGCGCATATGATCGCGGGATCGCCGCTGTGGACAATCCGAACGGAGTCGCAGCGCGCCGCCGATGCGATTGCCGAGAGCGTCGAGAACAGCCCATCCGAGGCGCAGTTAGATGCCGAGCGGCGCAGGCTGTTGGCGGTGCTGGACTTCGATCCCGATAGCCCGACCATCACAGACGGCAGCGATGGACTGACCAGCCTCTATGCCAAGCTCTGCACCTTGGACGATGCCACCGTCATGGCCATTCTCTCAGTGGCGATGGGCGAGACATTGGATGCCAGGTGCGATCTTGTCGATGCGCTGGGCGTCCAACTCGCTATCGACATGGCGCAGGTCTGGCAGGCAGACGATGCCTTGCTCGATAGTCTGCGCGACCGTGAGGTGATCGACGCCATGCTGGCCGAGGTGGCGGGCAAGGATATTGCCGAGGCCAATGCGAAGGAAACCGGCAAGACCAAGAAGCAGATCATCCGTGACTGTCTGACAGGCACCAACGGACGCGCCAAGGTCGAGGGTTGGGTGCCGCGCTGGCTGTATTTTCCTCCCAGCAGCTACACGCAGCGGGGTGGCGTCGGCAGCGTCAGCCGTACGGTCAGCACCGCCGAAGTAATGGCCTCGTCGTCCGAGGCCACAGATGAACCCCATGCCGATCCCGCATCCTTGCAGCAGGCCGCATGACCTGTCCTGACCGGCGGTCTTTCGGGCCGCCGGTCCTTCCTTTGAACGGGAGACCTGTCATGACCGACACCCCTGATCCTGATCGGCTGGAACGTCTGGAGGCGGCGCTGCTGACAATGCCGCGCCTGCGCCGGGAGATATTCCTCGCGGTGCGGCTCGATGCCATGACCTATGAGGAGGTCGCCAGAATAACCGGCCTTTCCGTCCGGGCCGTCGAGCGGCAGATGGGCCGCGCCATCGCCCATATCGGTTACCATCTGCGCCATGGAGAAGCATCGCCACCGCGCCGATGGTGGCGCAAATGATTGCGAGGCGGAGAGATTTCATGCCGTCAACCTCGTCGCTGCTACGCGGCGAGGTTGGCGGATTTGCGATAGCAGGTTAGGACTAGGGCCATGAAGACCAGCCTCGACCATCTGCCCGAAGGCAAGCGGCGCGAACTGGCGCATGTGGTCGAGACCGTGCGCGAGGGCTTTGCCCGTGCCACCGCGCAGCGCACCCAGCCGCGCTATCGTAACGGCAGGCTGCTCAAGATCATCCTGTTCGGCAGCTATGCGCGGGGCGATTGGGTCGAAGACCCGGTGGGCCGCTATTTCTCCGATTATGACCTGCTGATCGTCGTCAATCATGACGATCTGACCGACATTGCGGAGTTTTGGGAGAAGACTGAGGCGCAGCTTCTCGCCGACCTGTCGGCGGGCACAATCCTGCGCACGCCGGTCAGCCTGATCTATCACAGCCTCGACGATGTGAACGAGAAGCTGCGGCTGGGTCGCTATTTCTTCATGGACATATTGCGCGACGGCATCGCCCTGTTCGAGGAGCCGGGCCACCCCTTTGTCGAGCCGCAGCCGCTATCGGCAGAGCAGGCGCTGAAGGAAACACAGGACTATTTCGACGAATGGTTCGAAAGCGCCGAAGGGTTCCTTGATACTGCACTCTATGCGGTGCGGCAGGGCCGTCCAAAAGAGGCCGCCTTCCAGTTCCATCAAGCTACCGAACGCTTCTACCACTGCCTGTTTCTCGTCCGCACTTTGTACAGCCCCAAGAGCCATAATCTGAACCGGTTGCGTGATCTGGCCGAGGAACTGGAGCCGTCGCTCAAAGCCGTTTGGCCCCGTGAAACCCGGTTCGAGAAGCGATGCTATTCCCTGCTGCGCGATGCTTATATTAAGGCCCGCTACTCGCGTGCCTATCGCATCACCGAAGAGGAGCTGGACTGGATCGCGCAGCGCGTCGCGCTGCTGCACAGCCTCGTCCGTGAGGCTTGCGAAAGCCGGATTGAAAGCTTGGCGAAAGCCGCCTGATCATCGCCGCAAGGCGGAAAAGCACCCAATCCATTCATCGGATCGCAGCCTAAGCCGCCTGTTTTGCCTCGATATCCTGCACCAACTGCCGCCCGTCATCCTGCGGTTTTGCATGGATCGGGCACAGCGTCCTGCTGCCGCAGGCGAGTGTCATCCACTCGATTTTCCATTCAATCTGCGCACGGTCATAACGTCCATCACGCACGATCCTGACGATGGCTGCGCCCTCCGCCGCGAGCGTGAAATGGCAGCGCCCGCTGCCAATATCATGATGGCAGCGCAGCAATGTCCCATCGGAAAAGGCGAAGGAAAAGCCGTCCGTTACCGCGCTGGCAGGCAGGTCGAGAACGGTCTCGACATCGCCGCTCAGCCTCAGCCTGCCGCCGTCCATTGCCTCGATCTGCACGCCCATGCCTGGCCCTTCCCTGAGAATCGCTACGGGCTTGAGAATGGAACATATAGGGAACATAAGGAAGGGGTGCCGGGTTAAGAGATGATGGCTCTCGTAATCGGGCGGGAGCGCGTCGCCGCGAGCGACGCAGAGTGTGAGAGCCGGTAGGATCGCCGCAGTTTTTGGCGATCAGGAGGCCTTGCGATGGACCTGCATGTTGGACTGGACGTATCGCTGGAAGAGACCAGCGTGTGCATTGTCGACGCCGATGGAAAGCGCGTGCGCGAAGCGAAAGTGGCGACCGATCCCGAGTCGGTCACGGCGATCCTGGCCGACTATTCCGGCGTCAAACGGATCGGCGTCGAAGCCTCCTCGATCGGCATCTGGCTGGCGCGCGAGCTGAAGGATTGCGAGCTGCCGGTGATCGTCGTCGAGACGCGGCACATGCATAGTTCATTGGCAGCAATGCGCAACAAGACCGACCGCAACGACGCGATGGGGATCGCAGATGATGCGCCTTGGTTGGTTCCGCATGGTCCACGTGAAGGGCATCGCGAACCAGCGGTTGCGCACGCTGCTGTCGAACCGCAAGCTCCTGAAGCGCAAGCTTATCGACCTGCAGAACCACATCCGGGGAGCCCTGCGCGCCTACGGGTTGCGTGTCGGGCCGATCACTTCGAGCAAGTTCGAAGGTCGTGTCCGGGAACTCATGCAGGACGAGGAATATGTGTTCCAGGCGATGATCGACCACATGCTGGCGGCCCGCGTGGCGACGCTCGAAGCTTTCGACAAACTGCACCGCCTGGTGCTCAACTTCGTCGCCAACGACCCGGTGTGCCGGCGGTTGATGACGGTGCCGGGCGTCGGTCCGATCACCGCCCTGTCATTCAAGGCGGCGATCGACGATCCGCACCGGTTCCGCCGCTCGCGCAACGTTGGCGCGCACTTCGGACTGACGCCCAGGCGCCACCAGTCGGGGACGATCGACTGGAACGGACACGTCTCGAAAATGGGCGATGTGAACATGCGCGGAGCCCTGTGCGAGGCCGCTGCCGCGCTGCTGATGCGGGTCAAACGCTACTCCGCGCTCAAGGCCTGGGGCATGCGGATCGCGAAGCGAACGAGCCTGATGTGCGCGATCGTCGCGGTCGCTCGCAAGCTGGCGGTGATCCTTCATCGCGTCTGGATCGACGGCGGTGAGTTCGAATGGAAATCCGGCGCCAAAATCACCGAGAAGCGCCAGTGCGACCCCGAAACCGGCCTGTTGCTGAGCTACTGAAGGAGGATTCCGTCACACGTTAAACCAACCCGTTCCCGCGCGCGGGAAGTGCCCCTCACAGGGCCGCAGAACGGGGTATGTCCGCCATCTTGCCTGCTTCCCCCGCCAGGGTGAGAGCGCTGTATATGCTTGGACTGCCCGGTTCACACGAACGAGAGCATGTGCCGGCCGACGTGTTGAGCACGAAGTAACGCATGAAGCCTGTGAGAGATACGCCCGCGGACGACAGTGAACGCACAGGGACTATATTTACAGTCCCCGGAGACTCGTAGTATGTGAGAAGAACAGGCGTAAAAATCCACCCAGTGCCATGCCCGATTAGTAAAGCAAGATAAAGGCCGGAACGCTTCGTCGCATTTGCCCGGCCAAGCCCCTGTCTGCACATCCTTTTTGCTGGAGACGGCCTGTCTCCTGAGAGATGGAAAACCGACACTGTTTGCTCGCAAAGCCGCAGCGAAGCTGGGCTTTTGCGCGAGATATTTGAGGCCTTGGGGCGTTTCTCGCCATATCCTCCAGGATGGCACAGGATGACGATAGCTTCGAGCCCCGCGTCGGGCGTTCGCGGCGCGACAGCGCCCGCCCACCGCAAGCACCGAAGCTGCGCTCGGAGATCATGAAGCAGGTCGCCCGGCGCGGCGGCAATCCGCGTCGGTTAGGTGATGCTGGTGTTGGTTCTGGTCCTCGTACCGGCCGCTTCAATGCGCGCGGCCGCGGCGCGCGGATCGCGGCCGCCGTGACACGCGGTTCGGGCTGGTCCTTCGACCGGGGCAGCGGCATGCGCGTGCGGCCCCGGCGCGTGACGGTGAAAGCGCGGGTGGTGAAGCTGGCCGGCAAAGCCGGCGCCGTGGGGACGCACCTGCGCTATCTCGAACGCGATGGCGTCAGCCGTGAAGGCGAACCGGGACGCTTTTACTCGACCTTCGCCGACGAGGCCGACTCTCGGGCCTTTGCCGAACGGGGTCTGGATGACCGTCATCAGTTCCGCCTGATCGTCGCGCCGGAGGACGGCCCCGCCTTCGATACGCTGCGCGATTTCACCCGCGATCTGATGGCGAAAATGGAAGAGGATCTGGGCACGACTCTCGACTGGGTGGCGGTCGATCATTTCGATACCGGCCATCCCCATAGCCATATCCTGATCCGGGGCGTGACCGAAGACGGCAAGACGCTCAACATAGCGGGCGACTATATCGCCCATGGCATCCGCTATCGGGCATCGGAGATCATGACCCGGGCCCTGGGCCCACAAAGCGAGATCGAGGTGCGCCAGCAACTCGAACAGGAGGTGCAGGCCGAACGCCTCACCCGGCTCGACCGGATGATGCTGGCCCAAGCAAAAAACCATGTCATCGACCTGCGCCGGATGGAGGGGCTGCAAGGCATCGATGCGGGCCAGCAGCAATTGCTCGTCGCCAGGGCGCGGGTGCTGGAGCGGATGGAACTGGCGGAGCCCACCGGACCGCTTTCCTGGTCGCTGGCCCCGCAGATGGAAAAGACCCTGACCGACATGGGGATGCGTGGCGATATCATCCGCCTCATGCATCGGGAGATGACGCGGGAGAAGGAAGCAGCCCGGATCAATCCCGGCCGCTATGTCGTGCATGGCATCGATCCGGCGCCCGAGCAGGTCACGGGTCCCATCATCGGCAAGGTCATGAAACGGGGCGCCGCCGATGACGATCATGAGCGCCGCTATCTCATTGTCGACGGCATCGACGGGCGGAGCCATTATGTCGATGTCGGGACCAGCGCCGAACCCACGCCGGTCGGCGGCATGGTGAGCCTGACACCCAGACAAGCAGAACCGCGCAGCGTCGATCGCACGGTCGCCCGGATCGCCGAAGCGAACGCCGGACGCTACAGCCTGGGCATTCACCTCAATCATGATCCCGATGCCAGCGAGGCATTTGTCGAAACCCATGTCCGGCGGCTGGAGGCCATCCGCAAGGCAACCGGCAAGCCGGAGCGCGAAGCCGACGGGACATGGAATATCGGGCCTGATCATCTCGACACCGTTCGCGCCCATGAGCAGCGCAAGCTGCGGGCCGAGCCGGTAAAGATCGAAATGTTGTCCTCAGCGCCGATCCTCCAGCAGACTGGCGTTCAGGCCGCTACCTGGCTTGACCGGGAGCTGACGGCAACCGACAAGACCGCCATTGCCAACAGCGGCTATGGGCAGGAGGTGCGCAAGGCGCTGGCGCTGCGCCAGCAATGGCTGGTCGATCAGCAACTGGCCGAACGGCAGGGGGACGAGGTCATCTATCGCCGCAATCTGCTGCGCATCTTGCGCGAGCGTGAGGTGCGGACCGTGGCCGGGCAACTCTCGAAGGAAATGGGCCTGCCCTTTGCCGAGACGGTGCCGGGCGAACGGGTGGAGGGGACACTCAGGCGACGGATCGACATGACATCCGGCCGGTTCGCGCTGATTGAGCGCAGCCATGAGTTCACGCTTGTCCCCTGGCGTGACGAGCTGGACCGCCATGTGGGCAAGCAGCTTTCCGGGCTGATGCGCGAGGACCGGCCGATCAGTTGGACCATCGGCCGGGGTCGCGGCGGTCCCAGTATCGGCGGCATGTAGGGCCGAACCGGGCCGATTTGCCCCTATCTGCCCCATGTCCAGACAGGGGCCGGACGGCCATAATCATCCATGGCAGCGGATCGCTCCTGTGTTCCCCCTTGCGCTGGGCTGGTCCGCTGCCACCGGACATCCCAAACAGGCAAGCGCCCGATGAAGAGCTACAAGACCCGGCACCAACTGTTCCTGCCCGAGGAGATGAGCAGGCGGCTCGAGCATCTGGCGACAAGTTCGGGCCGGGCGCGGTCGGAAATCCTGGTCGAGGCGCTCAATGCCTGGTTCAACCGGCGGCAGGCGCCGAAGTCCGACGAGGCCATTGGCATTCGCCTGACCAAAATCGAGCGCAACACCGACTGGCTCAGGCGGAACCAGGCGCTGGTCTGGGAGGTGCTGGCGCGGATGGTCCGGCATCAGCTCGTCACTGGCGCCATGCACCCGGTCAATGAAGCGGCGCAGGCCGCAGGGGCCAAGCTGTTCGCCCAGCTCATCGACGAGATTGCCGATCGGTTTGCGGGCAGCGCCGCTCCGGCCACCGACGATCCCACCACCCGGAAGCTGAGGAGTCTGCAATGAGCCGTGAGCATCGACCGTTCAAGGATACCGACCTTCCATCGCAGGACAGGATCGAACCGATCACCGTGCGTGTTCCCGATGCCTGCCGGATGCTGGCGATCAGGCGCAGCAAATTCTATGAACTCATTGCTGAGGGGGAGATCCGGACGCTCAAGCTTGGCAGCGCTACGCTGGTCCCGGTCGAAGGGATCAAGGCATTGGTACGCCGTCTAGAGGAGCGCTGATTTGAAAAAGCCGTCCGACAGAAATGCGCCACTTGTCCCCGTCCAACCGGAAATTTTTGTTTCCTGGAAGCGGTCATTCATTCAGGTTCAGGCGTGAGAAAAGCAGACGGTCGGCCGTCGACCACTTTTTGCCATTGAGCGAGGACGCGACGTGCGCCGATAGCGGACGCTTGTGATGCCTGCTAGGATGGTCGAATGAACGAGGATGTCGCGAACTGGCAGATGCGCGGACAGGTTTTTGTCTGGCGCTACTCGGCCTCCCGAAGTTCTCATAAGGGGTGGCACTTTTCAGCCGAACCGGCCGCGTGCGGCGCATTAGTTGAATTGCTCACATACATGCGATCCGCTGCTGAGGCAGTTCATAGGACCATCAAGCTTCGTCGGCCGACACCATCGATTTCCTCCGTGCCGGGCTATGGCGATCCGAAGAACGATGATTTCGAAAAGCTTCGGATCATTTTTGACCCGTCCTTTTCTGACCTTCAGTTGCAGGTGACGAACGACCGCTTAGAGCTGTTTGTGGGAGAGGAACGGTGCGACGACATCCTGACCGCGTTAACCGATGTTCAGAACGGAAAAGGGGATTTTGCGTTCGGTCCCAATCAAAAGGGAGCTTCACCACCGATCTGGTTTTGGTGGATGCCTTGGAGGGGCCAGCCCTATGCCCGATAGCGACCACAAGAAGGCGGTAGCGATATGCACCGATGCGCCTTAAACTTGCCATTCGCACGGGTCATTGCCGGGAGCTAGGAATGGCGAATGAGAAAAAGTGGGCAGGACTGTGCGGCGGCTATCGAACACCCTACGACCCGCGCAACGCGATTGGCAAACTGCGAGAAGGCGATGCTAAGGCCGCTTGGGATGAGCTTTGGCAGGAACTGCATCATCAAGGCGACGTAGGGGAGGCATCATACGCGGCTGTGCCGCTGCTCGCGGAAGTGCATGAAGCGCGGTCCGTTCCCGACTGGAATACCTACGCCATCGCAGCAACGATCGAAGAGGCGCGTCTCAACCCGAATAGTCCGAGTTTGCCTGATTGGCTGCTGGAAGATTACGAAGCGGCTTGGCAGAAACTGCAAAGGCTCGCATTGAAAGAGCTACCGGGAGCAGCAGAAGCCGAATTAATAGACAGCATCATTGCCGTCTTGGCCTTCGGTAAAGGCCGCATGAGCCTCGGCCGGATGGCAATGCTTGCCGACGATGAGCGCAAGGAACTGCTGGAGGATAGTGGCTGGGGCTGACCCCGACCAGAATCAGATGCTCTTTCCTATTGCGCCGTGCCCCAAGAGCCGACACAAGACGACAGGAGTTGATGCGAGGAAGCATGAAGGCTGCATTCTGGCGGTTTGCATATATGCGCTATCAAGGGCGCAAGCCCATGCTTCTCACAGACCTTGCCGCTTTTATGTGGTTTGGATTTTTCGCGCTGGTTTATGGCAGTGCGCTCATTGCGGGATGGCTGCCATCGGTGATCGAAGCTGTCGTGGGTATCTTGCTCATCGGCGTCCCGCTCTTAGTCGGCATACGTCATCGCCGCATTCGGATCGAGGCTGCGAAAGCGCCTGATGCCCTCTATCGAAAGCGGATCGAGACAAGCCGCTGATCCCACAACGGCCCGAGCAAGATCGACCATTTGCAGACATTTGCATGGGCGCTCATGATGGTTCCATGAAAAAGGAACGGATAGCATGGCTGAGGAAATGGGCGCGTGACATTAAGCGTGACGTCATTGCCCTTTGGCTGGCTCCGCGCGATCCACGTGTGCCATGGTATGCCAAAGTGCTCGCGGCGGCCGTAGCTGCATATGCGCTGTCGCCTATCGACCTCATACCAGATTTCATCCCGATACTCGGCTATCTTGACGACCTGCTGATCGTGCCGTTGGGAATTTTGGCTGCGATCAAGCTTATCCCTGATGATGTCATGGCCGACCTCCGTATGAACCGCCCCGGGATTGCCGGAGGCCCTAACTCCTGAGAGGTAGGGTCTAAGATGAGCAAGACAACGAACAAGTTTGCACCGGAGGTGCGCGAGCGGGCAGTCCGCCTGGTGCTGGACCAAGAAGCCGAGCATCCATCCCGCTGGGCGGCTATCAC